>NZ_LS483254.1:331084-662169 GCF_900465355.1 Candidatus Bipolaricaulis anaerobius | reverse complement strand
TCCACCACCAGCGGGCGAAGCGCCTCCACGCCGTCCTCGCTCGGCTCCGCGACGAGCGGGGGACCCTCACCCTCGACTTCCTCGCCCAGCTCCCGGACGAGGAGGCTGTCCAGTGGCTCCTCTCCCTCCCCGGGGTGGGGAAGAAGACGGCGTACGTGGTCCTCCTGTTCGGGTTCGGCCGTCCGTTCTTCCCGGTGGACACCCACATCTCCCGCGTCACGAAGCGACTGGGGCTCACGGACGAAACGGGCGACCCCCATGACGCCCTTGCCCCCCTCGTCCCGCCGGGGCAGGAGCGCGAGCTCCACCTCCACCTGATCCGCCTTGGCCGGGAGGTCTGCCGGCCGCGGCAGCCCCGCTGTCCGGCGTGCCCCCTGCGCGACGTGTGCCCGTATGGGCAAAAGGAGACGCGATGACCCGAGAGGAAGCGTTGGCCCTCGTCCAAGAAAGCGTGAAAACGAAGAACCTCGTCAAGCACATGCTCGCCGTGGAAGCGGCGATGCGGGCGCTGGCGCCCCGGTTCGGCGGCGACCCCGACCGGTGGGGGCTGGCGGGGCTCCTCCACGATCTGGACTACGAGGAGACGAAGGACGATCCCCAGCGCCACGGGGAGATCACCGTGCGCCGGCTGCGGGAGAAGGGGGTTGACGATCCCGAGCTCCTGGACGCGATCCTCGCCCACGCCGGGCGCAAGGAGCCCGTCACCCCGTTCGAACACGCCCTCGCCGCAGTGGACCCCCTCACCGGCCTCATCGTCGCCGCCGCCCTCGTCCACCCCGGACGGCTGGCCGGCCTCACCGCCCAGAACGTGGTCCACCGCTACCGCGAGAAGGGGTTCGCCCGGTCGGCATCGCGGGAGGGGATCGCACGGTGCACGCAGCTTGGGCTCACCCTCGACGAGTTCGCCACCCTCGTCCTCACGGCAATGCAGGGGATCCAGAGCGAACTCGGCCTGTGAAACGGCCCCGGCTCACTGCCAACTGACGCGGGACACGCCGGGGAGGGCAAGGAGCTCCTCCGAAAGCTGGGCTGACCGGACCTCGCCGCGGCTCCGGACGTAGAACGTGAGCGAGGCGAAGTCCTTCGACCGGTCGAGGCGGACATCGAGGGCGAGGACCCGTTGCCGCGCTCCGGAGAACACCCCGCGGCACAGCTCATCGAGGCGCTGCACCTCCGTGCCCTGAGCGTGGACGGTCACGGTGTGGTAGGAGTGGGCGGGGACGAGGCGCTCCACCCGGTTCAGCCCCAACAGGACGAGCAGCGTCAGGGCGGCGCTCCCCGCCGCGAGGATGTACAGGCCCTGGCCGGCAGCGGCCCCCAGCACGGCGACGAGCCAGATGCAGGCCGCCGTGGTCACCCCCCGCACGATGTCCCGTGTCCGGACGATCGCCCCCGCCCCGAGGAACCCTACCCCGGTGACGATCCCGGCCAGGGCGCGGCCGGGGCCATCCGGGTGGCCGAGCTCCCCGGCGAGGACCATCACCAGCGCCGCCCCGGCGCAGACGAGGATGTGCGTCCGCAGGCCGGCCGCGCGCCCCCGCAGCTCACGTTCGAGCCCAATCGCCGCCCCCACCAGCGCGGCGAACAGGATCCGGGCGAACAGTTCCAGGGCCTCCACGCGCGCTCCCTAGATCACAGCTAACTCACGGCCCACGCGGGCGAACGCGTCCACCGCGAAGTCGAGGTCCTCCTTCGTGTGCACGGCGGACACCATCACCCGCAGCCGGGCCTTCCCCTTGGGCACGGTGGGGAAGACGATCGCCTGGGCGAACACCTCCCGCGCGAACAGCCGCCGCGAGAACTCCCACGCCGTCGTTGCCTCGCCGAGCATGACCGGGGTGATCGGGGTCTCGGAGTGGCCGATGTCGAACCCGAGATCAGCGAGCCGCCCCTTCAGGTAGCGGCCGTTGTCCCACAGCATCCGCACCGGCTCGTCGCTCTTCTCGAGGATCTCCACGGCGGTGGTGCAGGCCGCCACGTCGGCTGGGGTGGCCGCGCTCGAGAACAAGAACGGCCGCGCCCGCTGGCGCAGGTATTCCACGATCTCCCGCCGGCCCGCCAGGTACCCCCCCATGACGCCGAACGCCTTGGAGAGCGTGCCCATCTCGATGTCCACCCTCCCCTGCACGCCAAAGTGGTCGGCGATCCCCCGTCCGTGGGAGCCGAGCACGCCCTCCCCGTGCGCATCGTCCACCATCACCAGGGCATCGAACTCCTCGGCGACGGCCACGATCTCGCGAAGGGGGGCCAAGTCCCCATCCATGGAGAACACGCCGTCGGTGACGATGAGCTTCCGCGAAGCGGCTTTATGTTCAGCGAGGGCCCTGCGCAGCGCCCCCACGTCGCGGTGGGGGTAGATGACGCGCTCCGCCTTCGTCAGCCGACAGCCATCGATGATCGAGGCGTGGTTGAGCTCGTCGGTGAACAGGACGTGCCCCGCCCCCATCAGGGTCGGGATCGCGGACAGGTTCGCGCAGAACCCGGACTGAAGTGAGATCGCGTCCTCGGTTCCCTTGAACGCGGCGAGCTTGCGCTCGAACTCGACGTGGAGGGTCATCGTGCCGGCGATGGAGCGCACCGCGGCCGGACCGACCCCGTACCGCGCGACCGCCTGCCGCGCCGCCTCCACCAGCCGGGGGTCGTTCGCGAACCCGAGGTAGTTGTTTGAACACATGTTCAAAACACGCTTCCCGTCCACAACAGTCCACGCCCCGACCGCGCTCTCAATTGTGCGAATCGTGTTGTAGAGGCCCTGTGCCTTGAGATCGGCGAGTTCAGCGGTGATGAAATCGTACTTCCCCATGCTCCCTCCTCGGCGGCAGCTTACCCAGCCCGCCTCGCCCAAGCAACCGTGGGCGGGTAGAATGCCCATCTGAACACTTTCACACCACAGGGAGGACAGATGCGCATTCTCGTCACAGGGGCCACCGGGCAGATCGGATCAGAGCTCACCCTCGTGCTGCGCGAGCGGTACGGAGGAGATGCGGTGATTGCGGCGGGCCATCGCAAGCCAGCCTCCGCGGCGCTCGCCTCCTCCGGGCCATTCGTGTCCCTCGATGTCGCGAACCGAGATGCGCTGGCCCGGGTGATCCGGGAGCACGGGATTGAAACGGTGTACCACCTCGCCGCCGTTCTCTCCGCGACCGGCGAGCAGCACCCCCAGCGGGCGTGGGACGTCAACGTCAATGGGCTGTACAACCTGCTTGAGCTCGCCCGCGAGAGCGGGATCCGTCAGATCTTCTACCCCAGTTCGATCGCTGTGTTCGGGCCCCGTACCCCCCGCGACCGCACCCCCCAGGACACGGTCCTCTCCCCGACGACGATGTACGGGGTGACGAAGGTCACGGGCGAGCTCCTCTGCGACTACTATGCCCACCGGTTCGGGCTCGACATCCGCGGGCTCCGCTACCCGGGGATCATCTCCAGCGAAACCCCGCCGGGGGGGGGAACGACGGACTACGCGGTGGAGATGTTCTACCCCGCGGTGGAGGGGAAGCCGTACACATGCTTCGTGCGCGAGGACACGATGCTCCCGATGATGTTCATGCCCGATTGCTTGCAGGCGGCGCTGGACCTCATGGAGGCGCCGGGGGCGAAGCTGCGCTACCGCACCTACAACATCAGCGCGATGAGCTTCACCGCCGGAGAGCTCGCCGCGGAGATCCGGAAGCACGTCCCCGGGTTCAGGGTCGAGTATGTGCCGGACTTCCGCCAGGCGATCGCTGACTCGTGGCCCCGCTCGATCGATGACTCGGCCGCGCGAACCGACTGGGGCTGGAAGCCGCGCTACGGTCTTCCCGAGATGGTGGTGGAGATGCTGGCCGCGCTCTCCCGTCGCCGTGCGGCGGGGTGTCTCTACCCTACAGGCTAGGCCCGAGGTAGGCGATCGCCTCGATCTCGATCCGGCTCCCTTTGGGGAGGCGGCTCACGCCAACGCAGACGCGCGCCGGGGGATCGCGATCGAAGAACGCCGCATAGGCCTCGTTGACCGCGGGAAAATCGTCCATGTTGGCGAGGTAGATCGTCACCTTGACGAGGTCGCGCAGCGACCCCCCTGCCGCCTGGACGACCTGGGCGATGTTCCGCAGGCAAACTTTGGTCTGATCCCCGATCGGCCCCGCCGCGAGCTCACCCGTGGGGAGGAGAGGGAGTTGGCCGGAGATGAACAGGAATGGCCCCCCCTGTACGCCGGGCGAGTAGGGGCCGACGACCGTCGCTGCCGGGGGGACCACCGGTCGGCCGGGCACTAGGTCCAGGTGAGGCGGGCCACCTCCGCCCCGTCTCCCCGCCGCGGTCCGAGCTTGAGGACACGGGTGTACCCGCCCTCGCGGTCGCGGTACTGCGGCCCGAGTTCGGAGAACAGCTTCTCCGTAGCTTCCTTGCTCTGGAGGATGGCGAACGCCCGCCGCTGCGCGGCCTGCTCGCCTGTTCGGGCCCACGTCACGAGCCGCTCCGCCAGAGCTTGGGTCGCCTTGGCCCGGGCGAGGGTGGTGTCCACCTTGCCGTACAGGATCAGGTCCCTCGCCTGTCCGGACACCACGGCCCGTCTGCGGTCGCTCCTCATGCTGAGCTTGGGTACGTTACAGCGATGGCGCATCAGTCCTCCTTCTCCGAACGCAGCGCGTAGCCGAGCTCGCTGAGGCGCTCCTCGAGCCGGGCGAGGGTCTTCTCGCCGAACCCGTGGATATCGGAGACCTCCTCGCGGGTCCGCGCCAACAGGTCATGGAGGGTGATCACGCCCTCCTCCCGCAGCAGGTTGCAGGCCCGGACCTCAAACCCCAACTCAAGCAGGGGCTGGAGGAGCTCCTCCGAGACCTCGGACTCCGCCTCCCGCCCCCCCCGCTCCGCCCGCACGCCCTCGAGGAGGGCCAGGTGCTCGCGCAGCACGGCCACGGCCTGGCCCACCGCCTCGGCAGGTGTGATCGCCCCGTTCGTCCACACATCGAGGATCAGACGCTCGTAGCCGGATCGCCCACCGACGCGCGTCGCCTCCACCGTGAAGTTGACCCGCTCGATCGGGGAGAAGTCGGCGTCCACCGGGATGAGGGAGAGCGGCGCATCGTCCCGCTTGTTCTCCTCAGCGGAGCGGAACCCACGCCCGACCTCGACCTCCATCTCCAGCTCGAGCTTCCCCTTCTTGTCGAGGGTGGCGATGGGGTACGCGGGGTTGGCGATCTCGACCCCCGTCGGGGTCTCGATATCGCCTGCCCGAACCTCCCCCGGGCCGGTGGCGTTCAGGTACAGGCGGTGCAAGGCCTCGTCCTGGCACCGGATCGCGAGGCCCTTCAGGTTGAGGATGATGTGGAGCACGTCCTCGCGCACGCCCGCGATCGTGTCGTACTCGTGGAAGTGGCCGGGGAAGAGCACCCGCACCACGGCTGCTCCGGGGATCGCCGACAGAAGTGCCCTCCGCAGCGCGTTGCCCAACGTCGTAGCGTAGCCCCGCTCCAGCGGCGCCACGACCAGCCGCCCATAGCACGGATCGTCCGACTCAGCCCACGTTGCCGTATCTGGGTAGACAAAGGAAGCCATCTTACCTCGAGTAGAACTCCACGATCAGGTTCATGTTGACCGATTGCTCGATCTCCTCCACAGTAGGCTCGGCATTCACCTGGATCCGCAGCCCCTCGAGATCGCGCGTCATCCAGGTCGGGACCGGCCGGCGCTCGGCCGCTTCCTTGATCTGGGGCCGCAGCTTGTCGCGGGATTGGGGACGTACTTCCACGATGTCCCCCTCGCCGAGGAGGCGAGAGGCGATGTCCGCCCGCCGCCCGTTCACGAGGATGTGCCCATGGCCGATGAGCTGACGCGCCTGGTTCCGGGAGTGGGCGAAGCCAGCGCGGTACACCACGTTGTCCAGCCGCTTCTCGAGCGACATCAGGATCGCCTCGCCCGTGACGCCCTTCCACTGCTTCCCCGCCTCCACGTACCGGCGGAACTGGGCCTCGCGAACGCCGTAGATCCGCTTGAGCTTCTGCTTCTCACGGATGCGAATCGCGTAGGGCGTCGCCCGTCGCCGGAAGCGAGTGTGCTGGCCCGGAACCTGGGGCCGCTTCGAGATCGGGCACTGCGCCGAATAGCAGCGATCCCCACGCAGGAAGAGCTTTACGCCCTCCCGCCGACACAGCCTGCACTTCGGACCCGTGTACCTGCCCATCCTCGCCGCCTCCTAGCTGTGACTGACCGGGGTCACGTTCCGCACTTCCTCGACCTGGATCCCGAGCGAGCGCAGCGTTTGCACCACGGCCTGGCGGCCCGAGCCCGTGCCATCCACGGTCACGATCACGGACCGCACACCATACTCCTTCAGATCCCGCACCACGGCCTGGGTCGCCAGCTGCGCGGCGTACGGCGTGCCCTTACGCGATCCGGTGAACCCGGCCGTCCCCCCCGACTGCCACCCGACGGCGTTGCCGGTGAGGTCGGTCACGGTGATGATCGTGTTGTTGAACGTGGAGTGGACGTGCACCCGCGCCCGGTCGAGGCGGATCGTCTTCTTCTTCCGTGCCTGAGCCATTACTTCCTCTTTCCGGCCTTAGCCGGCCGGGGCCCTTTCCAGGTACGGGCATTGGTCCGCGTCTTCTGACCCCGCACGGGGAGCCCCACCTTGTGCCGCAGTCCACGGTAGCACCCGATGTCCGTCAGGCGCTGGATGTTCGCGCGTACCTGGCGCCGGAGGTCACCCTCGACCAGGTAGGACTCCACCTCGCGCCGCAGCGCAGTCACATCCTGCTCTGTTAGGTCCATGACCTTCGTGTTCGGGGCCACGCCGGTCCGCTCGAGGATCTCCCGCGCCCGCGACGGCCCGATCCCGTAGATGTAGGTCAACGCGACTGCGATCTGCTTCTTCGCCGGAAGGTTGATGCCCGCGATGCGTGCCATGGCCTACCCCTGTCGCTGCTTGTGCTTGGGGTTGCGGCATACGACCCACAACCGTCCCTCGCGACGGATGACCCGGCACTGCTCGCACATCTTCTTCACTGAACTCCGGACCTTCACCCTCGCCTCCTATTCACGTCTCACGGTACACGATCCGTCCCCGGGTGAGGTCGTAGGGGGAAAACTCCACAACCACCCGATCCCCGACCACCACCCGAATGAAGTTCTTCCGCATCCGGCCTGAGGCCACGCACAGCGCATCGTGATCGTTGTCCAGTTTCACCCGGTACATCGAGTCGGGCAGGACCTCCGTCACCTCTCCTCGCGCCCGGATCACGTCCTTCTTCGACAAAACGCCTCCCAAATCCCACCCGTCAGCACTGCGGGCCCGTCCGGGGTCACCGCGATCATCTCCTCGTAGTGCGCGGCAAGTGACCCGCTCGCCGTCACGGCCGTCCACCCATCGTCCTTGATGTGAACAGGGAGATCATCCCCCTTCACCATCGGCTCCGGGCAGAGGACCATCCCCTCCCGCAACACCGCCCCCTGCCCCCCCTCTCCGAAGTTCGGGATCTGGGGATCCTCATGGAGCTCCCGGCCGATGCCGTGGCCCACGAACTCCCGCACCACGTACAACCCATGGCGGCTCACATGCCGGCCGATGGCGTGAGAGAGATCCGAAACGCGAGCGCCAAGTTTAGCGGCTCGGATCGCATCCTGCAAGGCACCGCGGGTCACGGAAAGCAACCGCTCCGCCTCGGGCGTGATCTCCCCCGCGCCCACCGTCAGCGCCGCGTCCGCCACGTACCCCCCCCGCGCCAGGCCGAGATCGAGCGACACGATGTCGCCTGCTTTGATCCGGCGCGAGGAAGGGATGCCGTGAACGATCTCTTCGTTCACGGACACGCACAGGCTCGCCGGGTACCCATGGTATCCCTTGAACGCGGGACGGGCCCCTGCGGCCCGGATCCGCTCCTCCGCGAACCTGTCAAGTTCCGCGGTCTCCACGTCCGGCTCCACGTGAAGCGCCACCTCAACCAGGATCTCGGCGAGAAGTTGGGCGTTCTCCGCCACAACCCTCAGCTCGGCCTCCGTCTTGAGGGCGATCACGAGCGAAGGACCCGGATCACGTCGGCCACCACAGCCTCCGGAGGCCGGGCCGCATCCACGGATACGAGCAGCCCCTGACGGGCGTAATGCTCGATGAGGGGGCGGGACTCCCGCTCGTACACCTCGTACCGGTGCGCCACCACCTCCGGCGCGTCGTCAGGCCGCTGGCGGAGCTCTCCGCCACACCGGTCGCAGCGCCCCGGGGTGCGCGGGCGCTGGGTGACGAGGTTGTACACCGCCCCGCACGACGCGCACACCCGCCGGCTCCCGAGCCGCCGCACCACCTCATCCTTCCCCACCGCGAGGTACACCACCACATGCACGGGGAGGAACTTCGCCAGGCCGTCGGCCTGGGCTAGCGTGCGCGGGAACCCGTCCAGGAGGACCCCCCCCCGCCCGCGAACCCTCTCCCGCACCATGGCCAGCACCACCTCATCGGGCACGAGCTCCCCGCGATCCATGAACCCGCGCGCTTCCTTCCCGAGCTCCGTCCCGCGCGCCACCTCCTCCCGCAGCACATCCCCGGTAGAGAGATGGAACAGATTCAGCTCTTCGGCCACCCGCACCGCGATCGTCCCTTTCCCTGCGCCCGGCGGACCGAGGAGGACCACGTTCCTCACAGGCCCTTCCTCCCCAGGAACGCGGAGCCCTTGATGAGGGACTCGTACTGACGCATCACGAGGTGGGCCTCGATCTGCATGATCGTGTCAATGCCCACCCCGACGAGGATGAGGATTGAGGTCCCGCCGATCGAGAACCCCTGCAAGCCAGACACAGCGGAGAAGATGAACGGGAGGACGGCGATCCCCGCCAGGAACACCCCACCCACGAGGAGCAACCGGTTCGTCACCGAGCCCAGGTAGTCCGCTGTCGGTTGCCCGGGCCGAACCCCGGGTACGAACCCGCCGGCCTCGCGCAGGTTCTTCGCGATGTCGTTCGGATCGAACACGAGCGATGAGTAGAAGTAGGTGAAGAAGAAGATGAGGAGGACGTAGGCCACAAGGTAGATCGTGCTTCCGGGGGCCACATAGCTCTGGAGCCAGTTCAGTTGGGGCACCCACGTCGCAATCGAGCTGGGGAGGGTGAGGATCGCCGAGGCGAAGATGATCGGGATGACTCCCCCTTGGTTCACCCGCAACGGAAGATGGGTCGTATGCCCCCCATACACCCGCCGCCCCGAGGTGCGCTTGGCATACTGGATGACGATCTTCCGCTGGCCCTGCTGAACGATCACCGTCAGCGCGATCACGGCCACAAATAGCACGATCAGCCCGATCCCCCACAGCGGGTGGACCGTTCCGGCCGAGATTTCGAGCGCCGCCTGCTGGATCTCCGCGGGGAGGCGGGCCACGATCCCGGCCATGATCAACATCGAGACCCCGTTCCCAATCCCGTTCTCCGTGATCCGCTCCCCCACCCACATCAGGAACACGGTGCCCGCGGTGAGGGAGATGATCGTGCTCAGGTAGAAGCCCACCGACGGTTGGGCTAACCCGTACTGGATCACCAGGACGCCCATCGCGTAAGACTGGACCAGCGCCAGGGCCACCGTCCCCCACCGCGTGTACTGGGTCAGCTTCCTCCTCCCCTCCCGCCCTTCCTCCTGGAGCTTCTTCAGGCGGGGGAACACCGGGATGAGGAGGGAGAGGATGATCGAGGCATTGATGTACGGGATAACGCCAAGCGAGAACAATGAGAACTGCTGCAGTGCCCCGCCCGTGTACATGTTGATGAACTGGAACAGGC
The DNA here is from genome assembly GCF_900465355.1 of Candidatus Bipolaricaulis anaerobius. Taxonomy (NCBI): domain Bacteria; phylum Candidatus Bipolaricaulota; class Bipolaricaulia (SeqCode); order Bipolaricaulales (SeqCode); family Candidatus Bipolaricaulaceae; genus Bipolaricaulis (SeqCode); species Bipolaricaulis sanaerobius (SeqCode). The sequence goes on along the minus strand of NZ_LS483254.1, from coordinate 652,434 downwards.
CCGCTCCAAATGCGCCCGCGAGGACATCCGCAAGCTTGCTCGTGTCCACCCCCGGCACGGGGATATGGGCGCCGATCCGGAACACGAGGAGCATCCCCAGGGTGTAGAGGATCCGCCGTCGTAGCTCCTCGATCGCGAACACCTGGCGAATGCGCCCCAGCACCTAGGCCTCCTCGCCCGGGTCCGCCACGGGCTGCGTGGTCTCCGCGCGCCCACCGGCGGCCTCGATCTTCTCTTTCGCCGTCCGGCTGAACCGATCAGCCCTCACGACGAGCGCCTTCGTGAGCTCCCCTTCGCCCAGGACCTTCAGCCCACACTTGGGGTCCTTGATCAGGCCGCGGTGGGTGAGCACGGCAAGCGACACCTCGTCGCCCGCCTCGAACCGGGCATCGAGCTCGCCCACGTTCACCACCGCGTACTCGACCCGCGCCACGTTGTGGAACCCGCGCTTAGGGAATCGCATCCAGAAGGGCGTCTGCCCTCCCTCGTACCCGGGTCGCACCGTGACCCCGGACCGCGAGTTCTGGCCCTTCGTCCCCTTCCCGGACTCGTGGCCGCCGTGGCCGGAGCTATAGCCCCGCCCGACGCGCTTCTTCCCCCGCTTGCTCCCCGGGGTAGGCCGCAGGTTATCGAGTCTCTGCATCTTCGACCTCCATGATCTCCGCCACGGTCTTCCCCCGTCGGGCTGCGACCATCTCTGCCCCCTCGATCTGCCTGAACCCATCGAGGGTAGCCCGCGCCAGGTTGAGCGGGTTCGTGGAGCGGAGGGCCTTGGTGAGGATGTCGCGCACCCCGGCGATGCGGCACACGGCCCCCACCGTCCTCCCTGCGATGACGCCCGTGCCCGGGTAGGCCGGCCGGAGGAGGACCTTGGCGGCCCCAAACTGACCCCGCACCTCGTGGGGGATCGTCCCATTCTGCACGGAGACCGTCACGAGATGCTTCATGGCATCGCGAATCGCTTGCTGAACGGCCTGGGGGATCTCGACCGACTTCCCCACCCCCACCCCGACCTGGCCCGCGCCGTCGCCTGCAACGACCACGACGCGGAACCGAAGACGCTTCCCGCCCTTGGTGACCTTGCCCACCCGGCGGATGTCGATGACCTCATGCGCTGGTTGCTCCGGGTACCTCGCCATCAGAACTCTAGCCCCCCCTCCCGGGCCGCCTCGGCCAGGGCGCGAACCTTGCCGTGGTAGGGATAGCCCGAGCGATCGAACACCACCTCGCGGATGCCGGCCGCGCGCGCCCGCTCCGCCACGATCGCCCCCACGGCCCGCGCCCCATCCACGGTATTGCCCACCCCGCGCTCCCGCACGGCCGCACACAGCGTGGACGCGGACGCGATCGTTCTTCCCTGGGCATCATCCACAACCTGGGCGTAGACGTGGTGGAGGCTCTTGTAGACACAGAGGCGGGGACGGTCCGCGGTCCCGTGGATCCGGCGCCGGATGCGGGCCTTCCGCTTAAGCCGATGGTCGGCGCGTGTTGTTCTGGCCATAACCGTCACCCTTTCGCCCCCAGTTTACCTGCCTTGCGCACGATCTCCTCCCCCCGATAGCGAATGCCGGTGCCGCGGTACGGCTCGGGCGGGCAAAACGCGCGGATGTCCGCCGCGACCTGGCCCACCAGCCGGTTGTCGATCCCGCGGATCACGATCCGAGTGGGCTCGGGAACCGAGAACTCGATCCCATCGGGGACCTCGTACCGCACCGGGTGGGAGTACCCCAACTCCATGACGAGGGCGCGGCCCTCGGCGCGGGCGCGGTACCCCAGCCCTTGGATTTCCAGTTCCTTCTGCCATTTCTCGGTCACACCGCGCACCATGTTCGCGATGAGCGCCCGGTACAGGCCATGGCGAGCCCGGAACGGGGCGCGTTCAGCCTTCCGCTCCACGCGCACCTCCCCGTCCGCGACCTCGATCGCCACGAACTCCGGCTCGTACGGGCACTCCAGCGTCCCCTGGGGACCGCGGACAGTGACCCGCCCCGGGCGAACCGTGACCTCGACCCCCGGCGGGATGCGGATGGGCTTCTTCCCAATCTTGGACATCGTCTCACCACACCTCGTACAGAAGCTCGCCGCCGATCCCGCGCCGCCGCGCCTCGCGGCCGGTCATGATCCCCTGCGAGGTGGAGAGCACAGAAGTCCCCAGGCCCCCCCGCGTGTTTGGAATCTCGTCAGCGCCCACGTACACCCGCCGCGCGGAGGTGCTGACCCGCCGCAGCCCCTGGATCGCCGGGCGGCGGAAGCGGGTCCCCTCTCGCTTGTACTTGAGGGTGAGGCGGAGGGTGGGGAAGGGCTCGCCTTCGTCCACGGTGTAGGACTCGATGTACCCTTCCTCTGCCAGGATCCGCGCGATCTCCACCTTCATCCGCGACGACGGCATCGTCACCTCGGTCATGGACCGGGCGAGCGCGTTGCGGACCCGAGCGAGCATATCGGCAATGGGGTCGTTCACCGTCATCCGTTCCTCCTCACCACGCCGCCTTCTTCACGCCCGGGAGCTGCCCGTCCAGCGCGAGCTTGCGGAAGCAGAGCCGGCACAGGCCGAAATCGCCGATGTACGCCCGCGACCGCCCGCACAGCCGGCACCGGTTGCGCTTGCGCACCGCGTACTTCGGGCGCCGGTTCGCCTTCTCAATCATGGCCTTGCGCGCCATCTTCCCTCCTATTCCTTGCGAAACGCACACCCCAGCGCCGCGAGGAGCGCCCTGCCCTCCCGGTCCGTGCGCGCCGTGGTCACGATGGTGATGTCCATCCCCTGAGCGCGGACGACGTCGTCGTAGGAGATCTCCGGGAACACCATCTGCTCCGAGAGGCCGATCGAGAAGTTCCCGCGCCCATCGAACGCATCCGGAGAAACCCCCTTGAAATCGCGGATCCCAGGAAGGGCGACGTTGAACAGCTTGTACAGGAACTCGTAGGCCCGCGGCCCGCGCAGGGTCACCATGCACCCAATCGCATCCCCTTGCCGGATCTTGAAGTCCGAAATCGCACGCCGGGCCCGCGTCACGACAGGCTTCTGCCCTGCGATCTGCCCGAGGTTCGCCATCGCCCCCTCGAGGACCTTCGGGTCGTCATGCTTGCCCACGCCCATGTTCACCACGACCTTCTCCACCCGCGGGACCTGCATCACGTTGGCATACCCGAGCTCCTTCATGAGCTGCGGGACGATCTCCTCACGGTACTGGGTGTAGAGCATGGCGCTAGAACGTCGCCCCACACTGCTTGCAGCGACGGAGCTTCTGCTGCTCCACCACGGCCACGCCCAGCCGGCTGGGGGCACCGCACTCCGGGCAGATCACCTTCACCTTCGATAGGTGAACGGGGGACTCCCGCTTGATGATCCCCGGCTCGCGCACGGCCTGGGTTGGGCGCTGGTGTTTGGTCACGATGTTGACCCCCTCCACCAGGACCCGGCCCTTCTCCGGGAAGACCTGGAGGACCTTGCCGACCTTCCCCCGGTCGTCGCCTGAGATGACCTTGACCCGATCCCCTTTTCGCACCTTCCGCATCGCTCCTCCCGCTCCCTACACGACCTCCGGGGCGACCGAGATGATCCTCATCATCCCCCGCTCCCGCAGTTCACGTGCCACAGGCCCGAACACGCGCGTCCCCAGGGGCTGCAACGTTTTGTCGACGAGCACCACCGCGTTGTCATCGAAGCGGATCGTGCTACCGTCCTCGCGGCGAAACGCGCCCCGCGTCCGGACCACCACGCCCCGCACGATGTTGCCCTTCGTGAACTCCGAGGTCGGAATCCGCTTCTTGACGGAAGCGACTACGATATCGCCGATCTCGGCCGCGCTCTTCTTGCCGAGCACGTTGATACACTCCACTTCCTTGACCCCGGTGTTGTCGGCCACCGTGAGCCGTGTCGTTGGGAAGATCATCGTCTCACCCTTCCGCGCGGCGCACGATCTCCACGAGCCGCCACCGCTTGAGCGTGGATAGGGGGCGCGTCTCCTCGATCCGCACGATGTCCCCCACCCGCGCCTGGCCGGCCTCGTCGTGCGCATAGTACTTGGTCCGCCGCCGCTGCCGTTTCCCGTAGAGGGGGGCCTCGACGAGGCGCTCCTCGAGCACCACGATCGTCTTCATCATCCGGTTGCTCACTACCCGGCCAATCCGTTGTTTACGCATCTTCCCGTTCCTCAAGCACGGTCAACGCGCGGGCGATGTCGCGCTTCGCCTTCCCGATCTCCGCCGTGTTCGTCAGTCGACCTGAGGCGAGCTGGAACCGCAGCGTGAACAGCTTCTTCTTCCCCTCGGCGACCCGCGCGCGCAGCTCGTCCGTGGAAAGATCCCGCAGCTCCCGGGCCTTCATCGCTCCCCTCCCAACTGGAACCGCACCTTGAGCTGGGTCGGGATGGGCAGCTTGCACGAGACACGGCGATGGATCTCCTTGGCCTCGGCCTCGGTCACGCCGGAGAACTCGAACATGACCCGCCCCGGCCGCACCACGGCAACCCAGTTCTCGACCGCTCCTTTCCCCTTGCCCATCCGCGACTCGGCGGCGATCTTCGTGTAGGGCTTATCGGGGAAGATCCTCACCCAAACCCGGCCGCGATGCGTGCCGCGGGCGAGCGCGGTCCGCACGGCCTCGATCTGCTGGCTCGTGATCCACGCCGGCGCCAGGGCCTGGATCCCGTACTCCCCGAACGCGACCTCCGCCCCCCGGCTGGCGATCCCCTTCATCCTCCCCCGCTGCTGTTTGCGGTACTTCGTCCGCTTGGGAAACAGAGCCGGCATCTCACTTCACCTCCGACCCGGAGCGGTCGGACATGGACCAGACCTCGCCGCGGAACACCCACGCCTTGACCCCGATCACCCCGTACTTCGTCCACGCCTCGGCGAGTCCGTAGTCCACATCAGCACGTAGGGTATGGAGCGGGACACGCCCCTCCTTCATCTCCACCGACCGCGAGATCTCGGCTCCTCCGAGGCGCCCCGAGATCCGGATCTTGGCCCCTTGGGCCCCCGCGGCGATGATCCGGCGCAACGTCTCCTTCATCGCCCGGTATGGGTTGATCCGGTTCTCGATCTGAAACGCGACATCCTGGGCCACAAGGGGAGCCTCGAACTCCGGGCGCTCGACCTCCATGACCCCGATCCGCACCTCACGCCCGACCTCTCGGGACAGCCTCTCCTGGAGGGCCGCGATCTCGGCACCTCCCCGCCCGATGATGATCCCGGGCCGAGCGGCGCGGATCGTGACCGTCACCCGCCCCTCGGTCGTCCGCTCGATAAGGGTCTCGGCGAGCCCTGCCCCCTTGTACGCGTTGTGGATCTCCGCGCGCAGGCGGCAGTCCTCCGCCACGTACTCGGGGACCAGGGCGTCGGGGGCGAACCAGTTCGAACGCCACTTCCTGAGGACCCCAATCCGGAATCCGACCGGATGCGTCTTGTGACCCACTACTCCTCCTTCTCCGCCACGGCCACGGTAATGTGGGCCATCGCCCGGCGCACGATATCGGCGCGCCCGAACGCTCGCGGGTTCAGCCGTCGGACCCGTGGCCCTTCATCCACCACGGCGCGCACCACGAACAGCCTGTCCACATCCATCTCGAAATTATGCTGAGCGTTGGCCACCGCCGAGTCGAGGACCTTGCGGATGAACCGGCTCGCCTTCTGCGGCGATAGGGCCAAGATCTGCCGCGCCTCAGCCACGGGCTTGCCCCGGATCTCGTTGATCACGAGCCGCGCCTTGAGGGGGGACATCCGCACAAAACGCGCTCTGGCTATCGCTTCCCGCATCCCGTCACCTCGATCACTTCGGAACCGCGGTCTTCTTCTTCACGCCGCCGTGGCCACGGAACACCCGCGTTGGCGCGAACTCGCCCAGGCGGTGACCGATCATGGCCTCGGTCACCCGGACCGGGACGTGCGTCCGGCCGTTATGGACGCGGATCGTGATCCCCACCATCTCCGGCGTGATCATCGAGCTCCGGGACCAAGTGACGATCTCCGCGATCTCCCCGCGCTTGACCTTGGCGAGCTTCTCCAGGACGTCGCGGGCTACAAAGGGTCCCTTCTTCCTCGACCGCGCCATCTACTCCCTCCTCTTGAGGATCTTGGCATCGCTCGCCTTGTTCTTCCGCGTCGGAACGCCCCGCGCGAGCTTCCCCCACGGCGTCTTCGACGGCCGACCCTCCCCGGTGCGGCCCTCGCCGCCTCCGTGCGGGTGATCGTCCGCGCCCATCGCCACCCCTCGCACGCTCGGCCGCCGCCCGAGGTGGCGCACCCGGCCCGCCTTGCCGTGCCGCACGTTCTTGTGGTCGGGATTGCTCACCCGCCCCACGGTGGCCATGCACGCCACGTGGAACACGCGGATCTCACCCGAGGGAAGGCGGAGGATCGCCCGATCCTCCTCGCGCCCGAGGAGTTGGGCCGCTGTCCCGGCCGCCCGCGCCACCTTCCCCCGCGAACCGGGGTAGAGCTCCACGTTGTGCACGAACGTCCCGGCCGGGATGCGCCGGAGGGGCAATGCGTTGCCCGGCTTGGGCTCCGCGCTCTCCCCCGCCTCAACCACGTCCCCCACCCTGAGCTCCAGCGGGGCAAGGATGTAGCGCTTTTCCCCATCCCGATAGTGAAGAAGGGTGATCCACGCCGACCGGTTGGGATCATACTCCACGGACACGACCCGCGCCGGAACCCCGTGCTTCTCGCGGGCGAAGTCCACCCACCGGTAGCGGCGCTTGTGGCCGCTTCCCTTGTGGCGCGTGGTGATCCGCCCCTGGTTGTTGCGGCCGACGCTGCGGGCGAGCGGGGCGACAAGCCCCTTCTCCGGCTTGTCCCGCGTCAGCTCCCCGTAGTCGGGGGCCACGGCGTGGCGCTGCCCTGGCGTAACTGGATTGAGCTTCTTGAGGCCCATTCTAGCTCACCCCACGATGTCGATCTTGTGACCGGGGGCGAGCTGGACGATGGCCCGCCGTTCCCCCCGCGTCCGCCCGTGGCGTCGGTCGAGCCGGGTCCGGCGCGGTTTCCCGGACCGGTTCATGACCCACACCCGCTCCACCTTGACCCCAAACAGGCCTTCCACTGCGGTACGGATCTCGTTCTTGCCGGCATCCGCCGCCACCTCGAACGTGTACTTGCCCTCTTCCATCCCCCGCCACGTCTTCTCCGACAGGACCGGGCGTAGGATCACATCTTCCAGATAGATCTCCCTACCCATGGCTCAGCCGCCCCTCCAGTGCCCGCACCGCTCCCTCCGTGAGGAGGATCCCGTCGTGGGCCAGCACGTCGTAGGCCGTGACCGCATCCGCACGGATGCAGGTCACGCCGGGGATGTTGCGGAACGAGTTCGCCACGGGGATCCCGTACTCCTCAGGAGCGACGACGACCAGCGTCTTCGCTGGGCAGCCGAGCCGCCCCAAAAGGGCGATCGCGTCCTTGGTGCGCGGCCGGTCGAACCCCATGCGGTCCACAACCCACACCATCTCCCCCCCGTAGCGGGAGGAGAGGGCCGCCGCCAGCGCCTTCCGCCGCATCCGCACCGGGAGCGCAAGCGACCACTCCCGCGGCTGGGGGCCGAACGTCACGCCCCCATGGCGCCAGAGCGGGGATCGCGTCGAACCGTGGCGGGCCCGGCCCGTGTGCTTCTGCGCCCACGGCTTCCGCCCCCCACCGGAGACCTCGCCCCGCGTCTTCGTCGCCGCCGTCCCTTGACGCTTGTTGAGGAGCTGGATCCGTACCGCCCGGTGGAGAAGGTCCGCCGACACAGGAGCGCCGAACACGGCCTCCGCCACCGCCGCTTCGGTCGGCACCCCTTCCGGATCGTTGAACCGGTGAATGCGAACGTTAGGCATCGTGCTTCCTTATCCGCAGCGCGCCCGACCGCGGGCCGGGGACCGATCCCCGCACGACGAGCAACCGCCGACCGCTGTCGACCGCCAACACTGCCAGGTTCCGCACGGTGACCCGCTGGACGCCGGCGTGGCCGGGGTACTTCCTCCCCTTGACGACCTTCGTCAGCCCGCGCCCCGCCGCGCCTGGCCGCCGGAACCACTTGTGGCCGTGGGACCGAGGCCGGGAGTGGAACCGCCAGCGCTTGATCGTTCCCTGGAACCCCTTCCCCTTGGAGATCCCGGTGACGTCCACCATCTCCCCGGCCGCAAACAGGTCCACGCCGACCTCCGTTCCGGGGGAGAACCGGCTCGGATCATCCACCCGCACCTCGTAGAGGTGCTTGCGGGGGGGGATGCCGATCTTGCGGAACTGGCCAAGGATCGGTCGCTTCACCTTGCGCTCGGCCACCGCGCCAGCACCGAACTGAACCGCAGCGTACCCGTGCCGGTCCGGGGTCTTGACCTCGACGACGACCGAGGGTTCGACCTCGATGACCGTGGCCGCCACCGCCCGCCCCTCCCCGTCGAACCACTGCGTCATCCCGACCTTGCGACCGATCAGCTCAAGTGGCATCTCGTCCCTCACAGTTTGATTTCGATGTCGATCCCAGTGGGGAGTTCCACTTCCATGAGCGCGTTGATCGTAGCCGCGGTCGGTTCCTTGATGTCGATCAACCGTCGGTGGACCTTGCGTTCGAAGTGCTCCATGGATCGCTTGTCCACGTGAGGCGAGCGGAGGACCGCGTACAGACGTCGTTCGGTGGGGAGCGGGATCGGGCCGCTCACCTTGGCGCGGCTCGCCATCGCGGTGTCCACGATCTTGCGGACAGCGGCGTCAACGAGCTCGTGGTCGTAGCTCTGCACCTTGATCCTGATCTTTTCCCTAGCCATCGTATCCTCGACTCCTCAGCACCTCACGCGCGATCCCTGGGGGCACCTCGTCGTAACGGGTCACCCGGAGGGTATGAACCGCACGTCCCTGGGTCAGGGACCTCAACTGGGTGGCGTACCCGAAGGTCTCCCCCAAGGGAATGGCACAGCGGATGACTTCCACCACCCCTCGGGTCTGGATGGACTGGACCTCGCCTCGGCGACGACCCAGATCCGAAACCACCTCACCGAGATACTCGGTGGGCGTGATTATATCGCCCTCCGCAACGGGTTCCAGGAGGAGGGTCCCTCCCTCCTCGAGCGCGCGGCGCAAAGCTTGGGTCCCACACGCTTCAAACGCGACTTCAGACGAGTCCGCGGGGTGCGCCCGGCCGCCGTGGAGCACAGCCCGCACGTCGGTCACCGGGAACCCCCCCACCGGGCTCGCCCCGAGCCCTCCCTCAATTCCCCGCCGCACCGCGTCCACGAACTCCGGCGGGAGGGTCTCTGCCGGGACAGGAGCGCGGAACTCGAACCCCGCCCCCCGGGGAAGGGGCTCAAACCGGACGAGGACCTTCGCGTACTGTCTCCGGCCAGCCAGCACCTGGTCCCACTCCTCGGTGACTTCCAGCGGACGGGCAAGCGTCTCCCGGTACGCGACGATCGGCTTCCCCACCCGATGCGGGACCCCGAACTCCTCCCGGATGCGCCGCAGCTGGACCTCGAGTTGCAGCTCGCCCATCCCCCCCACCAAAATCTGCCGCGTCGCCTCGTCTTCGCGCACCTGGAACGTCGGGTCTTCCTGCGCAATGCGGTCGAGCGCCTCCCGAAGAGGTCCCTCCTCGCGCTCGGAGCGAGGCTCGACGGCGAAGAACACCACCGGATCGGGAAACGCGATCCGCTCCAGGAGAAGGGGATGCTCCGGATCGGAGAGCGTCTCGCCGGTGAACACCGGGCCGGAGGCGATCACCCCCACGATGTCCCCCGCCGTGACCTGCGCCAGGCGTTCGCGGTGGTTGGCGTGCAGGCGGAACAGACGCACCAAGCGCACCTTGCGCCCAGAAGTTGCGTTCAGCACCACCTCGCCCTCCGCCGCGGTCCCGGAGTAGACGCGCGTATAGAGGAGCCGATCGGCATAGGGATCGCTCGCCACCTTGAACACGAGCGCCGCGAACGGCTCATCAGCCGAGGCGCGGCGGAACTCCGGATACCCGCTCGCGGTGAAGCCTTGCACCGGCGGCACGTCATCCGGGGAGGGGAGGAAGTCCACCACCGCATCCAATACCGGTTGGACTCCCACGTTTTCGAGGACCGCGCCCCCCAGGACGGGCACCCACAGCCGGCCGATCGTCGCCTGCCGGAGCGCAGCGACCATGTCGCCCGGGGCAACGTCGCCATCGGCCAGGTACTGCTCAGCGACGGAATCCGATACCTCGGCCAGCTTTTCCAGAAGGCGTTCCCGCCATTCCGTGGCCTCGCCCTCCACCTCGGGCGGGATGGGCAGGGCCTCAACCGTCCGGCCGAGGTCCGCGGGGTCCCAGCGGAGGGCGGCCCACCGCACGAGGTCCACCATCCCCAGGAGCCGCCCCTCGCGATCCCGCCAGGGCACGACGAGCGGCAGCACCGTCGCCCCAAGCTTGTCCACCATGTCCTGCACCGCCCGCGAGAAATCGGAGCCCACCCGATCGAGCTTGTTCACGAAGGCCAGCCGGGGGACCCGGTACCGATCGGCCTGGCGCCACACCGCCTCGGACTGGGATTCCACGCCCTCCACGCCGGAGAAGAGGACCACTGCCCCATCGAGGACCCGCAGGCTGCGCTCCACCTCCGCCGTGAAGTCTACGTGGCCTGGGGTATCAATGATGTTGATCGCGTGCCCATTCCACATGGCGGTCGTCGCCGCCGCGGTGATGGTGATGCCCCGCTCCCGCTCCTGATCCATCCAGTCCATCTCGGTGGTCCCCTCATGGACCTCGCCCATGCGATGGATCTTCCCCGTGTAGTAGAGGATGCGCTCGGTGAGCGTGGTCTTGCCGGCATCGATGTGGGCGATCACGCCGATGTTGCGGATCTTGCGAACGTCACTCTCCGCCATCAGCGTGCCCCGAGGATGCGGAGGGCGCCTACCAGCGGTAGTGGGCGAACGCCCGGTTCGCCTCGGCCATGCGATGGGCTTCCTGCCTCTTTTGGTAGGCCCCACCCTCGCCGCGGGCCGCAGCGGAGATCTCGCCCGCCAGCCGCTCGGGCATCGTCCGCTCGGAGCGGGCCCGTGCCGCCTGGACCATCCACCGCAGGGCGAGCATCGTCTGCCGGTGCGCGGGGACCTCAAACGGCACCTGGTACGCAGCTCCCCCCACCCGACGGGAGCGGACCTCGATCTTGGGCATACAGTTCTGCACAGCCTTGAGGAACGTATCCAGCGCCGGACCCTCCCCCCGGCGGTCGAGGAGGTCGAACGCCTCGTACACCGTGCGTCGGGCAAGCGACTTCTTCCCGTCCCACATCACGTAGTTGATGAGTTTCTCCACGAGCTTGGAGCCCTGGCGAACGTCGGCCGCTACATCCCGACCCGGGATGACGACATCGAATGTGGGCACCTAACCCTCCTTGGGACGGCGCATCCCGTACCGGGACCGGCCCTGGCGGCGGCCCTCCACGCCTGCGGCATCGAGCGCCCCGCGGATGATGTGGTACTTCACGCCGGGGAGGTCCTTCACCCGTCCGCCCCGCACCAGGACGAGGGAGTGCTCCTGGAGGTTGTGCCCCTCGCCGGGGATGTACGCCGTCACCTCGCGCCCGTTCGACAGGCGGACCCGCGCCACCTTCCGCAACGCGGAGTTCGGCTTCTTGGGGGTGCGGGTGAACACGCGCAGGCATACACCGCGGCGCTGGGGGCAGCCGGCGAGAGCCACGGACTTGCTCTTCGACCGCTGCGGCTTCCGTCCATAACGCACAAGTTGATTAAACGTCGGCATATCTCCTCATCAGCGATTCTAGGTTCCCCTACCTACGGTTTCAACTCCGGGGAGGCCGGAGCGTTTCGGCCAGGGAACCCCGTACCCACGGGGATCCTCTTCCCCACCATCAAACAGGGCTTCAGCCCATCCAGGTAGTCGTCTTCTCCGCGCAGGGCAGCATCGGCGAGCACCTTCGTCGTGCGCTCGAACGACGCCGCCGCGAGCCACGACTTGCGGAGGAGGGCCGCCCGGGAGATGCGGAGGAGCTCCCGCTCCCCCTGCGGGATCCGGTACTCAAGGAGGCGCACCGTCTGCGCCTCGCCGTGGATCTCGACCCGGGCCTGCCGAACGCCAAGGGCGATCGCCCGGTCGAGGGCCTCGCGGGTGATCGTCTCCCCCGCCTCCGCCACGGTGGCCCCTCCCCGGGCGAGGGGGGCGAGGAGCTTGGCCCCGATCAGATCATCCCGGCCGCGACGAATCGCCTCGTTCTCCTCGGCGAGCCGCCGCACCTCGCGCTGGAAGATCTCCAACGGGACCACGTCGTTCAAGAGAAAGGTGGATTCCCCCGGATCCACGATCCGCACGTTGTTCAGGATCTGCCGGATCACGACCTCGAAGTGCTTATCGTTGATGTCCACCCCCTGGGACTTGTAGACCTTCTGCAGCTCGACGAGGAGGTACTCGCGGGTCTTCTGGACGCCGGCCACCTCCATCAGGTAATGGGGGGGGATCACGCCCTTCGACACCGGTTCGCCGCGGTCGATCTTGTCCCCGACCCGCACGATCGTCCCCTCAGCACACTCCACCTGCGCCCGGTAGCGGACGCGGACCGTGGCCACCTCGTTCGCCGTCTCCACGCGGTCCACCAGCACCACCTCGCCCGGGGGGAGGGTCACCTGGAAGAGCTCCTGGCCCTCCCGCACCGGCGCACCGTGCTCCACCATCGGCAGGAGGTCGGGGGTGATGGGGGCGATCACGGCCCGGCCCTTCCCCGCCACCACCGCCACGGAGCGCGGCCCGATGAGGACGGTCCCCGCCGTGTCGGTGCGAAGGACGAGCGGCCGCGACCGGGTGGCGAGCTTCTTCCCCGCCTCAACCTCCTCTCCATCCTGGACCAGCACCTGTGACCCGTACGGGATCTCGTACGCGCGCGTCTCGCCCCGTTCCCCACGGACGATGACCCGCCTCATCCCGCTCTCCTGCTGGAGCGTGATCCGACCCGAGATCTCGGCAACCGGTGCCTCGATGTGGTACTCCGTGGTCAACGCCTCGTCTTCCTCCACCGTCGCCCGGTGGGCGACCTTGATCTCGGCCTCGGGGGGAACGATGTACATCCTGTCCAGTCCAGCCTCATCAAGCACAGCCAGGTACCGTTCCCCGTCCTCCTCGAACAGGAACACCCTCCCCTCGATCGGGCTACACAGGGAACGGAACTTCGCCACGTCCACTTCCTCCCCCTCGGCAACGTGGACGAATATGCGGGGCAGGACGACGGTATGGGGCTCGGACGTGATCTCCACCACCTCGCGGCCGGAGCGGGTCGTCTCGATGTGGGTGATCCGGCCGGAGAGAGGGGCCACGGTGGCGTGGGGCGCCTTCGTCGTCTTGCGCGCCTCAAAGAGCTCCTCGGCACGGGGCAGGCCCTGGGTGATGTCCAGCCCCGCCACGCCGCCGGTATGGAAGGTCCGCATCGTGAGCTGGGTGCCCGGCTCGCCGATGGACTGGGCAGCGATGACCCCGACCGTTGTCCCCAGCTCTACCAGCCGGTGGAACGCGAGGTCGAGGCCGTAGCACATCTGACACAGCCCTCCTGGGGTCTGGCACAGGGCGGGGGAGCGGATCACGATCTGCGGTCGGACCCGCACCTCGCGAACCCCCGCCCCCCGCAGTTCGTCGAGGAGCTCCGGGGAGAGGCCTTCGCTATCCCGCACGAGGAGCACGCCCGTTTCGGGGTGGTAGAGGTCGCCCACCGTCTTGCAGAAGCCGACGCGGTCCTCGATCCCCTCCCCATCGAGCGCGAGGGACACCTCGAGCGTCCCCACCCGCTGCGCAGTCTCCCGATCCAGGATCACCCCGGCCTCGACGAGGATCTCCCCAGTGGCGGGATCCCGGATCGGCTCCGCAGTCACCCGCCCGTAGATCCGATCAGGGATGCCCTCCATCACCTGCCCCTGAGGCGCGAAGTAGAGCGGATCGATCTCCACCCCCTGGCGGGTCCCACAGTCCTGTTCCTTCACGATCGCGTCCACACAGGCGTCCACCAACCGCCGGGTGAGGTACCCCGCGCTCGCGGTGCGCAGCGCGGTGTCGGCCGTGCCCTTCCGCCCGCCGTGCGTGGAGATGAAGTACTCCAAGATCGACAGCCCCTCGCGGAAGTTCGAGATCACGGGCCATTCGAGGACCCGTCCCTGGGGGTCGGCCATCGGCCCCCGCATCCCCGCGATCTGCTTCACCTGACCGGCCGAGCCACGGGCCCCGGAGGCGACAATGGCATGGACCGGGTTGAACGGCTTCTGTGACAGGTTCGCCATCGTGGCCTTCTCCACTGCATCCACCGTCTCCCGCCACACCCGCGTCACGGCTTGGTAGCGCTGCTCCTCCGTGGCCAGCCCCCGCGCGTACATCCGGTTGATGCGCTCCACCTGCGCCTGGGCCTCCTCCACCAGGGCAGCCTTCTCCGGAGGGATCTCGCAGTCCGGCACAGCGATCGTCAGCCCCGACAGGGTCGCGTAGCGGAACCCCAAAGTCTTCAGCTCATCCAGGACCTCCGCGTTGCGCTCCCAGCCGTAGCGGAGGTAGCACTGCTCGAGCACCGTCCGCACCCGGCGGGCGTCGAACGTCGCCCCGTAGTCGCGGAGATCGGGGGGGAGAGCCTGGTTCAGGATCGCCCTCCCGAGCGTGGTCTCCACGATCCCCCCGTCGATGCGGATCCGGATTGGGGCGTGGAGGCCGACCGCGCCGTGGTCGTAGGCCTTCAGCGCCTCGTCGATCGAGCGGAACGCTTTCCCCTTCCCCACGCCGTCCGGGTCGAGGATCGTCAGGTAGTAGAACCCGTACACCTGGTCCTGGGTGGGAAGCGCGAGCGGCCGCCCGTGGGCCGGGGAGAGGGTGTTCCGCGCGGACAGCATCAGCTCCCACGCCTCCTGGACTGGCTCCTTGCCCAACGGGAGGTGAACGGCCATCTGGTCGCCGTCGAAATCGGCGTTGTAGGACGGGCAGACGTGGGGGTGGATGTGGATCGCATCCCCATCCACAAGCACCGGTTGGAAGGCCTGGATCGAGAGGCGATGCAGGGTGGGCGCGCGGTTGAGGAGCACCGGATACTCCTGGATGAGCTGATCGAGGGTGTCCCACACCTCGGGCAGCCCGCCGGCGAGCGCCTTGTTCTTGATCTCATCGTAGTCGGCATAGGGGAGGTTCTCCAGGCGGGCGAGGATGAACGGCTTGAACAGTTCGAGCGCCATCTTCTTCGGGATCCCGCACTGGTGGAGCTTGAGCTCGGGATCAACGACGATCACCGCCCGGCCGGAGTAGTCCACCCGCCGGCCGAGGAGGTGGCGGCGAAGGCGCCCTTGCTTCCCCTGGATCCGCTCGGACAGGGATTTGAGGGGGCGGTTGTCCCGGCCGCGGATCGGGTTGTCCTTCTTCTCGTTGTGGATGAGGGCATCCACCGCCTCCTGCAGCATCCGCCGCTCGTTGCGGAGGATGATCTCCGGGGCCCCCATCTCGCGGAGCTTCTTCAGGCGGTTGTTGCGGTTGATGATGCGCCGATAGAGGTCGTTCAGGTCCGTGGTCGCAAACTTCCCCCCCTCGAGCTGGATCATCGGCCGCAGGGCAGGGGGGAGGACGGGGATGACCTCGAGCACGAGGTCGCCAGGGTTGTTGCCGGATTGGCGGAGCTGGTCCACCACTTCCAGGCGGTGAAGGATGCGTCGCCTCTCCCCTTGGTTCACCGTGTGATCGAGCTCCTCCCGCAGTTCATCGGCGAGCGCGTCCAGGTTCAGCGCCCCCAGCAAGCGCTTGATCCCCTCCGCTCCCGTGGTGGCCTCGAACCCGCCCGGGAAGCACCGCTCGTAGGCCCGCGCCTCCAAGGTGGATAGCTCCTGGCCCAACCGCAGGGGGACGTTCTCCCCCACCCGCACCACGAGGTGGGCGAGGTTGTCCACGACCTCCTGGATCGGGGTCCCCTCCACCCCCTCGTACCGCGCGCGCAGCATCTCGAACATCGTCTGCGAACACAGCTCGCCCGCCGGCCGCTCACAGAGGGTCTCCCCGGCCTCGACCGTATCCCCATCCTCGACGAACACCTCGGCGTCGGGCGTCACCGGGTACTCGTGGCGGCCGATCACCAGGGCGCGGAACGCCTCCCCATTGGCGAGCTTCCGCACCTCGATCTGGACCTCCCCCCCCTCGTCGGCCACCACCCGCGGCGCCTTGGTGATGAGGTAGGCCTGTTCCACCTGGAACGTGAACGCGGTCGCCAGGATGCGGACCTCCGTCCCGTAGAGCGTCTCCCCCTGTCGCACCTTGGGGGACCCCGATTGCGTCACAACGAACAGGTCCTCACGGGACGTCTCCGTCTCGTAGTACGCGATGCGTCGCAGGTCCCGCCGCTTGATCCCCAAGAGGCGGGACAGGGGGCTCGCCACCCCCTTCAGGTACCAGAAGTGGACCACCGGGCTCGCCAGCCGGATGTGCCCCATGTTCACCCGGCGCACCGCGGAGTCGGTGACGAGGACCCCGCACTTGTCGCACGTGATGCCCTCGTACTTCTTGCCGCGGTATTTGCCGCACGTGCACTCGTAGTCGTTCTCCGGACCGAAAATCTCCTCAGCGTAGAGCCCGCCGCGCTCGGGCTTGTGGCTGCGGTAGTTGATGGTCTCGGAGTTCGTCACTTCTCCCCGCGACCAGGAGAGCATCTCCTCGCTCGAGGCCAGCCCTAGCCTGATCCGCCTGATGTCATCCCCGGAAATAGCCACTCCACATCACCTCAAAGGCCGAACAGGCCTACTCCCCATCCGTCGCACCGTCGGACGAAGCGCCCCCCGACCGCGCCCGTCGGTAATCCGTCGTATAGAACCCACTCCCCTTGTACACAACGCCGAACCGCGGCAGGAGCCGCGTCACCTCCGATGCGCCGCACCCGGGGCACCGCACGAGGGCCCGATCCTGAACCCCACGCAGCTCGCGAAACTCGGTACCACAGCGGGAGCAGCGGTAACGATAAATGGGCATAATCTCTCCTCCTTATTGCGCTCCTGGGGTGTCCCGTCGCACCAACCGGCCAATTATAGGTCCAACTACGACAAGATCAAGGCTGGCGCCGGTCTCCCATCAATGGGAAGCCGCATCTGGTGGGTCTCCGCCTCCAATTCGCAGCGGAACCGGACGACCCATGCCGGGGCGCGGGGGAGCCCCGCGGCCTCCGCCATCCGCTCCGCAGCGGCGGCGATGATCCACGCCCGCTCGTCCGGGCTCTTCGCCATCCAGGGGGCGCGGACCAACGCCAGGGGTGAGCGCGGGATCTGCACGTAGAGGCGAACATCCGACGGCAGGAACAGGGGCTGAAGGCGGGTCTGCTCCTCGGCCGTCCGCGCCACGACGACCTGTGCCTCCCTCCCCAACTGGTAGAAGTGCTCAAACCGGAGGAGCTGGACCAGGTTCTCCGTGAGGGGAGTCTCTGAACCCACGTCCCGCAGCCGACGCACGAGCCCCCCGTCGGTGAGGAGGCATTCCCGGTCGTCCTCCCAGGGGACAAGGCCCAATTCCCGGGCCAGCGCGGCGAGCGTTCCCGCCAGACCATCTCCCGCCGTGAGAGCCTGGAACACGCTCCCTCCCATCTTCCCCGTGGCATGGGTTGGAGGCAGGAGGCGGGCGGACAGAGGGCGCAGCACCCGCCCCGCAAGCCCCGCTGCCCGATCCAGGTTCACGAGCTCCTCCACGCCCAACCCGCCCTTCCCCACCACCTCCCCCGTCACCACGAGGTCGGCATGGAGGCGGCGGACCAGCCGCCCCACCCGATCCAGGAGGAGGCGCCGACATGCCCCGCACGGGAAGGAGGGCTCGCTGCCCCGCTGCCCCAGGGCGAGGAAATCCCGCTTCAGCGTGATGGACTGAAACCGCCGCCCGCCCACCGACCGCTGCGCGCGGAGGACGACCCCCTCCTCGCCCAAGAAGAACGGGGACCGAAAATAGACGAGGCGCAGATGCGTGACCCCGGCTTGCTCCGCCAGCCGTACGGCGACGGTGCTCGCCACACTCCCCGAGTACAAAGCGACCGCTAGCGTCCGTCCTCCTTACGCATCATCTAGCGGCGGGGGACCACGAGGCCGTACAGGCCGTCCCCGCGGTGAAACAGGACCGCGGGCTGGTCGTCGTCAGCCTGGAAGAACACGAGGAACTCCCGCCCACTTCGCTCGAGCTCGCGCACCGCCGCCTCCGGGGTGAGGGGCTCCCGTACGTAGTCGTCCACGAGCTCGATCTGCGGCCCCGACGTGACCTTGCGCCCCGCGGGCGGCGTATGCCCGGTCTTGCGCGACACCCGCAGGCGCTCCTTGTACCGCACGAGCTGGCGCTGCATCTTGTCCACCGCTTGGTCAATGGAGGCGTACATGTCGTTCGTCTCCGCCTTGGCCTTGACCACCTTGTGGTTGACGAGGTACCCCATCATCTGCACCCGCTGCAGCGGCCCTTCGACCTCCAAGATGACGTCCAACTTGAGGATCCGATCGAAGTAGCGGGAGAGGGCTTCTACCTTCTTCGCGACGTATTTGGGGACGGCATCCGAATCCGAAGCATAACGTTCCTCGACGTGCAGCCTCATGACAGGAACTCACCCCCCGGGTCTTCCGCATCCTACCACACTTAAGGGCGGATCGTCAAGGGGTGTAAGCTAAATCACGTTCAACGGGGGCGAGGTCGGCAATCTGCCGACGGAGATAGGCAACCAGCTGTCGCGTCCCCTCCGGACCGAGGCTCGGGATGAACCCGCGGAACGCCTCGTCGACATACTGGCGCACCATCCCCCGGTAGGTGATGCCCCGCGCCAGGCGTTCGCAGGCCACCAAGCCGAGGTCGAGCGCGGCCACCGGCGGCTCCACCCGGAGGAGGGCCTCCGGGCAGTCCACCCACGCCGCGAGCTCGTCCGTGGTGTAGGCGGTGGGCTCCTCGCGAACGAGGAACCCTACCACCCGCTGCTGGACTGGAGGCAAGCGGCGGAGACGACGAAGCAGCCGATCCACCCGGACGAGGACCGGCAGGGGGAGGTCCGTGCTCCCCACGATGGAGGGGGCATCGGGGGCGCGGTCCCACTCCGGGGCAGGGGGCAGCGCGAGCGGCGCCGGGGCCTCCGCGGGAGGGCGCGAGGCCGCGTCCTGCGCCCGGGCGAGGGCCTCGAGGAGCCGGCCCCGTACCTGGCGCAGCTTGGGGGACTCCACGGGGCAAAATGACGGGGTGTACCCGCCGTGGAACGTAGTCCGCAGGCGCACCTTCACCTTACGGGCCACGGTGCCGGAGAGGAAGATGCACTCGCCGATCCCGAGGTGGGACACGATCTCCTTCGCCTCGGGCTTCCGCCAGGGCAGGAGCTCCCCGTACACGCGCATGTCCGCCTCGTGGACCACCCGGTGGAGGAACAGCATCCCCGCCTGGGTGAGCACATCCTTCTCCACCTTCGCCGAGCGCTGGGAGATCACCACTGCCCCCAGCCCCCGCTTCCGGCCACGGAGGGCGATGCGGGCGATGACGTCCTTGAGCCGGGTCCGCACCCCCTGGGGGATGAACTCGTGGCACTCCTCGATCCCGATCAGGTATGGGGTCCGCAGCCGGCCCGCGAGGGACCAGAGCCGGGTCAGGTAGTCGAAGACCACCGCCTCCCGCTCCCCGCCGAGCATGTCGGACACATCGAGGATCACCGGGACCCCCTCGTGGAGGGACAGGTTCGCCACCTCGCCCACAGTGGCCATGCTCAGCTCCACATCGGCGTGGTCACCCCCCCCGACGACGAGGACCTCGTACTTCTCCTTGAGGCCGAAGTACTCGCCGTCGATGTCGATGAGGGACAGCGGGTAATGGGCTTCGAGGAGCTCCTCGAAGATCACCCCTGCGGTGTTGGACTTGCCGGAACCGCGGATGCCGAGGATCGCGACGCACTGGCCGACGACCTCTTCGAGGGGGACAGTCAACTCCGGGCCAAGGTTGAGGACGCTCATCGCGGCCCACGGTACCGGGATGGCCCCATCCCGGCGAGGGGAGATGCGAGCGTCCGAGGGGACATGCGGGGCGAACCCGGGCTTACCTCTGACCTCGCACCAGCTCAGCAGCGTAGCCCAGCGCCTCGTCCCGCGTCGCGATCTCACCAGAGAGGATCCGCTCCTGGACGCGGTCCAGGATCTCCCCAAGCTGGGGCCCGGGGGGGAGGCCCATCGCGAGGAGATCGTCCCCGGTGAAGAGCTCGCGGGCGTAGCGGATCCCGCAAACCCGGCGGAGGTGCACGAGCAACCCCACGGTGCGCGCGAGGAGGGGATGCCAGGCACGCGCGCGGTGGGCGCTCGCCTCGGCGTCGCACACCACGAGCCGGAGGAGATCGGCGAACAGGGGGTAGCGCCGGGGCAGGTCCCCGCTGGGCGCTCGCTCGTCCTCCCCCACCCCCAGCAGGCGAACCTGTTTGCCGAGCCCCATCTCCGGGAGGCGCGCCACCCGCATGTGCTCCCGCACGAGGTGGACCACCCACTCCACATCCCGCTTCGGGAGCCGCAACCGCGTCAAGGCCTGGGCGGCGATGTCCGCCCCAATCCCGCAGTGCCCGCCCATGTTCTCCCCCCCCGACCGTGCCAACGCGACGGGCTTCCCCACATCGTGGTAGAGCACGGCCAACTTGAGCCGGGGATCGTCCCACAGCCCATCCGCCACGCGCAGGGCGGCCACGGTGTGGGTGAACACATCGCCCTCGGGGTGGTACGCCTCGGGCTGGGGCACGCCCCGCAGGGCCGCGATCTCGGGGAGGATGGGCTCAAGCAGGCCCAGGTCGTCGAGGAGGAGGATCCCCTCCCCCGAACGGGGGGTGGCGAGGATGCGGAGGAGCTCGTCGCGGATCCGCTCCCAGGATACGGACGTGATCCGCGGGGCATGGGTCCGGATCGCGGCAGCGGTAGCCCCCTCGATCGTGAACCCGAGTTGGCACGCGAACCGCACCGCGCGCAGCATCCGCAGGCGGTCCTCCGCGAACCGCGCCGCCGGGTCGCCGATCGCCCGCACGACGCCCGCCGCGAGATCGGGGATCCCCCCCACCCAATCCAGGACCTCCCCCTCCACCGTGGCGACGAGGCCGTTCACGGTGAAGTCCCGGCGCTGCACGTCCTTCTCAAGAGTCCCCCACTCAACGCGGTCGGGCCGCCGTCCATCGCTGTACCCATCCTCGGTGCGGAACGTGGCCACCTCGTACTGCTGTCCCCCGCGGGGCGCCACGAGGACGACGACGCCGAAGCTCTGACCCACGGAGAGAACGTGCCAGTCAGCGAAAAGCTTCCGCACCTCCTCCGGGGAGGCCGAGGTGGCGATGTCCACGTCCTGGGCCACGAACTCCTCCCCCCGCTGCGCGGCGAGGAGAGCATCGCGCACAACGCCCCCCACGAGGACCACCGTATGCCCGGCCTCCTCCAGGCGGCGGAGGATCTCCCCCGCAAACGGGTGGTCGGCAAGCAGACGATCCATCCGCAGGCGCATGCCAGATTATCGCTGGTTGCGGCGGGGGAGCACCAGGGCTAGGATTCGCGCGAAGGGGGCGGTCATGGAACATGAACTCATGCGAGGGGCACGGGAACGGATGGTGCGGACTCTGGATGTGCTACAGGCCGAGCTCACCAAGATCCATACCGGACGGGCCAACCCCGCGCTCGTGGAGAACGTGACGGTCGACTACTACGGGACCCCCACCCCGCTCAAGCACGTGGCGCACATCGTGGCCCCCGATCCCGATCTCATCACGATCCGCCCGTTCGACCGCGCCCAGATCCCCGCCCTCGAGAAGGCCGTCCTCGCCGCCGACCTCGGCCTCAACCCCCAGAACGACGGGCAGGTGATCCGGATCAAGATCCCCCGCCTGTCCGAGGAGCGCCGCACCGAGCTCGTGAAGATCGTCGGGAAGAGGGCCGAGGAGGCGAAGGTCGCCCTCCGCAACGTGCGGCGCGAGGTGCGGGAGAAGCTCGAGGCCGAGAAGAAGGACGGCCGGCTGGCGGAGGACGACCATCATCGGTTGCAGAAGGCCCTCGACGACCTCACGACCGAGTACGTGAAGCGGGTGGACGAACTCGTGGAGAAGAAGGCGCAGGAGATGCGCACCCTGTGACGGGCTGGCGGTAGCCCGGCCCGCGCCGGTGGGGCGGACCCGTGGGGATTCGCCGGCACGACATCGGCCGCCGCGGTGGCGGAGGGGAGTGACGGTTTCTACAATCGCCGCCCATGCGCGACGTGACACGGATCCTCCGGTGGGTGGCGCTCGGCCTCGTGGCCGTCCTCCTCGTCTCCTGCGCCCGTCCGGGGGAAGACGAAGGCGTCCCGTGCACGATCTCCCTGCGGCCGGGGGAAGAGATCCAGGCCGCGCTCGACCTCGCCCCACCGGGAGCGGTGATCTGCCTCGGGGCCGGCACGTGGACGGAGAGCCTCCGGGTGACGAAGCCCGCTACCCTCCGCGGGGCGGGACCCACGAAGACCATCGTCCGCAGCGCCCAACTGGGCCATCCCGCCCTCACGATCGAGGGTCCCCTCGCGGGCGAGGGGACGGTCGTCATCGTTGGGATCAAGTTCAGCGAGGCAAGCGGGGCCGCCGGCCTCCTCGTGGCCGGGGAGGCCACGGTGGAGGTCGAGCGCTCCGCCTTCTCCGAAAACCGCGGGCCAGGGGTCGCACTCCACGATAGGGCGTTGGTGTCGGTCCACAGCTCCACGATCAGCGCCAACACCGGGTACGGCGTGCACATCCAAGGCCAGGTCCAAGCAACCCTGGACGGAGTCACGATCGCGGACAACCGCTCGAGCGGGGTTTGGCTCGCCGACACGGCCCGGCTCATCCTCACCCAGTCCACCGTGACCCGCTGTGAAGGTCACGGCCTGTGGATCCGCGACGAGAGCCATCTCACCGCAACCGGGTCCACCATTTCGTCCTGTGAGGGCTACGGGCTGTGGGTCCGCGACCAGGCGTCCGCCGACCTGACCAGGTGCACGATCGCTGGGCACCGCGACGCCGGGGTGTGGGCTGAGGATGCGGCGGAGGTGACCCTTACCTCGTCCACGGTCGAGGGGACGTGGGACGGCATCGTGGCCCGCGAAGCGTCCTCCCTCCGCCTCGCTGGCTGCACCGTCTCCCGCGTCCGGTGGGATGGGATCAAACTCCAAGGCACAGCGGTGGGGTCCATCGTCGCGTCCACCATCTCCGGAGGGCGGGGAGTGGGGATCTCCGTGCGGGGCGCGGCCCACGCGGAGATCCGCGACAACCGGATCGAGGGGTGGACCGCCCAGGGGATCCTGTCCCTGTCCCGCATTCCCCCGTCGGGGGGAGGGAACCGGATGCAGGGAAACGGGGTGGACCTCGTGGGGAACCTCCCCGGCTCGCTGCGGGCGCCCCTTGTCGCGGCGTCCCGGGAGGAAGTCCGTTTCCCCAGCCGCGACTACGCCACGATCCAGGAAGCGGCCGACGCGCTCCTCCCCGGAGGAAAGCTCGTCCTCGCCGAGGGCATCTACCCGGCGGGGGTCACGCTCGGAAAACCGATCCGCATCGAAGCGGAGGGGATCGTCCTCCTCACCGCGAAGGCCACCCGCGAGTCGGCGGTGGTGTCCCTCGTCGGCGGGGCCGACCTCGCCCTGACGGGGGTGGCCGTGGGATACGGATCGGAGGGGCTGGTGATGGACGCCGATGCCCGCGCCGTCGTCACCGACTGTGTCCTATCCGACAACCTGCGCGGGATCCACGCGGTGGGGGACACGGCCCTGGAGCTCCTGCGGTGCCGGCTATCCCGCAACGAGCAGGGCGGGATATGGCTAGGGGAACAGGCCACCGCCACCGTGCGCGAGACCGTGTTCACCCAGAACGAAGTGTGGGGGATCGGCCTCGGGGAGACGGCCGCGGCCGTGATCACGGACTGCCTCGTCACCGAGAGCGGCGGGAGCGGGGGCATCGCCCTTCGCGATTCCGCCCAGGCCGAGATCGTGGGGAACTCCATCGTCGGGAGCAAGGGGGCAGGGATCGCCCTGTACCACGGATACTGCATCGGAGCAGGGTACGTCTTCACCGGGCGCGTCCGCGGCGGGGCCAACACCATCCGCGACAACGCCAAGGGGGACGTCTGTCCGGCCGACCTCGCGTTCCTCGCTGGGGAATGGGGCGAGCTCGACTGGCGCCAGGAGGATTGAGGTCGACTAGGGTTTGAGGCGGACGAAGCGGAGCTTCCCCGCCCGGAGGACCGCTCCCGTCCGCACCGCAACCCGGTCCCGCGGAGAGGAGATCTTGTCCCCATTGAGCTCCACCGCCCCTCCCTCCACGAGCCGCCGCGCCGCGGACCGCGAGGAGGCCAGCCCCGCCGCGATGAGGAGATCCACGATGTTCGCCGTCCCGTCGGCATCGAGCAGGTCCCCCACCGCGACCTCCGGCATCTCCTCCGGCGGCTGCTCCTCCTCGAACACCCGCTCGAAGTGCTCCTTGCCCCGCCGCGCCCCGTCCTCGCCGTGCAGCCACCCAACGAGGGTCGCGGCGAGCCTCTTCTTCGCCTCCTTCGGATGCAACGAGGCGACCTCCTCCCAGGGGATATCGGTCAGGAGCTGGTAGTACTGGGGCATGAGCTCGTCGGGGAGCGACATGATCTTCCCGAACTGTTCCTCCGGCTCCTCCCCGACCCCGATGTAGTTCCCGCGGGACTGGGACATGGCGAATGTGCCATCGGTCCCGAGGAGGAGGGGCATCGTGAGGATGACCTGGGGATCCTGGCCGTAGGCCTCCTGAATATCGCGGCCGATGAGGAGGTTGAACCTCTGATCGGATCCGCCGAGCTCGACGTCGGCCCGCACCACCACCGAGTCGTAGGCCTGGGCGAGAGGGTAGAGGAACTCCATGATCGTGATCGCTGACCCCTCGCGGAACCGACGCTGAAAGTCCTCCCGCTCCAGCATCCGCGCCACCGTGTACCGGGCGGTGAGCCCGATCACCTGAGCCAGGGTCAGCTTCTCCAACCACTCCGAGTTGTAGCGGACCTCCGCTTGCCGGGGATCGAGGATCCGGAACGCCTGCTCCCGGTAGGTGCGCATGTTGCGCTCGATCTCCTCCGGCGACATTGGCTCCCGCGTCTTGGACTTCCCCGACGGATCGCCGATGCGGCGGGTGAAGTCCCCCACCACGAGGACCGCGGTGTGTCCCAACTCCTGGAACTCCCTCAGCTTCCGCAGCACGACAGCGTGCCCGAACGTGAGCTGAGAGGCGGACGGGTCAATGCCGAGCTTGACCCGCAGTGGCCTCCCCTGGCGGAGCGACCATTCGATTTTCTGGGCCAGTTCGTCTCGGGGAAGGAGGGTTTCCGCGTTCCGCTCCATCACCGCCAGTTGTCGTTCCACTTCAGTCCGTAGATCCATCCTCACCCTTCCTTAGCTTGCCCCCCCACGCCGACGGAGGTCACACCACCACCGCCGACACCACCCGGTCCTCGGGCTCGACCTGGATCAGGCGCACCCCCCGCGCGTAGCGGGAGAACGTGCTCACCTGGGCCGCGGGGAACCGGATCACCTTCCCCCCCGCCGTGGACAGCGCCACCTCGTCGTCTTCGGCGACGAGGATCGCCGTGACGAGCGGCCCGCCATGGCCGTCGAGCTTGATCCCGATGACCCCCCGTCCGCCACGGCCCTGGAGGGGGAGATCGGATAGCTCCACGCGCTTCCCCTGTCCCATCTCCGTCACGAAGAGGAGCCGCTTCTCCGTCTCAGCGGGGGGGAGCCACACCATCCCCACCACGCGGTCCCCCGCGGCGAGGCGGATCCCGATCACGCCCTTTGACGGCCGCCGCGTGACGCGCACCTGCTCTTCCGGGAAGCGGATCACGTGCCCGCCTGCCGTGGCGAGGACCATCTGCCCACCCCCATGGGTGATCGCCACGTCCACGAGGCGGTCCTCGTCGGGGATCGAGTGGGCGAGGATCCCCTTCGTGTGGGCGTTGGCGTAATCGGAGAGGGCGTTGCGGTTCACGATCCCCTCGCGGGTAGCGAGCAGGGCGTATCCACCGTCATAGCCATCCACGGGGAGCACGGCGCGGATCTCCTCGTCCAGGCCCATCTCCAAGAACTGGCGCAGGTTCTTCCCCACCGAGTCGCGGTCGCCCGGCTCGAGGCGCGCGAGGGGGAGCTTGAACACGCGGCCGCGGTCGGTGAACACGAGGAGGTCCTGGTGGGTGTGGGCGGTGACCATCGTCCGCAGGTAGTCCCCCTCCTTGGGGCGGATCCCGATCACGCCCTTCCCGCCCCGCCCCTGGGCGCGGTACGCCTCGCAGCCGGTGGTGTTCACGTATCCCTTGCCCGTCACACACAGGATCACGTCGAGGCGGGGAGCATCGAGGGCAGCGAGCTCGACCTCCTCCGACGACTCGACGATCGTCGTCCTCCGCCCATCCCCATACTGGCGGGCGATCTCCTGGAGCTCATCGCGGATGAGGGCGTCCAGCCGGCCGGGATCGCCGAGCACGGCCTCGTATTCCCCGATCTTCGTCGCGAGCTCGGTCAGCTCCTCCTCGACCTTGCGCCGTTCGAGCTTCGTGAGCTGGGAGAGGCGCATCTTGAGGACAGCATCCGCCTGCTTGGGGGAGAGGCCGATCTCGGCGGCGAGGAGGGCCTCCGCCTCCGCCGGTTCGGACGCGCTGCGGATGATCTCGATCACCTGGTCGAGGTTCTCCAGGGCGAGCTTGAACCCGGTGAGGAGGTGGGCCCGTTCCTGGGCGACCCGGAGGCGATGCTCGGTCCGCCGCCGCACCGTCGTCCGCCGGAAGGAGAGGAACGCCTTCAGGATCTCGGGGAGGGAGAGCGTGCGCGGGCCCCCATCTTGGATGACGAGGAAGTGGCACGCGAACGTGCGCTCGAGCGGGGTCAGCTTGAGCAAGCGCGGCAGGATCCGGTGCCCATCCACCCCTCGCTTGAGCTCGATCACGACCCGCAGCCCCTCCCGGTCCGACTCATCGCGGAGGTCCGCGATGCCCTCGAGGCTCCCATCCTTGACCTTGGCCGCGATGTTCTCTATGATGGCGGATTTGCGCACCTGGTACGGGATCTCCGTGATCACGATCCGCTCGTCCTCCACGAACGCCCGCGCGCGGAGGGTGAGCCTCCCTTCCCCAGTCTCGTAGGCAGCGCGGATCCCATCCCGGCCGACGATGATCCCCCCCGTCGGGAAGTCCGGCCCCGGGATGAGGGGGAGGAGCTCGTCCACCGTGGCATCGGGATGGTCGAGGACGTACAGCGTGGCCGCGATCAGCTCCCCCAGGTTGTGGGGCGGGATCTGGGTCGTCATCCCGACCGAGATCCCCCACGCCCCATTGGCAAGAAGGTGCGGGAACCGGGCGGGGAGGACCTCCGGCTCCTCGAGCGAGCCATCGAAGTTGGGGAGGAAGTCCACCGTCTCCTCATCGAGCTCGTCGAGGAACTCCCGCGCGATCGGGGCGAGGCGCGCCTCCGTGTACCGCATCGCCGCCGGTTCGTCCCCGTCCACCGATCCGAAGTTCCCCTGCCCGTCCACGAGCGGGTAGCGGGTGGAGAAGTCCTGGGCGAGGCCGACCATCGCCTCGTAGACCGCCATGTCCCCGTGGGGGTGGAACTTCCCCATCACCTCCCCCACGATGCGCGCCGCCTTGCGGGGAGGCTTCCCCGGCAGGAGCCCGAGCTCCCTGAATCCATAGAGAATCCGGCGTTGCACCGGCTTCAGTCCATCGCGGACGTCGGGGACGGCGCGGGCCCGGATGACGGAGACAGCGTAGTCGATGTACGACTGCTCCATCTCGTCTTCAATGAACGCGGGTTCAATCCGTTCAGGCATGGGGACATTGGAATTCTACGCCCAAGAAACGCTCCCCACAACCCAAACCGCACCTGGACGCGGCGCCGGGGCCCACGGTGCGCTTGGCCACCCCGGACGCGGGCCGGGATCACGATCCCGGATCACGGACCTCGCCTGCCGGCTGCTGTCCCCCGGCCGTTCCCGGCGATGGCCCCGGGGGAGCAGGGCCCCGCTCGCCCCTCCCTGGTCACCTGCTGAGGGCAGGCCCGCCCGGGAGATCTGATGCGGCAGATACCGCATAGACCTCGTTCTGGCGGACGAAACTGGCGAGGAACCTCCCGCTCGTGATGCGCTGCGAGCTGTAGGCCTGAATCGCCCGAAGCTTGAGCCCGACCAGCTCCTCCGTGAGCTCGTGGCTCCTCCACTCCCAAGGGTCGAGGGCGGTGGGGACCGTCAGCGTGAGGTCCATGGCCAGCCGCCGCGGGGCAGGCCAGCTCGGGGCGTGGACGAGGTACAGCCGCAGCTCGGGATCGCCCTCCACCTCCCCGCGGAGCAGGGCGATCAGCGTGAACTGCGCCGCCGCCCGATGATCGGGGTGGCCATCCTCGGGGTGGGGAAGGTAGATCACGGTCGGGGAGAACAGGTGCAGGATCGTGGCCAGATCCGCCACGAGGTCCTCCCCACAGTACATCGCGGTCAGGCTGAAGCTGTTGCGGTAGAACGGGTAGTTGGCTTGGGTGTAGGGGCTCGGGTAAGGGTTCCCTCTCTCCCAGTTCTCGCTTCCGAGCGCCGTCAGCCCCTGGTCTGGGTACCCAAGGAAGACCGCCGCGGTCTTGGGCACGCCGAGGATCCGCAGGGCGGCCACCGCCTCCTTCTGGCGCCGGCACCCCAGGGCGCGGTAGTCCTCGGCCCGCCGCAGCGGGTTCAAGGTGAACACCTGCTTGGCGGCCTGGTTCGCGTCGCCGTTCGTGACGAACACGACCAGGACCTGGTGGCCCTCCCCCGTGAGGTGGGCGATCGTCCCCCCCAACGCCAGGAGCTCGTCATCCGGGTGGGGGGCGATCACGAGCACCCGCTCCACGCCCGGGAGCGGCGCCGGGACCTCGACCCGCGGCGGCGGAGGGACCCACCACAGGAACAGGTTGAGGAACGGATGGGGTACGCCGGGGATGAACCCCAACGCCACGGGAAGGAGGAGGATCCCCCCCATAACCCACATCCGTTGCACCCGGCGCTGCCTCTTCTTCACGAAAGCCCCCCTTCGTTTATACCCCGCCCTTCTCCCCGATGGGAGGAGCGGCCGGTATGATCGGAGCCATGGCGCGGGCGATCGGGGTGGACATCGGGGGCACCCGGACCCGGGTTGCGGCGGTGGAAGGGGAGCGGATCGTCGCCCGGCGGGCGTTCCCCACGCGCGGGATCGACGAGGTGCGGGAGGCGATCGGAGAGGTCCTCGCCGCCGCGGGCTGGGCTCGCCCCGCCACGATCGGGGTCGGGGCCCCGGCCCCCATGGACATGCGGGAGGGGAGGATCCTTGGATGCCCCAACCTCCCGCACTGGAACGGGGTCGAGGTGACGAAGGAACTCCAGCGCGCCTTCGCTTGCCCGGTGTACCTCGCCAACGACGCCACCTGCGCGGCGATCGGGGAGCTCGCGTTCGGCCACCGTCGCCGCGACTTCGTGTACCTCACCTGGTCCACCGGCATCGGGGGCGGGATCGTGTCCGGCGGCCGCGTGGTGTGGGGAGCGACCGGCCAGGCGGGGGAGATCGGGCACATCGTGCTCCGCCCCGACGGCCCACCATGCGGGTGCGGGAAGAAGGGGTGCCTGGAGGCCCTGGCGGGGGGGGCGAGCCTGGCCCGCCGCGGGTCCGAGGCCCTTGGGGAGGCCCTCTCCGCCCGTGAGGTGGTGGAGCGCGCCCAGCGCGGGGATCCCCATGCCCACGCCCTCGTCGCCGACGCGTGTCGGGCGTTGGGGCAGGGGATCGCGATCCTGTGGGAGATCCTCGAGCCAGAGCTCATCGTCCTCGGGGGCGGCCTCACCGGGTCGTGGGGGTTCCTCGGGCCCCAGGTCCTCGCTTCGGTCGGAACGATGGCCCGCGGATCGCCAGAGATCGAGCTCACCCGACTCGGGGACGATGCGGGCCTCCTCGGTGCCGTCGCCCTCCCCGACTACGTACCCCCCCAGTGGGGCCCGCGCTAACTCAAGGGTCCGTCCCGAGCGTGTGCCGGATCTCGACGCTGACCTTCTCCAGCGCGAGCCCGGAGAAGGAGGCCACCACCGTCCCCAGCCACGGAGCCTCGGTCGCGGTCAGGGTGAGGCTTCCCGATGGCAACCCCTCCCCGCGGACCGTGAGCCGGAGCTGGAGGCGCACGCCCTCCCTCCCGAGCCCGATCGTGACCGTCTGCAACGCCGGGCGAAGGGAGAGGTAGGTCTGGATGGACATCTCTGGGGGGCCGGATCCCAACTCGAGGCCCGTTCCCGCATCGGACAGGGAGAGGGTGGCCCACATCGGCCCCGTGAGGCCGAGCCGGAGTTCGGCATGGGGGCTCCCTCCCGGCCAGGCCGCGTTCCCGCTCACCTCGACCCACCACGGATCGGCATCGAGCCGGCCGAACGCCCACCCCGCCGCGGTCAAGAACCGGCCCCCGAGGAGGTCCACCGTGGTCGCCTTCCCCCCCACCTGAGCGGAGACGAGGCCCAGGTCCGCCTGCGTCACGGCCTTCCACGAGCCCGTGGCCGAGGCATCCACCCGGCCGCTCGCGAGCACCCCCGCCTCAACCCCAGAGGACCATCCGCCCCACACCGTGGACGCCCCGACCTGGGCCCGGCGGAGGCAGCCGCAGAGGAGGTCCCCCTCGATGCGCCCCGACAGCTGGACCGGAGATCCACCGCCCGAGAGCTGGACCCACCCGATCCCGCTTGCCCGCTCCCCCACCTCAAACTGGGCCCCCACCTCTCCTCCCCAGGCGAGCGCTCCCGCGCCCACCACGGCCACCACGAGCAGGATATGCCTCATCGTCCCTCCAACGCCGCGGCGACCGCGGCCACGGATCGCTTCACGGCCGGGGTGCGGAACGGCACCGCCGCCCCGTCGAGCTTGACAAGCGTTGCCCCGTCCTCGGGCACGAGGGCGAGGAAGTACTGCTGCTCAAACCCCTCGTCGGTGGAGAACGCGCGGAGGAGGGCCGCGCCACGGGGGGAGAGGTAGGCCTCCTTGATCACGAACGCCCCCCCGGGCCAGGCCTCCTTCAGCCCACCGAGACGCGCGACCGCGTCCCCCGAAACCGACTGGTGAACCCGCACATGGGGCATCATCCCCTCCGCGATGCGCAGTGTACTCCCTTTCCTCCCCCGCTCCGCCCGGAGGTGCCAGATCGGGCGGCCCTCCCGGCGCCACTTGGCCTCGTAGCGCGTGCCCGGACCGCCGGCGGCCACGGCCTCGGGCCCCGCGACGCGGAACCCCATCGCGGCGAGGTCCCCCGCCGCGTCCTCGGCATAGCGAAGGACGTCCGTGGTCAGCTCGAACCTCCCTGCGGGCCGGAGGATAGCGGCCAGGGTCCGGGCGAAGCCCTCATCCATCACCCGCCGTTCAGCATGGCTCCGCTTCGGCCACGGGCATGGAAAATGGAGGACCACCCGCTCCACGCTCTCGTCCGGGAAAAGCTCCCGCAGGGCGAACCGGCCATCCACCCGTGCAAGGCGGACGTGCTCCGCTCCCGCCCGCGCAAGCTTCCGCCCCGCCTTGACGATGCAGGTGAGGCTCGTCTCGAACCCGACCCAGTTCAACTCCGGATGCGCGTGGGCGGCTTCACAGAGGAACTCCCCGTTCCCGAACCCGATTTCCACCGCGAGCTGTGCCGGCCGGGCGAAGAGAAGGTCCCATTCCGGGGGGAGTTCCTCCCACCGCTCGGGGTGAACCAGGTACCGTGCGAAGTCCACGCCCCAAGCATACACGGGTCACGAGGGGGACGGAGGATCCCTTCGTCCGCCGGGGCTCCCCCCGGAGCCGCAGGAGCTGCCCGACCGCCGATCGGTTACCGCCCGGGCTTGCGGGGCTCGAGCCTCCGCGCCGCGCCGGAGGCGACGAGCTCCTTCCCGCGCTCGGCGAGCTTGTACTTCTGCACCTTCCCCGACGAGGTCATCGGGAACTCGTGGCCCACGACCACGTACCGCGGCACCTTGAACGCCGCGATCCTCCGGGCGCAGAAGTCCACGACCTCCTGGGGATCGGGGGTGTGACCCTCACGGGGGATGAGGAACGCCATCCCCACCTCCCCCATTACGGGGTCCGGGACCCCGACCACGGACACGTTCTGCACGTCAGGGTGGGTGAACAGGACCTCCTCCACCTCCGCCGGGTACACGTTGAACCCGCCCACGATGTACATGTCCTTCTTCCGGCCCACGATCCGCACGTACCCCTCCTCGTCGAGGGTCGCAAGGTCGCCGGAGTAGAGCCAGCCTTCGTCGTCGATCACCTGGCGCGTCGCCGCGGGGTCCTTCCAGTAGCCGAGCATCACGTTGTACCCGCGGCACGCGAGCTCCCCCGTTTCGCCGACGGGGACCTCCTGCCGCGCGTCGTCCACGACCTTCACCTCGATCCCGGGGAGGGGCTTGCCCACCGTCTCCACCCGCTTGTCCAACGGATCGTCGAACCGGGTCATCGTGATCACGGGCGAGGCCTCGGTGAGCCCGTAGCAGATGCACACGTTGCAGCCGAGGTCGTCCATCGTCCCCCGCATCACCTCCGCCGGGCACGGGGCGCCGGCCATGATCCCCGTACGCAGGCTCGCCACGTCGTAGGGCCGACCGGCGGCGGCCGCCTTGCGCTGCTCCTCGAGTTCGAGGACGAACATCGTCGGCACCCCGTACAGGACGCTCACCCGGTGCTTCTGAACAAGATCGAGGGCCACATCGGCCTTGAACACGGGCACCGGGACGATCCCCGCCCCCCACGTCACCGCGCCGAGGATCCCCATCACGCACCCAAAACAGTGGAAGAACGGGACGGGGAGGAGGAAGATGTCCTCCTCCGTCGCGTGGAGCACCTCCGTGATCTGGCGGGCGTTCTCGGCCATGTTCACGTGGGAGAGCATCGCCCCCTTGGGGTGGCCGGTCGTGCCCGAGGTGTAGAGGATGAACACGCAATCGTTCGGGTCAATTGCATCCCCGCGGCGCGCGACCTCGGCCTGGGCGGCGCGGTCCCCGCCGCGGGCGAGGACGTCGGCGTACGGTCGCAGCCCGGGGGCCTCTCCGCCCACGGTGATCGCCTCCCGCAGGAGGGGGAGGTTCGGCCGGACCTCGGCGAGCATCGCCGCGTAGTCGATCCCGAGGAACCCCTGGGACATGAACACCGCCTTCGCCTCCGCGTTCCCGAGGATGTAGGCCACTTCGTGGGTCTTGTAGCGGGTGTTCATGGGCACGACCACGGCCCCTGCCTTGGCGATCGCAAAATAGGCCGCGATCCACTCCGGGATGTTCGACATCCAGATCCCGACCTTATCGCCGGGCTCGATCCCCAACGCCACCAACCCGGCGGCGAGGCGGTCCACCTCCCGGGCGAGGTCACGGTAGGAGATCGTTCTTCCCTCGTAGAACAGGGCCGGCCGAGCGGGGAACCTGTGGGCGGTCTCGTCGAGCACTTGGGATAGCGTGCGCATCCATCCTCCTTGAGCGCCCAAAGTGTAGGGGAGGCTCGGGGGCGGTGCCACCCGTCGGGGGCGGGCGGCTTAGAATCGAGCTGTGACCGCGACCGAAAGGACGGCGGCTCCTCCCCCCGATCCGCTGTCGAGGTTCAGCCCGCTCGTCGGGGACTGGTTTCGGACCGAGCTCGGGACGCCGACCCCGGCTCAGGAGCTCGGCTGGCCGCCCATCGCCGCCGGGTCCCACACCCTCCTCCTCGCCCCGACCGGGTCGGGGAAGACCCTCGCCGCGTTCCTATGGACGCTCGACCGCCTCCTCACCCAGCCGCCCGCGGTTCCCGGGGTCCACACCCTGTACATCTCGCCCCTGAAGGCCCTCAGCTACGACATCGAGCGGAATCTCCAGGGGCCCCTCGCGGAGATCCAGGCCCTCGCCCGGGCGCGCGGGATCGCGCTCCCCGAGGTCCGGGTCGGGGTCCGCACCGGAGACACCCCGCCCTCCGAGCGACAGCGCCTCGTCCGGAGGCCGCCCCACATCCTCATCACGACCCCGGAGTCGCTCCACCTCATGCTCACCTCGCCCCGGGCCCGGGAGACGCTCGCCGGGGTGAGGACCGTGATCGTGGACGAGATCCACGCCGTGGCGGAGACGAAGCGGGGGACGTTCCTCGCCCTCCTCCTCGAACGGCTGGAGGCCCTCGTCCGCAGCCCTTCCCCGGCGGATGCGAAGGGCGAACCGGAACCCGGCGGGCGGTCGTTCCAGCGGATTGGGTTGTCGGCGACGATCCGGCCGCTCGAGGCAGTGGCGCGGTTCCTGGGCGGGTTCGGGGACGATGGCCAAAAGAGGCCGGTCCAGATCGTGGACGCCGGCCTGCGGAAGGGGCTCGACCTCCTGGTCCTGGCGCCGGTCCCGGACCTGACGGCCCTCCCCGAGGGCTCGATCTGGCCCTCGATCTATGCCCGGCTGCACGAGCTCATCCTCGCCCACCGGGCGACGATCGTGTTCGTCAACAACCGCCGCGCCGCGGAGCGGATCGCGGCCGAGGTGAACGAACTGGCGGGGTACGAGCTCGTCCAGGTGCACCACGGCTCGGTGGCTAAGGAGCGGCGGCGGGAGATCGAGGAGCGGCTGAAGGCGGGGGAGATCCCGGCCATCGTGGCCACAGCAAGCCTCGAGCTGGGGATCGACATGGGGGTGGTGGACCTCGTCGTGCAGGTGGAATCGCCCCACAGCGTGGCGCGAGGGCTGCAGCGGGTGGGGCGGGCCGGCCACCTCTACCGCGCCCCGTCGCGGGGAAGGCTCCTGCCCAAGACGCGGGCCGACCTACTGGAGATGGCAGCCCTCGCCCGGGCCATGCGCGCGGGCGACCTCGCCCCGCTCCACATCCCCCATGGGCCGCTGGACCTCCTCGCCCAGCAAGTGGTGGCCATCGTCGCCTTAGGGGGGATCCCGGTGGACGACCTGTTCCGGATCGTCCGCCGCGCGGCCCCGTTCTCCGACCTGCCCCGGGACGCGTTCCACTCCGTCCTGACGATGCTCGCCGAGCCCGGGCCGTGGTCGGTGCGGCCGCGGATCGCCTGGGACCGGGTCAACGATGTTCTGCTTCCCCTCCCCGGCAGCCAGCGCCTCGCCGTGACCTCGGGCGGGGCGATCCCCGATACCGGTCAATACGGGGTGTACACCGAGGCGGGGGACCGAATTGGGGAGCTCGACGAGGAATTCGTGTACGAGGCGCGGGTCGGGGAGGTGGTCGTCCTCGGCCTGAACCGGTGGCGGATCCTCGACATCACCCACGACCGGGTCGTGGTTGCGGCGGGGGACGGGCCGGCCAAGATCCCATTCTGGCGTGGCGAGGCCTACGGCCGGGACCTCCACCTCGGCCAGGCGGTGGGGGTCCTCTCCCGGGAGATCGAGGCCCGGCTCGGCGACCCGGACCTCGTCCCGTGGCTGGGGGAGGCCTGCGCCCTCGATTCCGCCGCGGCCGAGAACACCGTTCGCTACGTCGCCCTCCAGCGGGAGCGGGGGATCGTCCCCACCGACCGCCGCCTCGTCATCGAGGGGTTCCCCGACGAGGGGGGAGGGGTGCGCCTCGCCGTCCTCACCCCGTACGGGAAGCGGTTCCACCTTGCGTTGCGCTTGGCCCTCCTCGCCCGGTTCCGGGACGAGGTGGGGCTCGAGCCGGCCTCCCTCCACAGCGACTCGGGGATCCTGTTCCGGCTGACCCAGGTCCCGTTCGAGCGGGCGGTGGCGATCATCGAGGGGCTCCGCGGGGACGAGGTGGAACGCCTCCTCCTCGCCGGGCTCGCCCGCTCGCCCCTGTTCGGCCTTCGGTTCCGCGAGAACGCGGGCCGGGCCCTCCTCCTCCCCCGCGATCGCCCGGGGAGGCGGAGCTCGTTCTGGCTGAGGCGGCTCTCGGCGCGCGACCTCCTCGAAGCGGTCCGGGCCCAGCCCGGGTTCCCCCTCGTCACGGAGACCTACCGCGAGATCCTCCAGGACATCCTGCCCGTGGACGGCGTCCGGGACTGGCTCGGGAGGCTGGAGCGGGGCGAGGTCGAGGTCGCCGTCCACCACGGGGTGGCCCCCTCCCCGTTCGCGGCGAGCCTCCTCTGGGAGTTCCAGGCGGCGTACCTCTACCAGTGGGACGAGCCCAAGCCGGGCCCGGTCCCCACGGGCATCGCTTCATGCGATCTCCTCCCCCTCCTCGGCCGCGACCTCGCCGGGTTTGTGGACCCGCGCGCCGTGGACCGCGTGGACGGCGAGCTCCGCGGGAGCGGCGAGGGCCGGTGGGCACGGACCGGGGCCGAGCTCCTCGCCCTCCTCCGCCGGGTGGGGGACGTGGGGGAGGACGAGCTCGCCGCCGTGGCATCCCCCGACGCGCGGGGCGCCGTGCCCGGACTCCTCGCTGCCGGCTCCATCGCGTGGGTGGAGTTCCCCGGGTCGAAGCCCGCGGTGCGGCTCGTAACGGGAGAGGACCTCCCCCTCTACCGGGCCGCCCTCGCCGGGGATGAGGAGGCCCAGGTCGGGATCGTCCGGCGCCACGTGGCGAGCCGCGCCCTCGCTTTCCGCTCGACCCTCCGGGAGAGGTACCCATTCCCTGAAAGTGTGATCGAGTCTGCGGTAGCTGTCCCGCCGTTCGTGGTCGGGACCTGGCAGGGGGAGCGGGTGTGGACGCGGAAGGAGACGCTCGAACGGCTGCAGCGGCTTTCCCTCGCCGCGCGGCGGGGCGAGGTGCACCCCCAGCCCCCGGCGGCCCTCCAGGCGTTCCTCCTCCGCCACCAGCACCGCACGCCGGAGGGCCGGGTGCGTCAGGCGGAGGGGCTCGCCCAGGTCCTGACCCAGCTCCAGGGGATCGCCCTCCCGTGGAGGTCGTGGGACGGGGAGGTCCTCCCGAGCCGGGTGACCGGGTACCAGCCGGCGTGGGTCGAGGACCTCCTGCGGAGCGGGGAGTTCGTGTGGCTGGGCCGGCCGGGGGGAGGACGGGACCTCGCGGTCGCGTTCGCCCACCGCGCGAACGCCCCGTGGCTTGCCAAGGCGTATCCCGTGCGGAAGGAGGAGCTCGCCCCGGTGGAAGCGGCGCTGGTGGACCGGCTGAGGGAGCGGGGCCCGCGGTTCCTCGTCGAGCTCGCCGGCGACGTCGGGCTCCCCGCCACCCAGTGCGCGGTGGCACTGTGGGAGCTTGCCCGGGCGGGGATCGTCACGAACGACGGACTGGCCCCCCTCCACGCCGGTCCGCCGCCGCTGCGGCCCGGGAAGACCCGGATCTGGCGCGGGGGGACCGGACGGTGGTCCCTCCTCCCGCCCGGCGGGGGGGAGCTCGTCGAGGACGAGCGCGAGGCGCTCCTCGATCTCCTCCTCACCCGGTACGGGATCCTCTCCCGGGGGATCCTCGCCTGGGACGGGGGCGCCGTGCCGTGGGGGGAGCTCTACCCGTTCCTCACCCGCCGCGAGTGGCGGGGGGAACTCGCGCGGGGCCTCCTCGTGGAGGGCCTGGCGGGAGCCCAGTTCGCCCGTGAGGACGTGCTCCGCGGCCTGGAGGGCCCCGGATCGGGGTGGTCCCTCCTCCCGTCCACCGACCCGGCTCTCCTCTATGGGGCGGGGGCGCCGTTCCCCCTCACCGACCCTGCGGACCCGGGTCGACGGTTCCGCACGGGACCTGGCTCGTACCTCGTCCTGCGCGATGGCTGCCCTGTGCTCGCGATCGAGGGGGAGAGGCTCACGAACTTCGCCGGCCTTCCCCCGAATGAACTCCGGCCCGCGCTCGAACTCCTCACCACGCTCGTCTCCGGCCCCAGGCGGCGACTGACCGTGCGGACGTGGGACGGAGAGCCGGTGCGGGGGAGCGCGATCGAGGGGATCCTCCGCGAGCTCGGGTTCGGGGCAGGGCCCGCGGCCCTGATCCTCTACCGCCGCTACGGTCCCGACCGCGCCTGACTGCTACGGGATCTCGCGCAGCATCGCCTCGACCCGCGCCCGGAGGTCGCGGAGCCGCTCCGCCTGAGACCGCAGCTCCCCGAGCTGGGCGAGCGAGACCTGGGTCCCGTACGCGGCCTGGAGGGCCTTTTCCTTCGCGGCGATGATCGCAAGCGTCCGCTCGTAGTGGGTGCGTGCCTCATCCCACCGGTACCTCATCCGCGCCACCTCCCCGAGCTGGAACTGGGCGAGCTCGTGGTGCGGGTCCTGGGCGAGGATCTCCTCCAGGCGGCGCTGGGCGGAAAGGAGGTCCCCATCGGACATGTCAGCGACCGCGAGGAGGTAGCGGGCCTCGAGCTCCATCTCCCGGGGCGGGATCGTGGCAAGGAGCTCTGCGAGGAGCGCCCGCGCCTCCTCCGTCTCCCCCACCGCGAGGTCCACCGACGCGAGCTGGAGGTAGAGCACCTCAGGCCGGTACCGGTTGAGGCAAGCCCGCAGTGCAGCCTGGGCCTGCGCGAGGTCCCCCGCTTGGGCGTGTGCCATCCCCAGCCAGTACAGGCTCACCCGGGGGCAGAAGTCGAGCTCCACCGCGCGGGAGAGCTGCTCCTGGGCGAGCGCGACCTCGCCGTACCCCAACGAAACCTGCCCGGCGAGGAGGTAGGCATCGGCAACCATGTCCCGCACCGCGACCACCGACACGACACCGGAGAGGAGGGAGAGGACCACGGCGGTCAGCTTGAGCCGATAGCCCCGGAGCGTCACCGCGAGGTCCCCCACCGGCCCATAGCGCGGCGAGAAGGCGAGCCCGAGGATCGTCACGAACGCCAGGCTCGACGCGGGGAGGTGGAACGGGAACGTGGGAACAGCGTGGACGAACACCGCGATCAGCCCCCCGCCGAGGAGGAGGAGCTCGACCCGCTTCGCCGGATCCTTCTGCGCACTCACCCGTCGCAACCCCCAGTACCCCACGAGGGCGAGCCCGGCGAGGAGCACGATCACCCCGCACGTGCCGAGCTCAGCGGCCACCTGGACGTACTCGTTGTGGGCCTGATCCGCGCGCGGGAACGGAAACGCGTAGTCCGCCCCCTGGGGGGAGGAGAGGAACTCCGGTTTGTACGGGACGAACTGGATCTTGTACCCCCCGAGGCCGACCCCGAACAGCGGCTGGTCGCGCCACATCTCGTACCCGACCCAGAGGTCCCACGCCCGGATCGCCCCCGACTGGCGCTCCCAGAGCTCCCTCACCGGAGCGAGCGGCGTGGTCGGGGGGAGGAGGAGGACGACCGCCGCCACCAGCAGGCCCACGGTGGGGATCCACAGGAGGGGGAGCCGGCGGAGGAGCTTCCCCAGTCCCCACACTGCGGCCGCCCCTCCCCCCACCGCTACGGCGTAGACGAGGCCCTGAACCCCGAGCACCCCGCCCAGGGCAGCGGTGCCAATGGCGATCGCCGCCAGCCAGCGGTACCGCGTCCCGGCCCGGCTTGGCCAGAACCCGATCCCAAACGCGACGAACAGGAGCCCCGCCACCAGGCCCAGCCGCACCCCCACCTGACGGGTGAGGAGCATCACCGCGAGGATGAACCCGATCGCGACGAGCGCGGGGACCCACGCCCACGCCTTCCGCAGCCGGACGAGGAGGATCCCCGCCGGCAAGACGAGGTAGGAGAGGAACCCGGCCAGGAACTGGCGGTTCCCCATCGTGGCGATCAAGGGATCTCCCGCCGCCCCGGGGGCCACCCCGACGTACTGGAGGAGGCCGAACAGGGCGTTCCCGAACCCCGCCAGGAGGAGGGCCCCGAGAAGGAGGACGACCTCCCGATCCCCGAGGGGGGCGTTCACCACGAGGAGGAAGATGAACCCGAAGTAGAGGATGACGGTCGCCGACTGGAGAACCACCCCCGCCGGCGTCCCCCCGGAGAGGGAGAGGAGGGCCGCGAGGAGCAGCGCGGGGAGGAGCGGGAAGAGCCACGAGACCTCGACCTTCACCTCCCGCCGCGGGAAGGACTCCACTGCCCACAGGATGAGGAGAAGCGAGACGGTGACCAGGGTGTAGATCGTCTTTGCGTACCCGTACTCCGTGTTCCACGGCGAGAAGAAGAGGGGCATCGAGAGGAGGAAGAACACCAACCCCCAGAACCGCAGGCGGGACAGCCAACCGCCCGGCGGCACCGTGGGACCGCCGCGGCGTCCCTTGCCTTTCCCGGCCTTCCCCGTGGGCACGCGGGAGTCTATCCCGGCCCGGCGGCGGAGGGCAAACCGCGGGCGAGCTCCCGCACCCGAGCCCAGCCCCCGAGTGCCCGCACGAGCGGGATCACAGCCGGCCACAGGCCCGGCCGCGCCGCCACCGCCTGAACGAGACGGGACGGATGATCGATGTCCCCCTCCGCGGCGACGAGGCGGTGGAGCTCAGGGCGATCGAGCGCCGCGACGATCCGATCGAGCTCCCCATCCCGAAGGGAGACGAACGCCACCCGGCCCCGGAGCCCGAACGCGATCTCGTCCCCCAGTAGAGCCCGCCAGCGGGCCTCGTACTCCGCAAGGTGATCGGGGCGTTCCGCCGCGACCTCCCCGGCGATCCGGGCCGCGATCGCCCCGAACAGGAGCCCACCCCCGGAGAGGGGCTTCACCTGGCCGGCGGCATCGCCGACGAGGAGGACCCTCGGCCCTGCCGCGCACGGTACGGGGCCCAGCGGGATGAGCCCCCCCTCCCGGCGAACGACGCGCTCCCCGGGGAACCGATGGGCGAGGAACCGGTCGAGGAGGGAGTACGCCCCGCGCCCAGCCGCAGTGAGGAGCCCGGCCCGCACCGTCCCCTCCTCTGCCGGGACAACCCACGCGAACCCACCGGGAGCGAGCTCGTTCCCCACGTGAACCTCGACCTCGTCCCCGCCCTCGGGAGACGCCGCCGCGACGATGGCCTGCACCCCGACCACGACCTCCGCGGACGGGGAGAGGCCCGCCCACCGGCGGACCGCGCTCATCGCCCCATCCGCCGCGATGAGCACCCCAAACTCCACGGGGCCCGCCGTCGTGTGGAGGACCTGGCCTGCCACGCCCACCGCCGCGGCCGGGCACACTACGGTGGCCCCGGCCTCGGCCGCCCGGTCGAGGAGCCACCGATCGAGCCCCCCTCGGTCGAGCACGTACCCCTTCGGCTCTGCAGCGCGGAACCCGAGGACCCCGCCGCCGGGAGCGCAGACGCGCACCGCCCGGACCTCGCGGAGGACGAGGCACGGAGGCACCGCCACGAGGTCGAGGAACGGGGCCCCGACGAGGCCGGTGCAGCGCGGCGGGCGGCGGGGAGCCCGCTCGACCACGAGGACCCGGGCTCCAGCCCGCGCCGTGGCCCGGGCGGCCACCGCACCGGCCGGCCCCCCTCCGACGATAGCCACGTCGTAGTGTTCCACAGCTCGATTCTCCGGCGAAAAGTCTCCCCGCGCACGCCCCCCCGAAGGGGGAGCTACCCGAGCGAGGCCAGGGCGGCAGGGAGCTCGGCCAGCGTGGCGAGGGTGAGGTCGGGGACATGGAGGGGGGAGATCGGCTCCTGACCCGCGTACAGCCCAACGCGGACGCGGACCGCCCTCATCCCGACGAGCCTCGCCGGGAAGACATCGAAGTCGAGCCGGTCCCCCACCATCACCGCCTCCTCCGCCGAGACACCGAGGCCGTCGAGGATCATCCGGAAGAAGAGCGGGGAGGGTTTCCCGATCCCCATCCCCTCCGAGACGCGCCGCCAGCGGAAGTGGCCGAGCAGCCCCGCCTCCTCAAGCTGGGACAGCACCGTTTTCGGCTGGTTTGCGGCGATGGCGAGGGGATAGCGGGCAGCGAGCGTGGGAATCGCCTCCCGCGCCTCGGGGCGGACTGCGACGCCGCGCGGGTTCTCAACGAACGCCCGCCTCTGGTCGCGAAACGCGCCGCGAATCCGGCGAAACCGGTCCACATCCGGCCGCACGAAGCTCCACACCGCGGAGAGGTGGGCGTCCGGGTCGCAGCGGGCGATCGCCGCCCCGAGCTCCCGCGCGAACTCCGCTGGGGGGACAGTGACCCCCTCCGCCGCGAGCGCGCAAACGACGGATGCTTCCCAGCCCTCATACTCCGCCTCCTCGTCCAGGACCGGCCCACCCAGGTCGAGGAGCACCGCGCGGAGGGTCACAGCTTGTACCCGATCCGGCGCAGGAACGACCTCCGTTCCTCCCGGTCCGCCTCCCCCTCCACGCCCTTCGTCCTCACCCCGTCCACCACCCCGAGGATCCCCCGCCCCTGGTCCGTCTCGGCGACGATCACCTCCACCGGGTTCGCCGTGGCGCAGAAGATCCCGCACACCTCGGGGACGAGCTTGACCGCGGTGAGGACGTTGATCGGGTACATCCCGCGCAGGAAGAGGATGAATGCGTGGCCACAGGCGAGGGCGAGCGCGTTCCGCTTAGCTAGCTCCACGAGCTCGGGATCCGTTCCCGAGAGGCGCACGAGGGCCGGGCCCGACGACTCGCAGAACGCGAGCCCGAACTTCGCCCCCGGCACGGCGGTCACCAGCGCCTCGTGGAGGTCCTCCACCGTCTTGATGAAGTGGGCCTGCCCGAGGATCAGGTTCACGTCATCCGGCTTCTCGATCCGCACCGTCCTTAGCTCCATGTCCCCTCCCGTTCCCGGTTCACCGGGGGCGATTATAGTCGGGGCCGGGTCACGCCCGGAGGTAGAAGAGCACACTAGCGAAGCCGCACAACGCCTCGAACCCGATTAGGATGAGCACGAGCGACCGCTCGCGCAGCCCTCCGGTGACCTTCAGGATCGCCTGGGGGAGGCTCACCAGCCTGCGGGTGGGGCAACGAAGCTTCCCGTCCTCGCCCAAATCCCCCCACCACCCTTTGCTCGGGAACCCGTGGGCTGCCTTGAACAGGAAATCAACCGCATAGGGCACGATCACGATCACCCCGGCCACCTCGAAGTTGCCGATGATGCAGGCGGAAGCGAGGATTGCCCCGATAGAGAGCGTCCCCACATCGCCGATGAAGATGCGGGCCGGGTACCAGTTGAAGTAGAGCATCCCCAGGAGCGCCCCCAGTCCACACAAGAGGAGGAGCAGCGCCGTGGCCTGTCCCGTCTGCCAGGCGATCACCGAGAGGCTCCCCATGGCCACGATCCCCATCCCGACCTCAAGCCCGTTGAACCCGGCGAGCATGTTGACCGCGTTAGCGGCGCCGGTGACCCCGAGCGGGACCAGCACCAAGGGGTAGTAGATCCAGAAGTTGATCCTGCCCACAAACGGTATCCACACAGTGCTATGCCCCGCACGCACCGCCATCAACGGCACTGCCGCAAGAAGGGGCAGGAGAGCCTTGACCCATTGGCGCATATCCAGGAGGTCATCCACCACTCCGATCAACGTGAGCATCAGGACTGTGGCGATCACGGCCAGGAGGAGGAGCATGTTCACCTGGGGGAAGAGGTGCAGAAAGCTCATCATCCCCAGCGCGAAGAGGATCCCGGCGCAGAACCCCGCGACGATCGCCAGCCCCCCCATCTCCGGGATCTCCGGCTGCCCGGGCTTATTGACATCGCGCCCGACGATCCCAGCCCGGGCACACAGCCTTATCAAAACCATGGTGGAGAGGAATGTTGCTACCAAGGCGACCCCGAACGGGATCCCGATCACGGCACCCTCTCCGAATCACCCATCGAGCGCCATGCTACACACCACATGTCCGGGAGACAAACTCAGTGGGAACCCACCGCTTCCTGCCCCGGTCTGCGTCGCCGGGCCATGGTGCAAGCCACGCCCCAGAGGGAAACTCCGCCGGCGACCGCGCCCGCCAAGTTGATCCCCAAATCCAGCCCGGAGGGCATCCTCCCCGGCACGAGGAACTGGAGGGTCTCAAGGAGGCCACCATAGCCAACCGCCGCCGCAATGGCGAGCCAGGGCCGGTGCCGGCCTCTCCGCGATAGCGTCCAGGCGAAGAGGATCGCGAGGAGCGCGTACCCTCCGAAATGGAACACCGTTGACCCCCACGTGGCGAGGGCCCGGTCGAGCATGGGGGGATAGGCTCTCCCCAGGCTCATGTACGCCAGGAACCCCATGTAGCCGAGCGTCACCGGGCGCGCGATGCGCTTCCACGCCTCTCCCTTCACCCGTGCCGTCACAGCGTCAACCCCTTGCCCCATTGTCCCCTCAGGGGCCTGAGCAGGTCCACCGGGTTTATCCCAGGCGACGTCCGAGGTGACCCAAACGTGTTCGCCCGTGCGCCACAGCAAACGCCTGCCGCCGAACCAAGTCGCTGATAGTCCATCTCCAGGTTTCAGAACAGCTCCTGCAGTTGTTCAACAGTCAGCCCGCTTTCCTGAGCATTTCGCTGAACGTTCCTGGTTTGATGGTTTTGCCAGCGTGTACGAACTGCACATGACTACCCCGCTGCCGCGCCACCGCCTCTGCCCAATCTGGCCGACCGAGGTGGGGTTCGATCTCGCGCAGCGCGGCGTGGAGATCAGGCATGTGTCTCGCGATGGCGTTGAGGAGCGTGTCCACCCTCCACACGAACATCCCGCTGTTCCACAGGTATTCGCCCGCGGAGATGAACTGGGCTGCTAGGTTCCGATCCGGCTTCTCCGTGAACCCGCGGGCCCGGTAGACACCGACCTCGCCCAGCTGATCGAGGCGGTCCCCGCGGCGGATGTATCCGTAGCCCGTGGCTGGGCGATCCGGGACGATCCCCAAAGTCACCAAGTGTTCCCCATCCGCGACCACCCTCACCGCGGCATCCAGGATCGCCAGGAACCGGTCGGGGTAGCGGATGACATGATCGGCCGGCCTGGTGGGTTGAGAGCTCCCGCGCAAACGTCAAAAACCAAACTTGACCTGAGACAACTCCCCACCGATTACCAGATGACCTCCACCGGATAGCGAGAGATCTGGGGATCGGCTGTCAAAATGGGCAACTCTTCCAAACGAGCCTGGGCGATGAGCAGGCGATCGAAGGGATCCCGGTGGTATTCCGGGAGGGTATACACATGCAGGGTGTGGCTCATCTGGATGGGCAGGCTCTCAATAGCGTTGATGGCCATCTCCCAACCGCTGGCTGCGCTGAGGAGTAGCTAGTTCTTCCCGTCGCCGATGATCTCGCGAGCTTTTCCAGACAAGCGGGGGTCATCGGTGATCCACCACAGAAACGTGTGGGTGTCCAGTGGGAGCCTC
This sequence comes from Candidatus Bipolaricaulis anaerobius, assembly GCF_900465355.1. Taxonomy (NCBI): domain Bacteria; phylum Candidatus Bipolaricaulota; class Bipolaricaulia (SeqCode); order Bipolaricaulales (SeqCode); family Candidatus Bipolaricaulaceae; genus Bipolaricaulis (SeqCode); species Bipolaricaulis sanaerobius (SeqCode). The sequence continues at coordinate 607,500 of NZ_LS483254.1, read as the reverse complement.
ATCTCTCAAACTCCGCAAGCGCAGATTCAGGGAGTGGAGCATCAAAATCAGGGGCGATGGCCACCTTGCCTTTGGCACTCCCAGGGAGGCGTTGGACTGGCCGTTCTCCCACTGGCACCAACCGCGCGATGGGCTTACCGGCCTTGGCGATGATGATCTCCTCGCCCTCCCTCACCCGAGCCAAGAGCCGGGAAAGGTGGGTCTTCGCCTCATGAATGTTCACCTGCAGGGCCATCCAAATTCACCTCTATCACCGCCAGTGCAGGCTAAGCCATGGCCTAAGTCAAAACAGCACGCGATCGCTGCCCCGGTGCAACGTGGCCGTCGTGAGGGGGCCAATACGTGGCCCTCATGGTCTTCTCCCCTCGACCACTTCCTCATACGTCCGCCCCGTCTCGCGGAGCATACGGTCGAGGGTGAACTCCCTGAGGGCCTTCTCGCGGCCCGCCTCGCCCATGCGGCGGCGGAGCTCTGGATCGTCGAGGAGCGTCTGGAGGGCTTCGGCCAAGGCCGGGGGATCCTCGGCCGGAACGAGGAACCCGGTAACTCCATCTTCCACAAGCTCCGGCACCCCACCCACTCTGGTGCTCACCACCGGAAGCTTAGCCATCATGGCCTCGATGATCGTGTAGGGGAGGCCTTCCCAACGCGAGGATAGGACAAAGACATCGGAGCTTGCGAGAATGCGCAGTACATCACTCCGCTCCCCCAAAAGACGCACCTTCTCCTCAAGGCCATGCTCCCGGACGTATTCCTCAACTGGAGGCTTGAGTTCCCCATCCCCCACCACCAGCAGCACCCCTTTGGGCAAAGTCTTCACTGCCTCAAGCAGCGTGAGCGGGTCTTTTGGGGGAGCGAGTCGCCCGACAAAGGTCAGCACAACTGAACCTTCTAGCCCGAGCTCCTCGCGGAGGGGCGCGCCGCCCCCCTCCAGGAAAGGGCGAGGGTCGATCCCGTTATGGACGACGGCCAACTTTCCCGGCTTGGCCACGTTCCATTGAACGGCCAGTTCCCGATCGTGCTCCGAGACACAGATGATCTTGGCCGTCACCTTGGCGGCCAAGCGCTCTACCCCGGCCAGGAGTTTTCTCTTCCAAAGGCTCCGCCCCTCGGTGAACGCCCAGCCATGGGCGGTGAAGATGACGGGCTTGCGCAAGACCGCGCACGCCAGACGGGCCGCATAGCCGGCCTTGGTGCTGTGAGCATGCACGAGATCGGGTTTGAAGGCCCTCATCGCCCGGAAGATCGGCCACAAAGCGCGGAAATCCTTCCACGGCCTGACGGGCCGGACGAAGTGGGGATTGGGGAATACCTTCACGCCGAGCGCCTTCGCCCCTGTCATGAGCCGCGGCTCCGGCGCGGCCACCAGGCCCACCTCATGGCCCTGCTTCACCATGTACTCCATCAGTTGAAGCACATGGAGCGGCGCTCCACCCCACTCAGCGGCCGTTATCACATACAGGATTCTCATGCAGTGTCCTCCTCCCGGACGCGCAAGCTCCGAAGACCCGTGTCCGAGTGGGCGAATGGAATGTCCCACCCCTGCACCCCAGCCGCCTCGAGCTCGCCCCTACGCCCCTCCGCTGGCCAAGCCGCGGCGTGGACCTCGTAGCCCCAACTCTGGAGGAGCCTCATGAACGGGATGCGGAACGCCACAACGTGGTTCCACACCGGGGCTAGAGGCAGCCCTCTACTCTCTGCTCGGTTCTCCTCAACCATGCACGCTCTCTAGCGCCTTCCCTCGTCCCCTGGACTTCCCTTTCAGCACCACAGCTGGCACTGCCAAGAGGAAGAGTGGATACAACGGCATCAGAAGGCGAACGAACACGGTTCCGTAAGCAATCCAATACCCGGCCATATAGCCGATGGTGACCGCCCAAACCCATAAGTAGAACTCGCGCCACTGGCTCTCCATCCGCCGGTAATGAACAACAATCCCCAAGAACAAGAGCGGTACAAGCCATGCGTCCACCAAAAGGAGCCGCGCCGCCACCAACGTGGACCGCCCGAGCTCGAGGGATCCCGGGTCAACCAAGAGGAAATCGAGTCCAAGGAGCGAAGGGACAAGATGGACCAGGAACCGTCCGAAACTGAGAAGGCTCGAAGCATGGCTGTAGTCGTACTCTGGCGGCAAGACGAGAGGCGCCACGTAGAAACCACCGATCGCGAACGCCGCAAGCAAGACTCCCCGCAGCACTGGGCCGTATCGCCCAAAACGTCGCACGAACCTCAGGGCCGCAAAGAGCGCTACCGCTCCCACCAACAGAAAGAACAACTGGATGCGTGTGAAGTAGGCCATAACCAGTCCCACGATCGTAAGCCAGTGCCGCCGATCAAAGAGGCCAAGCGCCACCGACATCACGATCGCAGCGATCAGGACATCCCGCAGGATGAACATCGAATAGGCATTCACGGTTGGAAGAATCGCGACCCCCAGGAAAACGAGGCTCGCAGCCTGCAACGAGCGGGGATAGAGCCGGCGGGCCAGAACATATGCGAGCCCAGCAAGCAGTAACGAGATGAACACGTTGAACAAACGGTAGAGGAACAGGTTCCCCCCTCCATTGAGGTAGGCGAGCCATCCCAGCGTCACACTGTAGGAGCGATTGTGAAGGCCGACGATCCCAGCGTAATCCACGCTCAGGGGAGACACGCGAAGCGCGTCCGCAATGCGGTTCGCAGTCTCCACATACAGGTGCTGGTCTGGGTTAACTGGGATCAACCCCCCGCCTTCCGGCCAGAGGACCGGCACAAGGAGTGAAACCGCGCCGAGCAAGACAAGCTTCAGCGCCAAGACTACCCAGGGCAGAACACGAAGAGACCTGCCCAGAGCTGCAGCCACACAGGCTGAGCTGGCCAAGAGGAGGCCGACCATGGGCTGGCGCAGGACCACGGCTACCAGGAGCGATGCTCCTAACGCTCCCGCCCAGAGAAAACGGTTCACTCCCTCCTCCCCCGGAATGCCATCCGACGGGGCCTTATCCCATTGCGCTCGAGAAGTTCGGTGTAGAGAGCCTCCCATTGGTCTACGACGCGGTCCAGGCTGTAGTTGGCTTCAATATGCTGACGGGCGACTGCACCCATCCGGCGGCGCTCCTCCGGGGGAAGACCCATGAGACGCAGCATCGCCTGAGCTAAGGCGTCAGGGTCTTTCGGCGGCACGAGGAACCCGGTCTTGCCGTCGATCACGACTTCAGAGTTTCCGCCCACATCAGTGGCCACGATGGGAAGGCCGCTCGCCGCGGCTTCTAGAAGCACCATGGGCAGTCCCTCCCAAGCCGAGGACATTACGTATGCGTCCGCAGCGTCCATCAAAGCCGGGATATCCCGACGAGTACCGAGAAACTTCACCCGCTCTGTTACTCCTAGATCGCTAGCCAGTTGTTCCATAGAAGGGCGTAGGGGGCCATCGCCGGCTATCACAAGGCACCCCTCGTTCCGCTCTGGGGCCACTCGAGAGAACGCCTGGAGCATGTTAGCGTAGTCCTTCGAGACGACGAACCGCCCCACCGCCAGCCAAGCAAAGGCAGTCTCCAATCCCAACTCCTGTCGCAGGCGCGCGCGAAGCTCAGGATCAGGGCGGAATCGTTCTGTGTCTATGCCATTCGGGAGATAACGGATCTTGTGCCGGGGTACTGCCCTTATACGCACATAGCGTTCCAGCCCTGCTCGGCTCACTTGAGTAGTGAGGTCGCATAATGGGTCAGTAAGTCGGTATGCCATTTCGCGCAGACGCCCTGACCCTCGCTGCCCCTTCTCATCAATGTTGTGAGCTGTGCAAATGAGCACCGGGACCGGCGCCAGGAGTCGGACGAGCCGTGCCACGAGGTTGGCGTGCACCATGTGACTGTGGACAACCTCGGGCCGCCAGGTGCGAATCATCTTCGCCAGTCGAAAGACAGGTCGAGGATCAGGCAGTTTTCCCTTGATCCCAAGCGAAATCACGGGCACTCCCGCTGCTTCCAGCTCCTGGACGTAAGCTCTGGGCGGCGTAAGGGAGACCACTCGTACATCCCAACCGCGTGCCTTGAGTCGGGTAGCCAGGTGCACAAGCTGCGTCTCGGCCCCGCCGAGGCCTAGGCCTGTGATCACGAAGAGGACCCGCTTCACCTCAGCCCCAGGACATCGAGATACTGCTCGACAACCGCGTCCAGCCCGAACCTTTCCCGCATCCGTTCCTGAGCGGCCTGCAACTGCCGTGGTTCGGCAAGCGTCGCAACGATCGCCTCCGCGAGAGCGGCGTCATCTCCCATGGGCACAAGCCGACCCCACTTCCCGCCTTCCAGGATCTCCGCGGGCCCGCTCGGGCAATCCGTGGCGACCACGGGCGTGCCGAGGGCCAGGGCCTCGATCAGCACATTACCCAGACCTTCCCACCGCGACGAGAGGGCGAACACGGCCGCGCGCTTCATGAACGAAAACGGGTTTCCGACGAAACCCGGAAGGGCTACCTCCCCATCCAATCCCATTTCCTGCACCAGGCGCTCGAGGCTCGACCGCTCCTCTCCTTCCCCGAGGATGAGAAGCCGTGCTGGCAGGACCTGTCGCACTCGGGCGAACGCACGGATCAGCGTTGCGAAGTCCTTTGGCTTGGCCAGGCGTCCCACGCCGAGGATCACCGGTGGAGCCCCTGGGAAGAACCACGGATGGGCAGGATCGAGTTCTGCACGAAGGAAGAGCTCCGGAGTCACCACCGGGTTGTAGATCACGCGCACCTTCTCCCGCGGGACGCCGGTGTGGCGCACGAGATCCTCCGCCACTCCTTGGGAGACGGCGATCACTGCCACAGCCCGCCGGTAGAACGGGCGCGTCCATGTCCGCACGAAGCGATCACGTAGAGAGTGGGCCTGCTCTACCACTTGGCTCGTATCGCAGTGGATGCTCACCGCGACGCGCGTCGGGACCCGCGCGATGGCCCTCGCCCAAAGGGCAACCACGTTGGAATGATCCAAGGCCGAGAGGAGGGCGTGAGGCCGCTCCTCCCGCAGGTAGCGCACGAGACCGGGAAGGGCCCGGTGCATCCGCACCACGCCGAGGTCCACGATCCGCACCTGCGACGGCACATCAGAAAGGAGTGGGCCCTCGGCCTTCCCCATCACCATGTCCACGTCAAGGCCCTTACGCACGAACCCGGCGGCCAAGTTCACCATCACCCGCTCGACCCCGCCGCCAAGGAGGGCGGGGAAGAAAAGGGCAACCCTCATCGGCGCCTCCTCTGACCGCCCAGCTTGAGGCGATCCCGCAGGTACAGAAGGAACCCAATCGGTGTGGCAGCAGCCCACAGCCCCTTGAAGCGAACTTCAATGGCCTGTTGAGCCAGGGGAATCTGACCGTGGAGGGAGAAGCGCGTGAAGTTTGCGTACTCCCGCAGCCGGCGGGTGAAGGGGATGCCCATGTCCGGCGTCTCTGCAAACTCCTTGTAGTAGACCTTCGCCGCCTGCGGCGATCCCACCCGGAGCTCCAGGCTCCTCGCAGAGAGCCCATGCGGCTGGTACTCCTTCACCATCCACACTTCGTTCACAAACCGCAACCCATAGCGTCGGGCGATTCGGTTCCACACAAGGCCCTCGGTCACGAATGAACCCAGATCCTCCGGGAACGGATGCTGCCGAAGGACGTCCGTGCGCCACACCTCGCACTTGTCGCCCTGGACACGGTATCGCACGCGGACCTCGATGGAATTCGAATCGAGCACGTCCTTCGGAAACCGCGTGCCGACGACCTCGCCCGAGGGAAACGCGCATAACCCAGCGACACCAGCGAACTCGTCGCGCTGTGCCTCGGGGATGGAACCCCACCAGTAACCCACGCGCGCCAGGGCATTGGGAACCAACCAGTCGTCGGAATCCAAAATGAGGAGGAGCTCGCCACGGGCTAATTGCACGCCACGGTTCACGGCGACGTGTTTCCCCGCGTTCTCTTGCCATACATACCTGATGGGGAAAGGGCTCTCCGCCGCCCACGCCTGCACGAGCACCCCCGTACCATCGGTTGAACCATCGTCCACGACGATCCATTCAAAGTCTCTTCCCGTCTGGGCAACGAGGCTCTGGTGAATGCGCGAAAGGAGTTGGACACGGTTGAATGTTGGGGTGAGTACCGTAATTCGCGGACTCTGGTTACTTGGTGACATCCTCACTCCGGCAAGCTCAACTTCACCCGCCGGCGCCGCACCCGATAGTCCACGATATTCGTAACCCGCAAAGCAAAGAGCCACGGGAAGTCCGGGGTGCGAATCGCCGCGGCGAGAGCCCGGGCCAGGTTCCGTTCCTTGAGCGGAGCCATCACGCGGTAATACCGCAGATTGCTGCGGACCGCGGCAAGCTTCTCCTGAAGAAGGGCGATCACCTCTGGGTATGCCGCCATCCGCTTGTCGCCAAGGTATTGGCACAAGTTCGTCTCCACCTGGCCCAGAAGAGGCAACACGCCTCGGGAAAGGGATCCAGGGCGCATGCGGTAGGCATAGCCCGGCTCCGGAAAGAGGATCAACCGGGCTCCACCAAGAAGGCACTCCATGTAAAACCGCCAGTCCTCCGTGATGCGCAAAGTCTCATCGTACCGGATCCCACGCTCGCGGAGGAACGCCACGCGCACCAGAGGTTTGATCGGGCTTAGGTCGTGTTTCACAAACATCGGAAGGTCCACCCAGGTAGGCTCCCGCAATCGGAGCGCGTTCTGGCCCAGCATCGTCGCCCAGGCGTGGTCCTTGCCCTCCTCCACCAGGTAGAGGTCGTCGGCCACGAGGTCCGCCTTGTGCGCAGCCCCAAGACCGACGAGCGTCGCAAGTCGGTCCCGTCGGGCCAACCAGTCGTCCGAATCGAGGATCGCCGCCCACGTCCCTTGCGCATGATCCAATGCAACGTTTCTCGCAGCGCTGACGCCGCGGTTCTCGGGTTGGCGGAGAAGCCGAACGCGTTCGTCCTGGATGCCTTCTACAACCGCGACGGTATCATCGGTTGAACCGTCGTCCACGACCAGGATCTCGACCTCAGTCAAGGTCTGATCGAGGACAGACTGGATCGCCTGACGGATCCATCGGCCCGTGTTGAACGCGGGCATGATGACCGACACCTGCGGGGTCATCGTACCCCCCGACCTACCCTCGCGGCGCGCGCCGTGCGCACGATCATCTTCATCCCTTGCACTGTGTATCCCCTGATCTCTCGATCCAGCACCAGAACCATCCCCCCTGCTGTCACTGTGAGCCCAAACCCGAGCCAGCCGGATCCTACCACCCACGTCACGGCCCAAGCCAACGCCACCAACACCAACGCCTTCACGACCACGGAGAGGAGCCCTGTGCGGACGAGCGTCCGTGCGTCCGGGTTGAGGACGAGGAAGCCCACCGTCAGCACTGTCTCAACGGCCAACGCCGCCCCCGCCGCGCCCAGTGCACCCCAGCCCCGGCCCAGGAACCAATACGCACCAGCCCCCACCACCACGGCCACCGCCTGAACTTCTGCCCGTCGCACCTGGAGCCCCTGGGTGGTGAGGGCATCGGCGAGCGGCCAGTTCACGCTGGCCAAGGCCACCGTCCACGCCAGGAGCGCTAGCGCCGGTCCACCCTGTTCGACCCATGCGGCCCCGAACACCACGCTCGCGATCCATCGCGCGTGGAGGGAGGTGGGAATGGCAAGGAGGAGCCCAAGGGAGCCCATCAGGCGAAGTTCCCGGGCACTGAGGGCTCGATGCCCCTGCCGATCGCTGGCCCCATAGGCGAAGAGCTGTGGGTAGAAGGCAGTCGCCACGACGCCAGGCACAGCCAGAAGCACTGCTGGAATCCGGTACGCCGCGGTAAAGAAGCCGGTCTCCTCTAGGCCGGCGGCGTGGGGGAGGAGCAGGGGGCCCAATTGGGGGAGGAGGAGGCCCAGCCCTCCCCCGAGGGTGAACGCGGGGAGGCCCGTCAGCAGACCGCGATGCCAGCCCCTGCCGAACGCAACCCGGCGCCGCACCAGGAGAAACCCGAGAACTCCCCCCACGACCGCGGAAAGCCCGTAACCGATGGATAGAACCGGGAACGACCAGCGCATGAGCACGGCCAGGAGGAACATCCCCGCCCCCGCCAGCGCGGCCACCGCGTTGATGAGGGCTACGTACTGCATCTCCTGAGTCATCTGGAAGTAGCCCGTGCCGATCCCCCGGAACACTCCTGCCCAGATCCCGGGCAGGACCACGACAAGGATCACCGTCCGCACGGTGGCCGACGGGTAGTAGAACCAAGCGAGGAGGACCATCACAACCGTCGTAGCCACGGCGAATAGGAGCCGGAGACGGAGGGTGCCCGAAAGGAGCTCCGGGATGCTTGCCCCAGGTTTGGTGCCTTCGCGGATCATCACCGGAGTGAGGCCAAGGTCGGTCAGGTAGGCCGCGATCCCGAGGAGGGCCAGGGCCAAAGAGAGCACGCCATACTGCTCGGGACCGAGGTACCGCGCCACGAGGATGCCAACGAGCGCGGTGATGATGCGCACCCCAACGTCGCTCACCAAGAGGTACGTGGCGTTCTTGGCAATCCGAGTCCCCGCGGAGAGCGGTTCGCTATCCAACCGTATCGCCACCACCGGCCGGGCGGGGAACACTCGCCGACTCAGATCTTGTTTCGTGCCTCAAGTTTGGAGGGTTCGTTGGGTGTCAATCCTCTGGGACGCGAGGGCGTCCGCGATCGGATCAACGGCCCCGTGCAGGACGGTCTCGTCGGGGCCCTCGGCCATGATCCGAATGAGGCGCTGGGTCCCGGACGGACGCACGACCAGCCGGCCGGTCCCGTCGAGCTGGGCCTTGGCGGCCTGGATCGCGGCCTGAACCCGGGGGTCGGCGAGCGCCGCCTCCCGATCGGCCACCAGGACGTCGGCCCGTACCTGGGGGTAGAGGGGCACGGGCGCCACGAGCGAACCAAGGTCGGTCCCCACCCGGATGAGGACCCGCAGCACAAGGAGGGCGGTGAGGATCCCGTCCCCGGTCACGGCCCACGGGCGGTAGATGATGTGGCCGGAGGGCTCCCCCCCGAGGTCGCTCCCCCCCTCCCGCATCGCCCACGCCACGTTGCGGTCCCCCACCGGGACTCTCTCCACCCGGAACCCCCGTGCGGAGAGGTACCTCTCGGCCCCGAGGTTGGCGAGCACGGTGAACACGACCCGAGGGGAGGAGAGCTCGTTCCACCCGAGAAGGTACGGGGCGAGGGCCGCCATCAGGCGATCCCCCTCCACGACATCGCCCCGGCCGTCCACGAACAAGGCCCGATCCCCGTCGCCGTCGAATGCGATGCCAAGGTCGGCCCGCTGGGCGGGGACGGCTGCGGCTACGGCATCCATCGCCGCGGCACCGGTAGCGTTGATCCGCGCCCCGTCCGGCTCCGCGCTGAGGAGGACGAGGTCAGCCCCCAGGTCAGCGAAGAGCATCGGCGCAACCCGCGCCGTCGCCCCATGGGCGCAGTCGAGAACGATCTTCACGCCCGCAAGAGACAGGCCAGCACCCCTCTCCCGCAGGAACGCGAGGTAACCCTCCTCGGCCGCCGGGTAAGGGGCAACCTTCCCCCCCGGGCCGGCGCGGGGCTTAGCTTCGAGGAGGGACTCCACCCGTTCCTCGTCGGCAACCGATAGCTTCAGCCCATCGCGGCCGTAGAACTTGATCCCGTTATCGGGGGGAGGATTGTGGGAGGCCGAGACGACGCAGCCCAGCCCGTACCCGGACTGGACCACGAGGTGGGACACGGCGGGGGAGGGGAGGACCCCCGCGAGGTCCACATCGCAGCCGGCCGCGGCGAGCCCGGACGCACAGGCCGCCGCAAGGGCCGGCCCGGAGAGGCGCGTGTCCTGGGCCACCAGGACGTTCCCTGGGCGGAAGGCGAGCCCCGCCGCCCGCCCCAGGCGGTACGCGAGGTCGGCCGTGAGGTCCACCCCCGCCACCCCGCGCACCCCGTCCGTCCCGAAGTACCGCACGCCCACCCCCCTTCTGCCAGCCCCTATTGTCGCCAGGCGATCGGGCCAGGACAAGAAATGCTAACTTCAGGATAACCCTAGGCCGAACTGCCGTCGGGCAGGAAGCCCGACGCATGGCCTCGTTCGGTAGCGGGGAACCCCATGCCGTCGCCGTTCTCCGAAACCGGATCCGGTCGGCCACAGGGCGCGCGGTTACCGGCGGCGGAGCATCCACCTCCAGGCGGTCGCGACGATGGGGTCGAGGGTGGTGAACCGGGGCTCCCAGCCGAGGTCCCTCTTCGCCCGGGACGGATCGGCCACGAGGGCCGCCGGGTCCCCCGCCCGGCGCGGTGCGTCCACGGCCCGGATCTCGCGGCCGGTGATCCTCCGGCAACACTCCACCACCTCGCGCACCGTGTACCCCCGCCCCGTCCCGAGGTTGTAGGCCGGCGCCGCCGTTCCCCCCTCGAGCGCCCCCAGAGCACGGACGTGCGCCCGCGCGAGGTCGAAGACGTGAATGTAGTCCCGAACAGCTGTCCCGTCCTTCGTCTCGTAGTCGGTGCCGAAGATCTGCACCTCGCGCCGCACCCCGGCGGCGACCTCGAGGACGATCGGGATGAGGTGGGTCTCGGGATCGTGGCATTCGCCGATCTCCCCGTCGGGATCAGAGCCAGCGGCGTTGAAGTACCGGAGCGACACGTGCCGCAGCCCGTAGGTGACCCCGTAGTCGTGAAGGATCCCCTCGAAGGCGAGCTTCGTCCGGCCGTAGGGGTTCTTCGGGGCGCAGGGGTGGTCCTCGGGGATCGGGACGCGCACCGGATCGCCGTACACGGCAGCGCTCGAGGAGAACACGATCGCGTTCACGCCGCACTCGACCATCGCGTCGAGAAGGGAGAGGCCGCTCACGATGTTGTTCTGGTAGTACTTCCGCGGGTTCGCCACCGACTCGGGGACGGAGGTATGGGCGGCGAAGTGGATCACCGCCTCGATCGGGTACCGCCGGAACGTGCGCGCAAGGAGCGCGGCATCGGCGAGGTCCCCCTCCACGAACTCCGGGCACAGGACGAGCTCCCGATGCCCGGCGGACAGGTTGTCCAGCGCGACCACCTCCTGGCCGTCGCGCAGAAGTTCCTTGATCGTGTGGCTACCGATGTACCCTGCCCCACCCGTGACGAGGATCATCCACCCTCCTTTAGCTGCCCGGGGGCGAACCGCTGATGCCAAGTAAGTCCCCTGCCCCACGATGTTCGTTCTCCATGGGTGCTCCCCCTCCACCTCGGGGGGAGAGGGATTGCGCAGAGGGGGAGAGGGATTGAAGGATCACGGCTCCAGCTGCACTTCCCCGTCGTCTCCCAACCAGGTCTGCACGGCTACCCTGCCTCCCCGCACGGCGGCCCGGCGGCCGATCACGGACCCCTGGAGGGCCACGCCCTCGACCAACGCCTCGTCCATGACGATCGCCGCCGCGATCGCGGCCCCGCGGGCGGTCGCCCGCGGCCCGATCGCGACGTGGGGGCCGATGGTGGACCGCTCGACCACCGCCCGTGCCCCGATGAAGGCAGGCCCGCTCACCCGGCTCCCCATCACCTGCGCCCCGCGCTCGATCACCACCGGCCCTTCGATCGTCGAGTCCCCGTCCACCTCCCCCTCGATCCGCGGCTCGACCTGCGCCAGGAGGAGGCGGTTCGCGACGAGGAGGTCCGCCGGCCGGCCCACGTCCTGCCACCACCCGTCCACCATGTAGGGGAGAACGAGGTGCCCGCGATCGACGAGCCACTGAAGGCAATCGGTGAGCTCGAGCTCCCCACGGAACGACGGCTTCACCTCCCGCGCCGCCTGGAAGAGGAGCGGGGTGAACGCGTACGCGCCGACGATGGCGAGGTCGCTCGGGGGATCGTTGGGCTTCTCGACGAGCCGCACGAGCCGCCCCCCCTCGATCACCGCCACCCCGAACCGCCGGGGATCGTCAACCGGACACAGGGCGACGACGGCGGACGGCTCTCGCGACCGAACCAGGTCCACCACGCCCGTCACCCCCTTCTCAAGGAGGTTGTCCCCGAGGTAGACGAGGAACGCCTCGTTTCCCACGTACTCCTCGGCGCAGAGGACGGCGTGGGCCAGGCCCCGCGGCTCGGGCTGGAGGACGTAGGACAGGTGGAGCCCGAGCCGGGCCCCGTCCCCCAACCGCTCCCGGAACTGACCCGCGACGCTCGGGCTGACGACGATCGCCACCTCGCGGATCCCCGCCTCCCGTACCGCCCCCAGGGCGTGCTCGACCACCGGCCGGCCGGCGACGGGGAGGAGGTGCTTGGCCTGGGTGAACGTGAACGGGCGGAGCCGGGTCCCCTCGCCCCCGCACAGCACGACCGCCTTCATGACGGAACCCATTCTAGCCAAATCCCCGATCGTCTGTGCCGGGACCGCACGCTACGCTCGAAGGCCATGATACGGAGAGTCCTATCGATACTAGCCATCGCGGCGATGGCGGGGAGCGGATGGGCGCAGTCGGTGGCCGACCTCACGGCGGAGGCGGAGGCCCTGTTCCCGATGCGGTACGAGCTTGCGAACATGGAACGGCTGATCGGGGTCTACGAGGCCCTCCTCGCCGCGGAACCGGGGAACGCGGCCGTTCTCGCGCAGCTCGCCCAAGTTTGGTACGAGCGGGCCGTGTTTGCACCGGAGGAGGAAAAGGAAGCGATCCTCCGCACCGCGGCCGACTACGGGTTCCGCTCCCTCGGTCTCTCGGGCCTCGACGAAGGGCTCAGCCTCTCCGATGAGAAGCTCCGCGCCCTCCTCGCCCGTACCACGGACCCGGCCGCGATCCTGTGGACGGGGCACAGCTGGGGCCTCCTCCTGGGACGGATGAACCCGTTCGCGGCGTTCGCGAGCCTCGGCAAGATCCGTACGATGTACGAGCGGGTGATCGAGCTCGACCCGGGGTACTGGGGAGGATCGGGACCGCAGGCGTACGGCGCGCTCCTCGCCAACCTCTCCGACTACGGGATCCTGTTCGGGGTCAAGCTCGCCGATGCGAAGACCTACTTCGAGTGGGCACTGACCCTCGATCCGACGTACCTCGAGAACCACATCGCCTACGCCTGGGAGTACGCCCGACGGGCCAAGGACCGGGCCCTGTTCGAGGACCTCCTCCACTACGTGCTGGAAGCCCCGATCGGGGACTGGCCGTTCTGGAACCGCCACGCCAAGGTGAAGGCGGCGGAGTACCTGCACGAGGTGGATCGGCACTTCCGATGACGTGGGTGCTCCTCGTGGCCCTCATCGGGGCAGTGCTCGCGGTGAACCAACCACCCCCGGTGGTCCCCCTCGCGTTCGATTCCGCGGCGCGGGCGGTGGGGGAGGTGGCGCGGGCCCTCGGCGGGACGGGGCGCGGGCTGCGGGACCCCTACCCGGAGGCGTCCCGCCCGGTGATGGCCGTGCTGCGCCATCTCCCCCCGGCGGTGCGGGAGGCCGTGATCGGGTGGGGGATGCGCTTCTCCGTGGGGTACCCGGCAACGGCCCTCGCCGGATTCGACCCCGACTCGCTCTTCTCTGACTACGTCCGGCGCTACCCCAACCGGGAGTACCCGGCGATCGTCCTCGGCTCGCCAGGAGGGGGGGTGGCACACCTCGCAGCCCTCCTCGACGCCCCGTTCCTCCCCGTGTGCGCCCTGATCGGGATCCGCCACGAGGTGCAGCCGGATGACCTCGCGGCGTACGCCGCCACCGCCCGCGCCGCGCGGGAGCTCGCCGCGCCCGGCCGGTATGAGCTCATCGTTCACTACGACCCGATCCACGACCGAGACCTCGTCGCCCATGCCTGCCTCATCCGGGTCCGGCTCCTCTCCCTGCCCCGGCCGTACCGGGAGTTCATCGGCGAGCACCTCGCCCCGGGGGGGACGCTCATCCTCGCCGAGGGCACCTACCCCTGGCCCCAAGCGGAGCTCGGGGACGGGATCTGGCTCCAGATCGGAGGCCTGGGCGGGATCGGGCCGGAGGACTACCTCGCCCACTACCCCTCGCCGGGGCCGACGATCGCCCGGCGGGAGTCGGAGTGGGGGTGCCCGAACGCGTTCGCTCAGGATCTGCAAGCGTTCGCGGCCGGCGCGGGGATCACGCTCGTCGAGGTCCCGGCGGCCCACCCAACGGACTATAGCGAGCTCGCCTACCGGGCCTACCGCGCCGCGGGAGGGCGAGACGATGTGGTGATCCTCGACTGCTTCACTTCCCTCGATAGCCGGTTCTGCAAACGGACCGGCATCCCTCCCCTCCATCTCCCGTTCGGGACGGAGGACGCCCTCCTCTTCGCTCAACGGTTCCTCGCCGCGGCCCCCGTGGCGGAAAAGCTCCTCCTCCTCCACCCCACGTTTGCCCGTCCTCCGGACTGGGTCCCGCTCGCCCGGTGGAGGGAGGTTCTGGGAGAGGGGACGACGGTCCTCGTGGACGAGCGGTACTGGCCGGACGATCCCTATGCCCCGTTCGCCGCGGCGGCGGAGCTTGCCCGGCGGGAAAAGGAATGGGAGCTCGCTCGCCCTCTCCACCTTCCCGTTCAGGGGTTCCTCGACCTCGTGGGGCGCTGATCCTCCAGGGAGGGGAGGACGGCCCGCGGACCGGGGCCATCGCCCACGGAGACGAACGGGATCCCGTAGGCCCGTTCGAGGAGGGGAGGCGTGACGACCTCGCCCGGCGCTCCCTGGGCGAGGACTTCCCCGGTGGAGAAGAGGGCCACCCGGTCCGCGTAGAGGAGGGCGTTGTTCGGGCTGTGGGAGGTGATCGCCGCGCCGAGGCCCTCCCCCACCACCTCCTGCACCGCGAGGAGGACCCGGTGCTGGTTCGCCGGGTCGAGGTGAGCATCCGGCTCGTCGAGGAGGAGGAACGCCGCCCCCTGAGCGAGCCCCCGCGCCACGAGGACGAGCCTCCGCTCCCCTCCGCTCAGGGTGTAGTAGGGGCGATCCCGGAACCCTGCCAGGTTGAGGGCGGCCAGCGCTTCATCGGCGGCGCGGCGGTCCCGCTCCTTGGGCTGGCTGAGCCAACGCACGTAGGGGGCGCGGCCCATGAGGACCACCTCCCACGCCGTGAAGTTGAACGGGGGCTCGTGGAACTGGGGCACGTACCCGACCTGCTGCGCCCGCTCCCGGGCGGAGAACGACCCGAGCGGCCGATCGTCGAGGAGGACCTCCCCCTCCGCGGGGGGCCGCAGGCCGCCGATGCAGTCGAGGAACGTCGTCTTCCCGCTCCCGTTCGGGCCGAGGAGGAACGCCGTCTCCCCGGAGCGAAGTTCGAGCGTGATCCCGCGCAGGACCGGGCGGCCCGGGATGTAGGCGTAGACGAGCCCTCCCGCCCGGAGCCTCACCGCCACCCCCCCCGCTCCCGGAGGAACCTGAGGAAGAGGACGAGGAACAGCGGGGCCCCGAGGAGGCCGGTGAGGATCCCCAACGGGATCTCCGCGGTGAGGAGGGTGCGGGCGAGCGTGTCGAGGGCCACCACGAGGGCCGCCCCCAACCCGGCCGCGGCGGGGAGGAGCTTCGCGTAGTCCGGCCCCACCACCGCCCGGGCGGCATGGGGCACGAGCAGCCCAACCCAGCTCACGGTCCCGCTTACGGAGACCGCGGACGCGACGAGGAGGGTCCCCATCCCCACCACGAGGAACCGCGTCGGGCGGACCCTCACCCCGAGCGCCTCCGCCTCCTGGTCGGCGAGGGTGAGGAGGTTGAGGCGCCATCGGGCGAGGAGGAAGAAGGAGAGGCCGATCCCGGAGGCGATGCCGAGGGGGAGGAGGTCGGGGACGCGGACCCCGCTCAGCCCCCCGAGGAGCCAGTACGTGATCGCGGGGAGGGTCCCGAGCGGGTCGGCCGCGTACTTCACGAGCCCGAGGACCGCGGACAGGAACGAATCCACGAGCACCCCCGCGATGACGAGGACGAGGACCCCCCCTCCGAACGTCCACCCGAGGAGCGCGGTGAGGGCCACCCCCAACGCCCCCCCCGCGAAGGCGAACGCCTGGACCACCGCCGGCTGGGGGAAGAGGAGGAACGCCAGCGCTGCCCCCAGCCCCGCCCCCGAGCTCACCCCCAGCAGCCGCCCCTCGACCAGGGGGTTGCGGAACACGCCCTGGTACACCGCCCCCGCCACGGCGAGGTTCGCCCCCACCAACGCCGCGGCCCCGATCCGCGGGAGGCGGATCCGCAGGACAAGCGCCTGGACCACCGGCTCCACCCCCGCCAGGGGGGGCACCACAAAGAACCGGCTCACCTCCTCAACAAGGTCCGGGAACGCCCAGGCCGGGTTGACGATCTCCGGAACCCGGATGAGGCCAACCACGACCCACTCCCCAACGTGGGCCACCCCCTCCAGTAGGGCGTGCCCGATCACAGCCCATACCTCCCCCGGCGCGATCGGATACCGCCCGACCATGAGGGCGAAGAACATCACCGGCAGGGGGAGGAGGAGAAGCCCCCCGACCAGCACAGACCGCTTCATCGGCCGAACAGGGCCGCTACCGCATCCGGGGTGAGATGGCACCCGTAGAAGTCCCCGTAGAACCGGATCACCTCCGTCACCAGGTCGAGCCCGGTGGACCCGGGGTGAAGGGTCTCCGCGAGCCATAGGAGCCCCAGGACGACCTCCGGCCCCGGGATGTCCCACGACGCGAAGAACTCGGGGAACCGGTACACCCGACCCGTCCGGACCGCGGTCACCCCCTGCCAGATCGGGTCGGACGCGAGGGCCACGAGGTCGGCCTGGTTGTAGACGGGGACGAGGACCACCTCCGGGTCCCACAAAAGGAGCCTCTCCGCATCCACCCGCTGCCAGAAGAGCCCCGGCCGGGGGGAAAGGGCGCGCCCAACTGGAATCCCGCCCGCGAGCTCGATGAGGACGTTCTGGATCACATCCCCGGCGTACACGTTCAGGACGGTGTAGTAGGCGGCGAAGTACACGCGGGGGCGGGGCTCCCGCGCCGCGGTCCCCGCCGTGACCCGGGCGCTGATCTCCCTGAACCGCGCGGCGAGCTCCTCGGCCCGCTCCATGCGGCCGAGGACCCTCCCCGTGAGGAGGATCGCCTCCTCGATCCCGCCCAGGGTCTCCGGGTAGTAGAGCACGGTGGGGATCCCCACTTCCTCGAGAAGCGGCGCCAATCCCGTCCCGTGGACGACGGAGCTAGCGAGGACGACATCCGGCTGGAGGGCGACGATCGCCTCCACGGTCGGCTGCACAGGGAGCTCCTTCCCTCGGTAACCCGGGTCGAGCCCGGCGAGCGCCTCCTGGGCGAGGGGGAGGGAGGGGAGGCTCGCGTAGTACGCCCCCACCAAGGCCTCCCCCCCACCCAGCGCATACACGATCCAGCTCGTCCCGCTGTGGAGGCACACCACCCGTTCCACCGCCGGGGGGAGGGCCACCTCCCGGCCGGCTTGGTCCACCACGATGCCCTGCCCTCCCGCAGGGAACGAGAGGAGGCCCAGGAACAGGATCAGCGACGCGATCACGGCCCGATGATACTCGCTAGCTCCTCTTCGGTGAGCTCGACCCCATAGAAGTCGCGGTACAGACGGGCGGCGTACTCGCCCAGCGTCAGGGGAAGGGTCCCCGGGTGCAGCAGCTCAGCGAGCCACACGATCCCGAGGACCGACTCCGGGATCGGGTTGTCCCACGCGAAGAGGAGCTGGGGCATCTTGTACACCCGACCCGTCTGGACAGCGGTGATCCCCTGGAACACGGGATCCCCGAGGTAGTCCGCGGGGACAGCAGTCCCGTACGAGGCGATGACGATCACATCGGGGTTCC
The DNA here is from genome assembly GCF_900465355.1 of Candidatus Bipolaricaulis anaerobius. Taxonomy (NCBI): domain Bacteria; phylum Candidatus Bipolaricaulota; class Bipolaricaulia (SeqCode); order Bipolaricaulales (SeqCode); family Candidatus Bipolaricaulaceae; genus Bipolaricaulis (SeqCode); species Bipolaricaulis sanaerobius (SeqCode). The sequence goes on along the minus strand of NZ_LS483254.1, from coordinate 589,807 downwards.
AGAGGAGGAACTGCTCCGGGCTCACGTTCTGCCACGAGGTCCCCGCGAGGTCCTCCGCCGCCGTGCGGCCACCGGCGAGGGCGATCTGCTGCGCCTGGTACATCCCCGCCGCCGCCACGCGGAGGGGCTCGGTGCCCACGAACAGGACGCGCGGACCCCCCTCGTCGGCCGGGACGGCGCTTGCCACCTCGGCCACCACCTCATCGAACAGGGCGACGAGCCGCGCCGCGGCCTCTTCGCGTCCGAGGATCTTCCCCGTGAGCTCGGTTGCCGCGCGCACGGCATCGAACGTCTCCGCGGCGTAGAGGACGGTCGGGATCCCCACGTCCCCGAGGAGCTCCGCGAGCTTCTGGTGCCTCACCCCCGCCACGACGAGGTCCGCCTTCAAGGCCACGATCGTCTCCACCGTGACATCCCCGGGGAACCCCTTCCCCTCCCACTGCGGGTCGATCCGCGCCATCACCCCGCGGGCGATGGGGGAATCCGGGATCCCAAGGTAGCGGGCCCCCACGACGAGGTCGCCCGCTCCGAGCGAGTACACGTACGCGGTGGCCACAGCGAACGCGCTCGCCACCCGCGTGGGCACGGCGGGGATCTCCACCGTACGCCCGGCCTGGTCCACCACGGTGAGGCCCTGTGCCCATCCCCCGACCGCGAGGACGACGATCATGAACCCGACTCCGAATGCCTTCATGGTTCCTCCTTTGCTGCAACCAGATCCGCCAGGCCATCGAGCCACCTCAGGCCGCCCTCCACCTGAGAGAGCCGCAGCCGCCGCACTGCCTCCCGAAACGGGTCTTCACCCGTGTCCCGCGCGAGGAGCCGCGCCCGGCGCTTGTCGAGGACCGCCCGCTCCTCGGCCACGTACGTGGCGAGGTGGTGGGGGGCGAACCGGATCAGGAAGTAGAGCCGGATGAGGTACGACCCGCGCGCCCGCCGGGGGGAGGTCGAACCTTTGAGGAGCCACTGCCAGAACCGCTCTTCCCCGGCCGGGGTGAGGGAGTACACCCGGCGCGGGGGTCCTCCCGGCAGTTCCGCAAGCGCGCTCGAAACGTACCCACCCTCCTCCAGCCGCCGGAGCCAGGTGTAGAGCTGGCTCGAGGCCACACGCCACGCCGGCCCGAGCTCCTCGCGGACCCGGCTCCGCAGCTCGTAGCCGTGGGCCGGGCCCAGCTTCAGCATCCCGAGGACGAGCTCCTCCATCCGCATCCCCCCGCTTATTCCAACTTGGAATAGACCAGTCTACCCGCCCCCCACCGTCCCGTCCACGGCTCGGTCGGAGAGCCGCGCCGCTCGGGCCTCTCAGTGCCCGGTACGGTAAGATTCGGAGGCAGGCCCACGTCCGTGGGCGATGCCGAACCGAGGGAGGGAAGAAGCGGTGCCGGATGCCCCGATGGGGGAGTGGACCGTTCGCCAGTTCCTGGACGCGGTGGCGTCCCAGGACCCCCTCCCTGGCGGGGGGGCCGTGGCCGCCCTCGCCGGCGCCGGAGCCGCCGCCCTCCTTCACATGGTGGCCTCCCTTGCCCTCCGGCGGACCAAGGATCCCGCGCTGGTGGCGTCCCTCACGGCCCACCGCGAGCAGGCCCGCGCGCAGGAGCAGCGGTTCCTGGACCTCGCCGCCGACGACATCGCCGCGTACCGCGGCGTGACGAGCGCCCTTACCCTCCCCCGCTCCACGCCCCAGGAGAAAGCCCACCGCTCGGCCGCCCTCCATCAGGCCCTCGCCCGGGCGGCGGAGGTCCCGCTGGCCACGGCCCGGCTCGCCGCCGATGCCCTCACCCTCGCCGCGGCGATGGCCCCCTTTTGCCCCCCGGTCGCCCGGAGCGACCTCGCGACCGCGGTCCACCTCGCCCGAGCAGCGGCGGAGGCCGCCGTGGCGAATGTGGACGCCAACGCCCTCTCCCTCGACGACTCCCCGGTCCGCCGCGAGCTCGCCCGCGCCCGCTCCGAGGTTTCCACCGCCGCGCGCGCTCAGGCGGAGGCCGTCCTCGCCCCGCTCGAGGTAGCCCTCCAGGCGTGGCTCGATCCACCTTGACCCGGTCCCCGGCCACGGCTATAAGACGGGCGGCTACCCAGGGGCGGGAGCCCCGAGGAGGCGGTGCATGAGGGCGAGGGCGGGAGGGGTGGTGGTGGGCCTTCTTCTGTGGGCAGGGCTGGCCCAGGGAACGACATGGATCGTCTGTCCCACGGAGTGCCCATATACGAGCCTCGCGGAGGCGATCGCCGCCGCCGCGCCCGGCGACACGATCCTCGTCCAGCCGGGAACCTACCCCGGCGATGTGTGGCTGAAGAAGCCGCTCGACATCCGCAGCGCGGGGAACGAACCCAGCGTCATCGAGGGCCACGTGTACGTCCTCGGCACGGGCCAGGTCACCCTCCACGGCCTGACCGTCCACAGCGGGGGGATCCACCTCGAGGACAGCTCCGGCGTCCTGATCTCCGACTGCGCGGTGGAGGGCCCGAGCGGGATCGTCATCCGCAGCGCGTCCGTGACCGTCCGCGACACCGCCGTCACCGGCGCCGCGGACCACGGGATCCTCGTCACCCTCGGATCGCGAGCCCTCATCGCCGGTTGCACCGTCTCCGGAGCGGGGAAGGACGGGATCCACATCGCCGCCTCCCTGGCCGACCTGCGGGACAACGAGGTCCAGGGTAGCGGTGGCTACGGTATCTGGGGCGACGCCCACGCGACCGTGTCCGGCCAAGCGACGCTCGCCTCCCTCTCCGGGAACGCCCGCGGGACGGTCGGGGGAACGGCATTGGCCCTCGACCGCGATCCGCCGGCGGCCCCCACGGGCCTGACCGTGTCCCCAGAGGAATGGACCGCGGGGGAGATCTCCATCGCCTGGGCCCCCCCGGAGGACCTGACCGGGATCGCAGCGGCCTGGTACACGATCGGATCCGCGCCGCAGGGCCCCGAGGACGGGACCCGCGCGGTCGGGAACCCGTTCCTCGTCGCCTCCCCTCCCGAGGGGGAGCACGTCGTGTACGTGTGGCTGGAGGACCACGCGGGGAACCGGAACGAGAAGGCCTGCGCCGAGGCGCTCCTCCGCGCCGATCGCACCCCCCCGAGCGGGGAGGTCGCCGGGAACAGCGGGTCGCAGCACGTGTTCGCCCCCCAGGTCACGCTCACGATCGAGGCCTCGGACCTCGCGGGGACCGAGCCCGGAAGCGGCGTGGCCTCGCTGCGCCTCTCCAACGACGGCCGCACGTGGGGGCCCTGGCAGCCGTTTGCGCCCAGCGTGGCGTGGGACCTCGCGGGCAGCGGCGGGTCGGCCGCGCCGGGAGCGAAGACCGTGGTCATCGAGCTCAGGGATCGAGCGGGCAACACGAGCCGGATCACGACCGAGCTGACCCTCGTCCCGAGCCTCGCCTCGTCGGAGCCGATCCTGTGCCTGGCGGTGGCGGGGAACCGCCTCGCCCACGGCGCGCCGAGCGGGACGATCCGCGTGGTGGACCCCACGACCGGGAAGGAGGCCCTCATCCTGCGCGGCCACACCGGCGGGGTGTACGCCCTCGCCTTCTCCCCCGATGGGAAGACCCTCGCCTCCGGGTCGAACGACAACACGGTCCGCCTGTGGGACGTCGCCACCGGAAAGGAGGTGCGCGTCCTGCGCGGCCATACGGGCGGGGTGTGGACGGTCGCCTTCTCCCCCGATGGGAAGACCCTCGCCTCCGGGTCATCGGATGCCACGGTCCGGCTGTGGGCGGTTTCCACCGGGAGGGCGTGGCGCACCCTGAGCGGACACACGGGCGCGGTACGGGCGGTCGCGTTCTCCCCGGACGGGAAGGCCCTCGCCTCCGGGTCGGATGACCGCACGGTGCGGGTATGGGAAGTGGGCAGCGGCCGGCTGAAGCACACCCTCACCGAACACGGCGGTGCGGTGCGCTCCGTCGCGTTCTCGCCGGATGGGAAGCTCCTCGGGTCCGTGGGCGCGGACGGGAAGGCCCTGCTGTGGGACGGGGCCACGGGGAAGCTCGCCCGGACGCTCGCCCCGGCCGGCCCCGAGCTGCGCGCCGTGGCGTTCGCCCCGGCCGGGAAATCGGTCGCCACCGCCTCCGCTACCGGCACAATCGTCGTGTGGGATGTGGCGACGGGAAAGGAACGGGATACCCTCCCCGGGCACACGGCCCAGGTCAATGCCCTGGCCTACACGGCCGATGGGCGCACCCTCGCCTCGGGCGGAGCCGACAAGGTGGTGCGGTTGTGGCAGGTCGAGCCGTAGGGCGAAGCGCGGTGCGGAGGGTGAACCGGCGGCGAGGATGGGCACTGCTCGTGGCGGCGGGGACGCTGTGCTCCGTCTCCGGGTGCTTCTACGCCGAACCCGAGGCCTACGTCCGCTCGTTCGCCTGGGAGTCGGATGGCACGTCCTGGACCTGGGAGTTCCGCATCCCCACGGACCTGTATGCGCTCTACCGTCGCCAGACCCATCGGCCGTGGTGCAGCGATGAGAGTTGCGATTGGTATCGGTACGTGACTGATCCCAACGACGATGCCTATGTCGAAGCTCTGGCTGCGGAGTTGGCCCGGGTGATGGGGGAGCGCTACACCGCCGGGCAACTCTACCACCAAACCCTCCAGTTCACGCTCGACTTCGTGACGGCCGCCATCCCCTACACGAAGGATCAGCCGGCGGAATGGCCAAAGTATCCCATCGAAACCCTGGTCGAGGGGCATGGGGACTGCGAGGACACAGCGATCCTCTACACGTCCCTGGTGCGGCCGCTCGGCTACGGGGTCCACTTGATCCTCCTCGCGCACCATGCGGCGGCCGCCGTGGAGGTCCACCCCTCGTTCATCGAGAACGCGCCCTACGAAGTCGGCTACTACACCTACGCCGGCAAGTACTACGTATTCTGCGAGACGACGGGAGACCCGGAGACCTCGGGGTACTTCCCGGTGGGGTACCTCCCTCCCGCGGTCCGCGATGAGTTCCTCTCGGGTCAGTGGTTCTTCTACGACCTACGGCTGGGGGCGGCGAGCCATGCGACCGCCGAGCTCAGCACCCCCACTGCGAACCGGACCGATCCCGACTGGCTACGGTGGACGGAACTGCCGTAGGGGACAGCGCTCCGCGGTGACGGGCCTCCCTGGCTGGGAGAGAGGGATTCGAACCCCCACTAACGGGTCCAGAGCCCGTCGGCCTACCGTTAGCCGATCTCCCAGTGCCCGCGCATTCTAGCCCCCCCTCCCCCGACGGGCAACCGTTGCGTTCCCGATTCGATCCTCGGTACAATGGTCCGATGGGACGGCGCGGGCCGTGTGCCGCTGGAACGTTCTACCCCGCCGATCCGCGGCGGCTGCGCGAGGAGATCGAGGCCGCCGTGGGGCGAGGCCCCTCGACCTTGACCACCCAGGCGCTGACGAATCCCGTGGGGGCGATCCTCCCCCACGCCGGGTACCGTTACTCGGGCGCGGTGGCGGGAGCGGGATACCGGGCGCTCGCGCGGCTCGGGCAGCCGGAGGCGGCGATCATCCTCGGCACGAACCACACCGGGCTCGGCGGGCCGATCACGGTCGCGGAACCGGGGGCCTGGGAGACCCCGCTCGGGGAGGTGCCCGTGCCTGCCCACCTCTCCCGCGAGGTTGCGGAGGCCCTCGGCGCTGACCAGAACGATGTTCCTTTCACCGATGAGCACTCGGTGGAGGTCCAGCTCCCGTTCCTCCGGTACCTGTTCCCCGCACTGCCCGTCGTCCCGGTGGTGGTCCACCCCCTGAGCGTGGCGAGGTCCAAAGCAGCCGGCGCGGCACTGGGAAGGCTCATCGCCCACCGGCCGCTCCTCCTCATCGCGTCGAGCGACTTCACCCACTACGAGCCGGACCCGGTGGCACGGGAGAAGGACCGCCGGGCCCTCGTCCCGATCCTGAACCTGGATGTGGACGGGTTCTACGACGCGGTGCTCCGCTACCGGATCTCGATCTGCGGCGTGGGGGCGATCGCCCTCCTCCTCGTCGCGGCGCGGGAGGCGGGGCTGCTGGGGGCAGCGCTCCTCGACTACCGCACGTCGGGCGAGGTGGGGGGACACCTCGACCAGGTGGTGGGGTACGCGGCGGTGCTCTTCCAGCGGGTGGACGATGTTGCGTAGCATGACCGGGTTCGGCCGGGCGCGGGCCACGCGCGGCGAGTACGCCGTGCAGGTGGACCTGCGCAGCCTCAACCACCGCTTCCTCGAGGTCCGCGTGCGCGGGCTCGCCGAGTTGCCCCTCCTCGCCCAGAGGTGCGAGGAGCGCCTGCGGGACGCATTCGTACGGGGCTCACTCGAACTCCACGTGCGGTGGGAGAGCGGGAGCCGCCCGAAGCAGCTCGGGCTCGACGCGGCCCGCCAGTACCTCCACGACCTATCCCGACTCCAACAGGAGCTCGGCCTCGCGGACCGGCCCACCCTCGCCCACCTCCTCTCCCTCGGCGTGTTCGCGGAGGCGGCGCCGGAGGAGGAGGAGATGTGGCCCGTCGTGGACGAGGCCTTGGGCCAGGCGATCGAGGCGGTGGTGGCGGCACGGGAGAGCGAGGGGGAGTCGCTCCGGGCGGCGCTCGCCCGCGAGGCGGAGCTCCTCCAGGCGGCGATCGCGGACGCGGAGCGCCTCGCCCCCCACGCCCTCGACGAGGCCCAGGGACGGATCAGGGCCCGGATCGAGGAGCTCGGGCTCGACCCTGACCCAGCACGGATCGCGACCGAGCTCGTCCTGTGGGCGGAGCGGAGCGACGTGCGCGAGGAGCTGGACAGGCTCCAGAGCCACCTCGCCCGGTTCGCGGACCTCCTTGACTCCGACCTCCCGCTGGGGCGGGAGATCGAGTTCCTCGCCCAGGAGATGGGGCGCGAGGCGGGCACGCTTTCCGCCAAGGCCCGATCCGTGGACCTCGCTCAGGCGGCGGGCCAGATCCGCCTCGCGGTGGAGCGGATCCGGGAACAGGCCCGGAACGTGGAATGAGGGACTTCCTCCCCACGGGCTGGGATGTGCAGGGGGGGCACGGGATCGCCCTCGTGATCGCCGGCCCGTCGGGGGCGGGGAAGTCGTCGGTCATCGCTGCCCTCCTACGCCGCGATCCGTCCCTCGTGTTCTCCGTGTCCGCGACGACCCGCCCCCCCCGTCCCGATGAGGCCGACGGCCGCGACTACACGTTCGTGTCGGACGCAGCCTTCGACCGGATGATCCGTGCCGGGGAGCTCCTCGAGTGGACCACGTACCAGGGACATCGGTACGGGACCCCGCGGGCCGCGGTGGTGGGCCCGCTCGCGGCAGGGCGCGATGTGGTGATCAACGTCGAGGTGAGGGGGGCGCTCGCCCTGCGCCGGTCCGGGCTCCCCCACCCGGTGGTCCTCGTGTTCATGGTCCCCCCCAGCCGGGATGAGCTCGTGCGGCGCATCCGCAGCCGCGGCACGGAGTCCGCCGACGCGCTTGCCGCCCGGCTCGCGATCGCCGAAGAGGAGGTCCGCCACATCCCGGAGTTCGATTACCTGGTGGTGAACGACCGCCTGGAGGAAGCGGTGGAACGGGTGGAGGCGATCCTCGTCGCGGAACGATCCCGGATCCGACGATGCTCGCCCTAGGCGTGGATCTCGTGGAGGTGGACCGCATCTCCGCCCTCATCGAGCGGCGCGGGGCGCCCCGGCTGCGGCGCCTGTTCACCGAAGCTGAACTCGCCTACGCCCTCTCCTCCCCCCGGCTCACCGCGCAGCGGCTGGCAGCGCGGTTCGCGGCCAAGGAGGCGTTCCGCAAGGCCCTCCGCCGGCCCGTGCCGTTCCACGAGATCGAGGTGGTCGTGGACCGCGAACGGCCCTGCCTCGCCTGGCAGGGCCGCTTCTACCCCGTCTCCCTCACCCACACCGCCCGCTACGCGGCGGCGGTGGTCGTGATCGAGCCTACTCCCCCTCCTCCTCCTCCGTCAGCCCCTTCAGCCTCTCCCGGAGCGTGAACGTCTCGCGGCCGGCCTGGGGGGTGAGGAACCTATCCTTCTCCGCGTCCTCCACTTCCTCGGCGATCTTCTTGATCGAGAGCCGCACCTGGCGCTTGGACTCGTTGATCCCGATGATCTTCGCCGACACCTCTTGCCCGAGGCGGAGGGCCTCCGATGGGCTGGCGATCCGGTCCGGCGAGATCTCGGACACGTGGATCAGCCCCTCCACGGCCGGGGTGAGGCGCACGAACGCCCCAAAATCCTTGATCTGGGTGATCGGCCCCGACACGATGGATCCCACCGAGTACTGTTCGAGGAACTCCTCCCACGGATCCTGCTGCAGCGCCCGCAACGACAGGCTGATCCGGCGCTCCTCCTCGTCCACCTTGAGCACGATCGCCCGCACGGTCTGCCCCGGCGCGAGGACTTCCTTCGGATGCCCGACCCGCTGCCAGGAGATCTCCGAGATGTGGATGAGGCCCTCCACCCCCTGCTCGAGCTCCACGAACGCCCCGAAGTCGGTGACGTTCGTGACCTTGCCCTCGACGAGGGCGCCCCGCGGGTAGCGGTGGCCGACGTCGTCCCACGGATCGGGCAGCGCCCGGCGCAGGGACAGGCTGATCCTTTTGCGGTCCGCGTCCACGGCCAGGACCACCACTTCCACCTCATCGCCCTCGGTCACGACGTCTTTCGGGTGCTTGGGGGTGGTCCAGGAGAGCTCGGAGATGTGGACGAGGCCTTCCACATCCTCCTCCAGCTCCACGAACGCCCCGAAGTCGGTCACGGACACGACCTTCCCCTTGACGCGCGCCTTCGGGGGGTAGCGCTCGGCGATCCCCTGCCACGGATCGGGGCGCAGCCGCTTCATGGAGAGCGAGATCCTCCCCTCCTCCCGGTCCGCCTCGAGGACCATCACCTGCACCTTCTGGCCGGGCGCGAACTTGTCGGGAGGTGGTACGGGCACGTCCTTCCAACAGATCTCGGTGCGGTGAACGAGGCCGTCGTGGCCCCCCACGTCCACGAACACCCCGAAGTCCACCACGCTCTTCACCGTCCCCTCGACCACCGTCCCCGGGGTGAGGGAGGCGAACAGCGCGTCCCGCTCCTTCTCCTCAAGCTCCTTGAGGAACTCGCGGCGGGAAACGACGATGTTCCGGTTGCGGCGGGAGAACTCGATGATGCGGAACTCGAGGTCCTTCCCCTTCAGGCGCTCGATCTTGGTGGAGATGCCCTTGCCGAGGTGGGAAGCAGGAAGGAAGGCGCGGATCCCCCCTAGGCTGACGTTGTACCCCGCCTCCCCCACCTCATCGAGGATCACGCCGGAGACGGAGGCACCCGTCTTGTAGGCCCGTTCGAGTTCGCCATACCGCTTGGAGAGGTAAGCCTGGCGCTCGGAGATGTACACCGTGCCGTTTTCCTCATCGATGTAGGTGATGAGGACCTCGATCTCCTCGCCCGGTTGGGCCACCTCGTGGTGGGGCGCCAGTTCGCGCTTGGGGAGGATGGCCTCGGACTTGTACCCGATGTCCACGAGGATGTCCTGGCCCGCTTCCTGAACCACACGGCCCCGCACCGTGTCCCCGCGGCTGAACAGCCGCACGTCGCTCTCGTCGAGCGCCTCCTCCATCTGGATCCACTCCACCATCCGCCACCACCTCGTTGGTTTCCCCGTGTTCGGGCCCGCTACTTCTCCGCACTCCACGGCGAACCCCCGCTGGGTAAACACGTCGATCATATCGCCCCGTTAGGGCGGGCTCAAATCACGTCGCCCGGATGAGTTCCATCAACCGCTCCGTGAGGAGGCGGTAGCGCTCGGAACGGGAAAGATCGGGGGGAAGGCCGCGGCCGAGCTCGCCCACCGTGACCGGGGCGCCGATCCGCACCTCGATCCGGGGGAAGCGCACCGGGACCCGGAGGAACCGCGCCGGCGGGTACGGGCCCCGGGCCACGAGGTTCACGGGGATCAACGGGCGGCCCAGGCGCTCCGCGAACCGGATGGCGCCCGCCTTCGGCTCTGCACCGGGCCGGGTCGTCCCCTCGGGGAAGATCCCGAGAAGGCGGGCGCGGCTCGCCGCCGCGAGCGCGCGGCGGTAATCCTCGACCCCGAACGACTCCCGATCGATCGCCACCGCGAACCCCCACACAAACGGGGCGAACAACGGATTATGCAACAGCCCTTCCCGGGCGAGGAACGTAATGCGGCGGAACGGGCCGCAGGCCACGCAGAGGAGGAGGATGTCCCAGTACGAACGGTGGGGGGCGACGAGGATCCCCCGTCCGCTGAGGGCTTCCCTCCCGCGGACGGACAGGCGGAAGAGCACCGCCACGATCGGCCCGACGAGGAGGACGAGGAACCCGTAGGCGAGATCGCGGACCCGATCAGCGAGCCAGCTGCGCACGGCGCTCCTCGACCAGCCGCAGGACAGAGGCCAGCACTTCCTCGGGGGTCCTCCCCGTGGTGTCCACCACCACCGCATCGGGGGCCGCCCGGAGGGGGGAGTCCGGCCGGGTCGAGTCCCGCTCGTCCCGCCGCCGGATCGCAGCGAGGACGTCCGCGAACTCCCCCCCATGCTCGGCGAGGCGCCGCCGCGCCCGCTCCTCGTCGGTCGCCCAGAGGAAGATCTTCAGCTCAGCATCGGGGAGGACCACCGTCCCGATGTCCCGCCCCTCCATCACCACGTCCCCGTGCGCCGCGATCCGGCGCTGGATCTCGACGAGGCGCTGCCGGACCCGCCCGTTCAGGGCGAGCTGGGAGGAGAGCTCATCGAGGTCGGGGTGCGTAAGGAGATCCGTCACATCCTCCCCGTCAAGGTAGATCCGGCCTCCCGCCCCCACCGCGATCTCCAGGCGCTCGACCGGAATCCCGCGTTGGTGGGCGAGGGCCGCCGCGCGGTACATCGCGCCGGTGGGGACGAACAGGTACCCGAGCTCCTCGGCGAGGGAACGGGCGAGGGTTGTCTTCCCCGCCGCCGCCGGCCCGTCAATGGCGATCCTCATGCCCGGATACGGTACCCCGACCGAATCGGGGACGCAACGAGCAGTTCCCCCTCCACGTCGGGCCGGATCCTCCGCCGCCCCGCCGCGGCGGCCGACCGGCTGGGAAAGGGGGCGAACAGGGCCGAACCGGACCCCGTCATCCCCACCCCGCCCGGGGCGACCCGGGCAAGGAGGTCCCGCCACCGTCGGAGCTCGGGGAAGAGATGGACCGCAGCCGGCCAGAGGTCGTTCGGGAACCCCGGCCCCGGCACGGGCTCCGTCCGCGGGGACAGGGGGAGATCCAGCTCGTCGAACGCCCGGTACACGTCCGGGGTCGGAGAGCGGAAGGGGGGGACGAGGATCAGGAACGCAGCCGGAATGGGGATCGCGACGGGCTTCACCCTCTCCCCGATCCCCTCCAGCCACGCTGGGCCCGGCCCGAGGAAGAACGGGACGTCCGCCCCGAGCGTGATCCCGATCGCCGCAAGCTCCTCCCACGTCCTCCCGAGGGAGAGGAGCTCGTTCACCCCTGCCAGGACCGCCGCCGCATCCGCGCTCCCCCCGCCAAGGCCCGCCCCCGCGGGGATCCCCTTCTCGATCTCGATCCTCACCCCCGGTTCCCCCGCAGGAAGGAGGGCGTGCGCCGCGCGGAGGGCGAGGTTCCGTTCCGGGGGACCGAGCTCGGGCGGGGCGCGGAGGGTCACCCCCTCGGCGGCGCGGGTCAGGGTGATCCGGTCCGCGAGGTCCACCGCCGTGACCAAGGACTGGAGCTCGTGGTAGCCATCGGCCCGCCGGCCGACCACCCTCAGGGTCAGGTTGAGCTTGGCGTAGGCGAGGACCTCCACACCACCCTCCCCCGCGCGACGACGGCCTGCCCCAGGTTCTGCCCGATCCAGTACGGGATTTCCTCGTACGATGCGGCGTCCCACACCACGAGATCGGCCTGCTTCCCCGGCTCGAGCGATCCCACCTCGTTGGCGAGGCCGATCGCCGCCGCCGCGTTGAGCGTGGCCGCGACAAGGGCCTCCGCGGGGCTCATCCCCATCCGGAGGACGGCGAGCGAGAGGATGAGCGGGAGCGACGCGACGGGGGACGAGCCGGGGTTGAAGTCCGTGCCCAAGGCCACGGGCACCCCGGCTCCGATGAGTTTCCTCGCCGGGGGATAGGGTTCGTCGAGGAGGAAGGCCGTGGCCGGGAGGAGCACCGCGATCGTCCCCGACCTGGCGAGGCTGGCGATCCCCTCCTCCGAGACGTGGAGGAGGTGCTCGGCCGAAGTGGCGGCGAGCTCAGCGGCGAGCTCGGCCGCCCCCACCCCGGAAAGCTCATCGGCGTGGACCTTCACCCCCAGGCCGGCGGCCCGCGCCGCGCGGAGGATCGTTCGGGCCTCCACCACGGTGTAGAACCCCTGGTCACAGAACACGTCGCAGAACCTGGCCAACCCATCCCCCGCGACGGTGGGGATCATCTCCTCCACCACCCGGCGGATGTACTCCTCCCGGGGGATCTCTGGGGGGAAGGCGTGGGCGCCCAGGAACGTGGGGACGACCGTCAGGGGGAGCTCCTCCCCCAGGCGGCGGATCGCCCGCAGGAGCTTGAGCTCAGCTTCCAGGGTCAGGCCGTAGCCGGACTTGATCTCAACCGTCGTCGTCCCAAGCTCGAGCACGCGCATGAGCCTCGGCCGGGCGAGCCGGACGAGCTCCCCCTCCGGCGCCTCCCGCACCGCCTGGACGGTGGTGAGGATCCCCCCGCCCGTGTACCTCTCCCCCTTGGCACGGGCCAAGAATTCCTGGACCCTGTTCCCGGCGAACACGGCGTGGGTGTGGGGGTCCACCAGTCCCGGGGTCACCGTCCGGCCCTCGGCATCGAGGGTTGGGCCGGCGAAGCGGGGCCACCGTCCCTCCCCCACCTCGGCGATCCGCCCGTCCTGGACGAGCACGTAGGCATCGCGGACCAGAGTCAGCTCCCCCTGCCCTGCCCCCCCCTTGGGCTCCCGGCCGACCGGGGTCGCGAGCTCGCCGATCCCGTACACGAGGAGGTCCATGCGGGGAGTATACCCACCGGCATCGCTCCCCCGTACGGAACGGCTATACTGGGCGACCGTGATCGAGCTCGATGGCCATCTCACGCCCCAGGACGCGGAGGCGATCATCCTCGCGGGGACCCCGATCGCCCTCGCCCCATCCGTGCGGGCGAAGGTTGGGGCTTCGCACCGGGCGCTCCTCGCGATCCTCGGCCGCGGAGAGCCCGTGTACGGGATCAACACGGGGTTCGGCGCCTTGTCCACGGTGCGGATCCCGGAACCGGACCTGGCCCGGCTCCAGAGGAACATCGTCCTCTCCCACGCCACGGGGGTCGGCGCGCCCCTCCCCGACCCGCTCGTGCGGGGGATGCTCCTCTTCCGCCTGAACTCGTTCCTCCAGGGGGCGTCGGGCGTGCGGCCGGAGCTCGTGGACCTCCTCGTGGGGCTCCTCAACGCGGGGGTGCACCCCATCGTCCCCGAGCAGGGCTCGGTTGGCTCGTCGGGGGACCTCGTGCCGCTCGCCCACCTCGCCCTGCCCCTCCTCGGGGAGGGACGGGCCCGCCTCCACGGGGAGGAGCTCCCTGGGGCGGAGGCCCTGCGCCGGGCCGGCCTCGCCCCGCTCCCGGAGCTCGCCCCCAAGGAGGGCCTCGCCCTTCTCAATGGGACGTCCTACATGCTCGCCTCCCTCTTCCTCTCCTGGACTATGGGCTGGCGGGCTTTCCAGGCCGGGCTCTCCTGCGCCGCCCTCTCCTTCCAGGCCCTCCGCGGGAGGACGGAGGCCCTCGATGCCCGGATCCACGCGGCGCGGCCCCACCCCGGGCAGGTCCAGGTCGCCTCCTGGCTGCGGGAGCTCCTCGCCGGGAGCGCCCTCACCGACTCCCCCAACGAGGACGTGCAGGACCCGTACTCCCTGCGCTGCCTGCCCCAGCTCCTCGGGCCGGTGGTGGAGACCCTGTGGGCGGTGGAGGGGCGGCTGCGGGTGGAGATGAACGCGGCCACGGATAACCCGCTCCTCCTCCCCGAGGGGGGCGGCACGGCCCTCGCCGGGGGGAACTTCCACGGGGAGATCCTCGCCTTCGCCGCGGAGTGGCTGGGGATCGCACTGGCGGAGCTCGGGGCATCGTGCGAGCGGCGGCTGGCGGTCCTCCTCACCTCCGAGGGGAGGGGGCTCCCCCCGTTCCTCTCCCCGGAACCCGGGACGAGCTCAGGGCTCATGCTCCTCCAGTACACTGCAGCCGCCCTCGCTGCGGAGAACAAGGTCCTCGCCCACCCCGCCGCGGTGGACTCGATCCCCACGTCGGGGGGGAAGGAGGACCACAACGCGATGGGGGCGACGTCGGCCTGGAAGACCGGCCGCATCGCGGAGAACGTGCTCTCCCAGGTCGCGCTGGAGGGCGTGGCCGCGCGGTGGGCGGTGGCCCTCGCCGGGGAGGAGGACCTCTCGCCAGCGAGCCGGCCCCTCTACGCCGTTCTGGCCGAGCTCGTCCCCCCGCCGGGCGAGGACCGCTACGTGGGCGACGCGATCGGGCGGGTCCGTCACGCGATCCAGGAAGGAAGGTTGAACCCAACATGAGCTACCGGACCGGCACCGTGGCCGTGGTGGGCCGGACGAACGTGGGGAAGTCCACGTTCATCAACGCCGCCCTCGGACGGAAGGTCGTCATCGTCTCCCCGCGGCCCCAGACGACGCGCAACCGCATCCGCTGCATCCTCACCACCCCCGAGGCCCAGGTCGTGTTCGTGGACACGCCGGGGCTCCACCCACCGGTGAACAAGCTCTCCGCCCACCTCCAGCGGGAGGCGCTGCGCTCGCTCGCAGGCCTCGACGCGGTCGCGTACATGGTCGAGCCGAGCGGGAAGGTGGATCCCTATGACGAGCTCATGCTCCCCAAGATCCAAACCCTCCCCTGCCCGAAGGTCCTCCTCGTCAACAAGAGCGACCAGGCACGGGGCAACACCCTCCCCGAGACCCTGCTCGCCTACGATCGCCTGGAGATGTTCAACGACATCGTGCCCATCTCGTCCACGAAGGGCACGAACCTCGACCGGGCCCTCGCCGTGATCATCGGCCACCTCCCGGAAGGAACGCCGGCGTACGAGCAGGGCACGACCACCGACCGCCCGCTCGCGTTCGTGGCGGCGGAGGTGGTGCGGGAGAAGGTGTATGCGGAGACCTACCAGGAACTCCCCTACGCCACCGCGGTGGCCGTGGAGGAGATCGCGGAGCGGGAGGCCCCGCCCCTGACCTCCGTCTACGCCACGATCATCGTCGCCAAGGAGTCACAGAAGGCGATCGTCATCGGGAGCCGGGGGGCGAAGCTGAAAGAGATCGGGACCCAGGCCCGGGTGGACCTCGAGCAGCTCCTCGGCCACCAGGTGTTCCTCTCCCTCCACGTCAAGGTGAAGCCGAAGTGGACGGAGGACGAGGATGAGGTGGCCCGCCTCACCGGCGACTGACCCCTCGGGTAAGATCGCCCCCGTGCCCAGCGATATGGCCGAACCGGTGGACTTCATCCGCGAGATCATCCGCGACGACCTCGCCGCGGGGCGGTTCGACCGGGTTCACACCCGGTTCCCCCCCGAGCCGAACGCCTACCTCCACATCGGCCACGCCCAGGCGATCCTCCTCAACTACGGGATCGCCCAGGAGTTCGGGGGGAAGTTCAACCTCCGCTTCGACGACACGAACCCGGAGAAGGAGAGCGAGGAGTACGTGGCAGCGATCAAACGGGATGTCCGCTGGCTGGGCGCGGATTGGGAGGATCGCGAGTTCTATGCCTCCGATTACTTCGAGCAGCTCTACCAATGGGCCGAGGAACTGATCCGTAAGGGGGTGGCTTACGTGTGCGACCTATCCCCGGAGGAGCTGAGCCGGACGCGCGGCCAGCCGATCCGGGATGGGGAGAGGATCATCACCCCTCCCGGCGTGGACAGCCCGTACCGCAACCGATCCGTGGAGGAGAACCTCGACCTCTTCCGCCGGATGAGGGCCGGGGAGTTCCCGGAAGGGTCCCGCACCCTGCGCGCCAAGATCGACATGGCCCACCCGAACCTCAACATGCGCGATCCTGTCCTGTACCGAATCCTTCACGCCCGCCACCACCGAACGGGGGACACGTGGTGCATCTACCCAAGCTACGATTGGGCGCACGGCCAGTCGGATTCGATCGAGGGGATCACCCACTCCATCTGCACGCTGGAGTTCGAGAACCACCGCCCGCTCTACGACTGGTTCCTCGACCAGCTCGGCGTCCACCATCCCCGCCAGATCGAGTTCGCCCGCCTCAACCTGACCTACACCGTGATGAGCAAGCGGCTCCTCCTCCGCCTCGTCCAGGAGGGACACGTGCGGGGGTGGGACGATCCGCGGATGCCCACGCTCGCCGGGATCCGCCGCCGCGGCTACACCCGGGAGGCGATCGCGGACTTCGTCCGCCGGATCGGGGTCTCCAAGGCGGAGAGCATCCGCGAGATCGAACTCCTCGAGCACTGCCTGCGGGACGACCTCAACAAGCGCGCCCCGCGGCGGATGGCCGTCTTGGAGCCCGTGAGGCTCGTCGTCACGAACTACCCGGAGGGGAAGGTGGAGGGGTTCGACGCGGTGAACAACCCCGAGGACCCCTCGTACGGGACGCGCAAGGTCCCGTTCTCGCGGGAGCTGTGGATCGAGGAGGAGGACTTCCGGGAGGACCCGCCGCCCGGGTTCTTCCGCCTCGCCCCGGGGCGGGAGGTGCGGCTGCGGTACGCGTACCTCGTCCGGTGCACGGGCGTCGTGAAGGATCCCTCCGGCCGGGTGGTCGAGGTGCACTGCACCTACGATCCGGCCACACGCGGCGGCGATGCCCCGGATGGGCGGAAGGTGAAGGCGACCCTGCACTGGGCCTCCGTGCCCCACGCCGTGGACGCCGAGGTCCGCCTCTACGACCGCCTGTTCACGGTCCCCGATCCGCTCGACGTCCCGGAGGGAGAGGATTGGATCGGGAACCTAAACCCTGACTCCCTCGTCGTCCTCAGGGGGTGCAAGCTCGAGCCGTGCCTGGGGGAGGCGCAGGCCGGGGAGCGGTTCCAGTTCGAGCGGAAGGGGTACTTCTGCGTCGACCAGGATACCAGGCGCGGCCTCCCCGTGTTCAACCGCATCGTGACCCTCCGCGATACCTGGGCCAAGCTTCAGGGCAAGCTGGAGGAGCGTCCAAGGGCCACCCGGCGCGCGTGGCCGACCTAGGGCTTCCCCGCCTTGCAAAGCCGCTGGCATCCCCTAACATCGCGCGGGGGTAGGGCACGAACGCCCCACCTCACCAAGGGAGGGAACGCATGGTGACCGGCGAAGTAGCCAGCTTGAACCCGTTTCTGATCGCCCAGCGTCAGCTCGATGAGGCGGCGGGGGTGCTCAAGCTGGACCGCGGCCTACACGAGCTCCTACGCTGGCCGCTCCGGGAATTCCACGTCCGGATCCCGGTGCGGATGGACAACGGGTCGGTGCGGGTGTTCGAGGGGTTCCGGGTCCAGTACAACAACGCCCGTGGCCCGTGCAAGGGCGGGATCCGGTTCGCCGCCGATGAGACGGTGGATACGGTACGGGCCCTCGCGGCGTGGATGACGTGGAAGACAGCGGTCGTGGACCTGCCGCTGGGGGGAGGGAAGGGCGGAATCGTGTGCAACCCCAAAGAGCTGAGCCCGGGGGAGCTCGAGCGCTTGTCGCGCGGGTACATCCGTGCCCTCGCCCCTGCGATCGGGGCCGATCGCGACGTCCCCGCCCCCGATGTCGGCACGAACCCCCAGATCATGGCGTGGATGCTCGACGAGTACGAGACGATCGTCGGCCACGCCGCGCCGGGGGTGATCACGGGGAAGCCCATCCCCCTCGGCGGATCCGCGGGGAGGACGGGCGCGACTGGGCTGGGGGTCGTGATCGCGATCCGCGAGGCGCTCGCCGCCCTGGGGATGGACCCGGCGTCCACCACCGCCTCGATCCAGGGGTTTGGGAACGTTGCCCAGTACGCCGCGATCCATTACCGGGAGGTGCTGGGGGGGCGGGTGCTCGCCGTCTCCTGCTGGGACCACAAGGACCGGCGGGCCTACACGTACACGAAGAAGGGCGGGATCGATCCGCGCTTCCTGCAGACGATCACGGACACCTTCGGCACCGTGGACCGCGCGAAGGCGGAACAGGCTGGGTACGAGGCCCTCGCCGGCGACGCCTGGCTGGGGCTGGACGTGGATGTCCTCATCCCCGCCGCGATGGAGAACGTGATCACGGCGGATACGGTGGGGCGGATCTCCGGTCGGGTGAAGATCCTCGCCGAGGCGGCCAACGGTCCGACCACCCCCGAGGCCGATCAGGTCCTGCAGAAGAAGGGGATCTACGTGATCCCCGACTTCCTCTGTAACGCGGGCGGGGTGACCGTCTCCTACTTCGAGCAGGTGCAGAATGCGTACAACTTCCACTGGGACGTGGCCGAGATCAACCGACGTTTGGATGAGAAGATGACAAAGGCCTTCCACGCCGTGCACGACGCGGCGAAGGAACACAAGGTCCCCAACCGCGTCGGCGCGTACCTCGTCGCGGTGGAGCGCGTGGCCGAGGCGGTCAAGCTGCGTGGCTGGGCGTAGGGGAAGCTCTGGGGTTGCGGGGGGTGCCCTGGTGGCACCCCCGTCATTTTGCGGCGAGGAGACGGCGGACGACCTCTCGCGCCGCGTCAAGGTCGGGGACTTCGTGGTACGCTGCGCCGGGGGGAAAGTAGGCCCGCATCCACTCCCGCGGCGCAACGAGGACCACCGCGTGGATCCCGGCCGCCACCGCGGCCTGGAGGTCGAAGTGGGAATCCCCGAGGACGAGGGCTTCCCCGGGGCTCAGCCCCAGCCGGGCGAGCGGACCGAGGAACGCCCCAGGATCGGGCTTGAGAGGTCCATCATCGCGCGTGACCACGAGGTCGAACGGGAGCCCGTGGCGGGCGAGGACGGCGTCCGTGCTCTCCCGGGAGTTGTTCGTGACGAGAACGGTCTTCACGCCGCTGAACCGCAGGAGGTCGAGGAGCTCGCGCGTCCCCGCTCGGAGGCAGCCCCGCTCGACCCCCTCCCGTTCCCGGGCCCGCAGGACCTCCACCGCCTCGGCCCGCCGGGACGGAGGCAGGTCCGCGATCCCATCGAGGATCGTGCGGCCGTCCAGGGGGAGCCCGAGTTCCTCCCGCACGGCCGTCATCCGGACCGGGGTCTCCCAGATCGTGCCGTCCATGTCGATGAGCGCTGCACGCAGGGGCATGGGCCCGATGGTACCCGCTCGGGGAGGGACGTTGGACCTACGGAGGCGGTCGGAGCGGCTCGGAGGAGCGCGGCCCAACGCCGGGGCGATCCTGGCGGAGGGAGTGGGATTCGAACCCACGGAGCTTTCGCTCACCGGTTTTCAAGACCGGCGGTTTCGTCCGCTCACCCATCCCTCCCTGGTAGAGGGCGCCGTGAATTCTCGCCACGTCCGGTGGAGCCCGCAACCGACCGCGGGAGAACCGTCTTCACCGGGCCTCCGCCGGCGATCCACGGCGCCTCCACAGGGCAATAGGTAGCGTTCCGTCATGCCGGTGATGCGAACCTGGACATCTTGGCTCGGCCTCGCGGTGGGCACCCTCGCCGTCCTGGCCGGGGCGACGGTGGCCCACGCCGCCGACCCCCCGTGCCCGGCCTCCCCGGTCCTCGTGGCAGGGATCGAGGTGGGGAACCACGTCGGGCAACGGGCGCCGGACTTCTCCCTTCCCGACTTCTCCGGGAACCCCGTGTACCTGTCCTCGTTCCGCGGCTGCCCGGTCCTCCTCGACTTCTGGGCCAGCTGGTGCAAGCCATGTCAGGTCTCGGTCCCGCTTCTAGAGTCCCTCCGCGAGAGGTACGCCCCGCGGGGGCTGAAGGTGATCGCGGTGAGCCTGGACTACCGCAAGGAAGACGCGACCCGGTTCCTAGAGGCCTACGGGTACCGCGGGTTCATCGCCCTGTGGGCTCCCTTCACTGAGGCGCGCGCCGTGGCCTACCTCTTCGGGATCCAGGCGATCCCCCGCACCGTGCTCCTCGACCGGCAGGGCATCATCCGTTTCATCGGCCCTCCCCAGGACCTGACCGACGCTCTCCTCTCCCCCTGGCTGTGAGAGGCGCTTGTGCCGACCGTGGCCGGGCACAACCCGCGCTGGCGGCCCTGGCCGGGTCCATCTACCGGGCCAACACCTGGGCCAGCTCGAAGAGCTCCGGGTCGAGCGCCTTTTGCCGCCCCGCGACCTCGGCAAGGGGGGTCGTCGTCACCCCTCCTCGGACCCACCCCACGAGGACCCCGTTCTCTCCGCGGGCGAGGGCGGCCACCGCTGCCGCGCCGAGGCGCGTGGCGAGCAGCCGGTCGTACGCCCCCGGCGCCCCTCCCCGCTGCACGTGGCCGAGGATCGTCACCCTTAGCTCGAACCCGAGCCGCTTCTCGTTCTCGTGGAAGTACTCGGCGAGCCGGGTCGCGTTGAGCTGCGCTCCCTCCGCCACCACGACGAGGGCGTGGCTCTTCCCCCGCTCGTAGGCCCCGCGCAGCTCGCGGGCGAGCGCCTCGGGATCCGTCTCCACCTCGGGGATGGCCACGGCCTCTGCCCCGCCGGCGATCCCCGCCATGAGGGCGAGGTAGCCGCAGTGGCGGCCCATCACCTCAACGAGGAACGCCCGGCCGTGGGAGGAGGCGGTGGTCTTGAGGCGGTCGATGGACTCCAGGGCCACGTTGAGGGCAGTGTCCACCCCAATCGTAACCTCCGAGCCGGCGAGGTCGTTGTCGATCGTGGACGCCACGCCGACGACGGGGAACCCCATCCGGGAGAGCTCGTAGGCGCCGGCTTGGGAGCCGTTCCCTCCGATCACGACCAGGGCCTCGATCCCCTGCCCGACGAGGGCGCGCAGTGCCCTCCGCCGGCCCTCCTCGGTGCGGAACTCCGGGCAGCGGGCGCTCCCGAGGATCGTCCCCCCGAGCTGGAGGATCCCCCCCACGTCCCGCGCCCCGAGGGGCACGATCTCCCCCCCGACGAGGCCGGCATAGCCCCGCCGCACCCCCCGAACTTCCCAGCCCCGCGCGACCCCCGTGCGGACCACGGCGCGGATCGCGGCGTTCATCCCCGGCGCGTCGCCCCCGCTCGTGAGAACGGCGATCCGCTTCATCGCGACGCCTTCTCCCGGATCCGCCGCGCGGCCAACACCCCGGTCACGGCGGCGAACACGATCCCCCGGGAGTGCCCCGACGCGTCCCCGGCCACGTAGAACCCGGGGAGGGCGGTCTCCATCCCCGGTCCGACCGCATAGCGGGTGTCGTAGAACTTGATCTCCGGGGCACAAAGGAGCGTCCCCTCCGCGGACAGGCCGGGGATGAGTCGGTTCAGGACGTCCACCGCCTCCACGATGTCCACCACCACGCGGTGGGGGAGGGCCATCGACACATCCCCGGGAGTGAACGACTCCAGGGTCGGCCGGACGGAGGCCCGCCGGATCCGGTCCAGCGTGGACCGCCGCCCCTGGGAGAGGTCCTTCAGCCGCTGCACGATCGGCTTCCCCCCGCCGATCGTCGTCGCCAGTTTCGCGATCGCGCGGCCGTACTCGGTCGTGTCCTCCACGGGGTCGGTGAGTTCGATGTGCACGAGGAGCGCGAAGTTCGTGTTCCCGCTCTTGCGTTCGTTTTCGGCGTGGCCGTTCACGAGCACGAACTCACCGTGGTCCTCCTGGACCACGAACCCGCGGGGGTTGGTGCAGAAGGTGCGCACCATGTCGTCGTAGGTCGGGGCGCGCACGCGCAGCTTGGCGTCGTACATCACCCGCTCGATCGGGTCGTAGAGCTCGGCCGGGAACTCCGCCCGCACCCCGACATCGAGCGGCCCAAACGAGGGACCGACCCCGAGCGACCGCGCCACCTCCCGCAGCCAGTACGCGCCGACCCGGCCTGGCGCAGCGAGGACGTACCGGGCCTCGATCTCCTTCCCCTCCACGACGACGGTGAACCGCCCGCCGCGGTGGCGGATCTCCTCGGCCGCCCTCCCGAGCTGGAACTCGACCCCCCGCGCCGCGAGGTCGCGGTAGATGGCGTCGATGACCTCCCGGATCCGCCCCGTGCCGATGTGGCGCTGGCGGCCGGCGATGAACTCCACGCCTGCCTGCGCCGCTGCTTTCTTCAGCTCGGCGAGCGCTTCGGGGTCCTCCCCCGAGTACTGGGCGGGCGCCCCATAACGGGTGAACGTGTCATCCACGTAGGCGATGAGGTCCTCCAGCTCGCCGACCGAGCACCCGATCGCCTCCGGATCGCCGCCGATGCGGGGGGTGAGGTTGAGCTTCCCATCGGAGAACGCGCCGGCTCCGCCCACCCCACAGGTGTTGCTCGTCCGCTCGCGCGGGGCGAGGCCCTTGTCCACGATGACCGTGGACAGGCCCGATCCCGCGAGCTCGAGGGCCGCGAACAGCCCAGCCGGCCCAGCTCCCACCACCACGACGTCGTACCGCACGCTCTCGCTCCTTGGGGTATCCTCCGGGGACCCACGCATCGTAGCCCGTGGGGAGGAGGGTGCAAGTGCGGATCGACGCGGGGGAGTACCGGGGGCAGAAGCTCGTGGGACCGCGGGGCGCGGGGATCCGGCCGCTGCGGGACCGGGTCCGCCTCGCCCTGTTCGACACCGTACGCGAGCTCGTGCCCGGGGCGCAGTTCCTCGACCTCTTTGCCGGGACGGGGGCGGTGGGGCTGGAGGCCCTCTCCCGCGGCGCGGCCCGCGCCGTGTTCGTGGACGGCTCGGATCAGGCGGTGCGGCTCATCCGCGAGAACATCCGGCGGCTGGGGTGCGCCACACGGGCGGAGGTAGTGGAGGCCGATGTCTTCACGGCGCTGCGGTCGCTCGCGCGAAAGGGGAAGGCGTTCGACCTCGTGTTCGTCGGCGCCCCGTATGGAAGCGGGCTCGCCGCCCGGACGGTCGCGGCGCTGGCCGAGCTCCGCCCCCTCCTCCCTGGGGCAGTGGTGGTGGCGGAGTCGTTCCACAAGGAGCCGCTGGCGGATCGGTACGGCCCCCTCGTCCTGGAGATACGGCGGGCCTACGGGGAGACGGTGCTCTCCCTGTACCGGTTTGTGCCTGAGGGCGGGGGAAGCTAGACTGAACGCCCGGAGGGGACGATGGAACGGCCGTTCATCCTGGTTACGAACGACGACGGGTACCTCTCGCCGGGGCTCCTCGCCCTGCGGAGGGCCCTCGCCACGGTCGGGGAGCCATGGGTGCTCGCCCCAGACCGGAACTGGTCCGCGGCATCGCGGACCCGCATCTTCCATAAGCCGCTGCGGTTCTCGAGCGCCCACCTCCCGGACGGGGAGGAGGTGCACGTCACGAACGGATCCCCGTCCGACTGCGTGCTCCTCGCCCTCCTCGGCCTCGCCCCGCGCCGGCCCGACCTCGTCGTGGCGGGGATCAACATGGGGGCGAACATCGGGCACGACGTGACCTACTCGGGCACGGTCGCCGCGGCGATGGAGGGGGCATCGGCGGGGATCCCGGCGATCGCCGTGTCCCTCGACCTCGGGCCCGACGAGGGGCGGGAAGGGAACCCAGACTACGAGAGAGCAGCGGCGCTCACGGCGCGGGTGGCGAGGCTGGCGTTGGCGGAGCGGGACGCGCTCGTCCGCACCCTCATCAACGTGAACGTGCCGCGCGGCGTGCCCAAAGGGGTCCGGGTCACCCGCCTCGGCGGCAAGATCTGGACCGACGACCTCGTGCGGGGCGAGGACCCCCGCGGCCGTTCCTACTACTGGCTGGCGGGCGAGATGCTCTCCTCCCCACCCGCAGGCGAGGAGGATACCGATGTGTGGGCGGTCCTGTCCGGGTACGTCTCGATCACCCCCCTCCACCTCGACCTCACTGCCTACGCCGTGCTCAACAAGCTGCGCCGGTGGGAGGAGGAGATCCGCGTCGGGGACGCGGCGTAGCCAGAGGGGCCCTATAATCCCGAGGTGGAGGTCCGCATCGGCTGTTGCGGCTGGTCGGCGCTGCCGCCCGGGGGGGAACAGGGCCGGCATCGGCTCCAACTCTATGCTGCCCAGTTCTCGCTCGTCGAGGTCAACTCCACGTTCTACCGCCTCCCCCCGCTCGCGACCGTCCGCCGGTGGCGGGATCTCGCCGATCGAGTGAACCCACAGTTCGAGTTCACGGTCAAGGCCCACCGCGGGATCACCCACTACGCGCGGTTCCAGGGCCCACAAGCCCGCGCCGGGTTCGCGCGCTCGGTCGAGGTGGCCCGCGCCCTGCGGGCGAGGGTGCTCCTCCTCCAGTGCCCGCCTGCATTCTCCCCCAAGCCGGACCACGAGGAGGCTCTGGCCCAGTTCCTCTCCACGGTCGACCGGGGGGGGCTCACCCTCGTGTGGGAGCCTCGCGGGCAGTGGGACGAGGAGCCGGAGCGGGTGGCCGCCCTGTGCCGGAAGCACTCCCTCGTCCACGGCACCGACCCGTTCCGAACCCTCCCCGTCACGGGGGGGGAGATCGCGTACCTGCGGCTCCATGGGTCCCCGCCGGGGGCGCGGATGTACCGCTACACCTACAGCGACCACGACCTGGAGCGCCTGCGGGACACTGTTCGGGGACTGGAGGCCGAACGCGTGTATGTGCTCTTCAACAACGACACGATGGTCTCCGATGCCCGAAGGTTCGCGGGGATGTGGGCCACGGGATGAGAGGCGAACTGCGGTGCCCCCTGTGCGGCTTCCGCACCGTGCCGAGTGCGGTGCCGCTGCCGTGCCCGACGTGCCGGGTCCCGCTCGACTACCGGCCGGACCCGCCGGCAGGCTCCACTGCCGCGGGCTTGACCGGGCGCGGGGTGTGGCGGTACGCCCCGTTCCTCCCCACCGTGGATCCCATCACCCTGGGCGAGGGGGGGACCCCCCTCATCCCTTCCCTCCGCATCGGCCCCCGTCTGGGGGTGAACCTCCTCTTCAAGGTCGAGGGGACGAACCCCACCGGCTCGTTCAAGGACCGGGGGGCAGCGGTGCTCGTCGCCGTCCTGCGGTCGTTCGGGGCGAGGGCGGTGGCCGATGACTCGTCGGGGAACGCCGGGGCGGCCCTCGCCGCCTACGCTGCCCGGGCGGGGATCCGCGCCGTCCTCTACGTGCCGGCCCATGCCTCGGGGCCCAAGCTCGCCCAGATCGAAGCCCTCGGGGCGGAGCTGGTGCGCGTGCCCGGCCCACGGGAGCGGGCCACGGACGTGGTCCGGGAGGCATGCGCTAAGGACCCTGACCTCCTCTACGCCTCGCACAACGCCTCGCCGTACTTCGTCGCCGGCCTGACGACACTCGCCTACGAGCTAGGCGAGGAGGGTCGGATCCCTGACCACGTCGTCGTCCCGGTGGGAGGAGGCGGACTGTTCCTCGGGCTCGTCCAGGGGTTCGCCCAGCTGCGCGACCGGGGGTGGATCGGACGGGTGCCGCGCCTCCACATCGTCCAGCCTGAGGCCTGTGCCCCTCTCGTCCGCGCCGGTGGCGGGGGGGACCCGGTCGAGCCGGACCCCCGGGCCACGGTGGCCGAGGGGGCACGAATCCCCCGCCCCAAGCGGGGCCGGGAGGTCCTGGCCGCGCTCGGGGCGGTGGATGGGGATGCCGTTATGGTGGGGGAAGAGGAGATCCTCCGGGGGCAGGCGGAGCTCGCCCGCGAGGAAGGGATCTGGGTTGAGCCGACGGCGGCCCTCGCCGTGGCTGCCCTCCCCGCCCTCATCGCGCGAGGCACGATCGGCCCTGGGGAGGAGGTCGTGCTCCCCCTCACCGGGCACGGGCTCAAGGCGGTGAACCCGTGCTGACCGTCGTCTCCGACCCGCGCGGGGGCGGCTTCGGCTAACCTCCGAACCGATCGCGGCGCACGATCTCCGAGAGAGGCACCCGCTCCACCTCCCGCGGTGTGTACGCGGGCCGGCCGATGGGGAGGAGGGCCACAACCCTCATCCCGCGGGGGATGCCGAGGATCCGCTTCACTTCCGCTTCCGCCCGACCCCGTAGTCCCGCCCAGTACGAGGCCAGCCCCAGGCTGTGGGCCATGAGGGCCATGTTCTGGGTCGCCACCGCCCCCGCCTCGATCCAGTGCCCCGGATCCTTCACCGGGTCAACGACGACCGCGATCAGCACCGGCGCGTCGCCGACCCCTTTCCCGGTGAGGGCGACCTGGCCGCGGCGCGCGAAGGCGAGCCGCTCCACGAGGGCCCCCAACTTGGCCTTCGTCTCCTCGTCCCGCACCACAACGAACGTCCACGGCTGGGAGTTGGCGAACGACGGGGCCCACCTCCCCGCCTCGAGGATCGCCTCCACCTCGTCCTCGCTCACCGGCTTCGGCTCGAACCGGAGCACGCTCCTCCGGCCGCGGATCGCGTTCAGTACATCGTTCTTCGTCATATGCCCTCCGTCTGGTACAGGTCACCGAACTTATTCCATGCCACCACGGCCGACAAGGGCTTCCGCTCCCGCGGCCCGAGCTCGATCGCGCGGTGCTTGTCGCTGAGCGTGCTCGCCTCTCCCCGCTTCCCGATCACGATGAGCGTGATGAGGACGTACTCCTCCGGGATCCCCAGCGCCTCCTTGACTGCGTGGGGATCGTAGCCGGCGATGGGGTGGGCAACGAGCCCCATCTGGGTCGCCTGGATCATGAGCAGGCCGGTGGCCATTCCGCATCCGAATAGGAAGTAGTCGCGCCCATCGGAGAGCTTGCAGTCGAGGTCGCGGTGGCTGGCGAGGGCGAGGATCGCCGGGGCGCGCTTCGCCCAGTAGTTCCCCCCGGACAGGGCCCCCTTCACCCTGTCCAACGTTTCCCCTTGGGCGATCACGAACCGCCACGGCTGGTTGTTGAAGCAGGAGGGGGCGAGGTGGGCCGCCTCGACCAGCCGCTGGAGGGCCTCCCGGGCCACGGGCTCTCCGGACAGGGCCCGGTACGCCCGCCGGCTATGGATGAGTGGGTTGACAGCCTCGTCCGCGGCCTGCAGCGCCCGCAACGTGGCGAGGACCTCCTCCGCGTGGCCGGCCACCTTCCCCCGCCACCACGCCCAGCGCATGGACCCCGCCCGGTCGACGAGGAACGTCGCCCGCTGGACCCGGCCCTCGGGCGTGACGGCGCGATAGGCCCTCGCCACAGCGCAATCGGGATCGGAGAGCAGGGTGAGGCCACCATTCGCCGCGAACCGGGCCAGGGTGGAAAGGGAATCGGGCGCGATCCCCACCACCCGCGCCTCAAGGGAGGTGAACTCGGGGAGGAGGGCCTGGAAGGCACGGACGTCCTCGGCCCAGGCGGGCGTCCCGGTGCGGGGGAAGAAGTGCAGGACGACGTACGAGCCCGCTAGATCGGGGAGCGACACCGCCCCGCCCGCCGCCGACGGCAGCGTGAACTCGGGGGCAGGTCCAAACGGGTTCATCCGCTCCTCGTCCATGGAAGGGATGATAGCCCCCCCTCCCGAGCCGGCAACCCGCAGGCGTCAGAAGTCGAGCTCGATCCCGACCGTGCTCTGAATGAGGCCGCCGAAATCGAACTGCGTCCGGGAGTGGATGCGGACCCAGGAGAACACCACCTCCACCCACACCTCCTGGGACACGAACCCTCCGAGGTTGAACGCGGTCACGAGCCGGATCCCGACCGGCGGCACCCGCACCCCGAGGAATAGCTTGGCCCAACTCAGGCCGAAGCTCCCATTGAGGCGGATCCGCGCCCCGAGCTCGGCCTCCGGATCCGGGTAGATGTAGCTCGCGCCGAGCTCGCTCCACGCGAGGCCGTACGGGTTGAGGAGGACCCGGGAGTCGGCGCGGAAACAGGCGCTCGTGAAGCCGAGGTGGAGGAGCTCCTCCTCGAACCACACCCCGGACACCGCAGTGAGGTCGGTGGTGGGGTCGTCGTCGAGCAGGTGATCGAGGCCCGTCACGCCGAACCCAGTGAGGCTGCGGGCGAAGAACCCCGGGTGCCAGGCGACGCCGAGGTCGAGGACGAGCCCGACCGTGTAGGCTGGCGTCGCACATGCCTCCGCGAGGTTCTCCACGAGGAACAGCCCCCCGAGCTCCCATGGGCAACACCCACCCCGGACCTCGAACCAGTACTTGGAGAAGCACGGATCGAACCTCATCCCACTCCGGAGGCCGATCCCATCGAGATCGACCCCCATCATGAGGTGCTCGGCCTCAAGCCCAGTGAGGGAGAGCTCCGTTCGGCTGATGACCTCCGCCCGGTCGCATGCGAGGGCGAGGGTGACTGCGGACGCGAGGTCGAGCGAAGAGGACGACGGCGTGAAGGCGACCTCGATCCCGAGTGAGCCGGAGAAGGTCGGGGATTGGGACCAGGATGTGGCACCCCACACCAGGGTCACGACGAGCACACCCAGGAGACGCTTTCTCATCTCAGACCACCTCATGGGACGAGGGTACGGAGATGACCGGGCCCAGCGGGGCACACTGGACGGGCCGCCCGGCCCCATTTGTCCGGGCGGCCCTGGACCCCTGTCTCAGAACCGGGGGAGGAGGTCGGCCACCGTGGGATGGCCGATCTCCTGAAGATCGTACCGGACCCGGGTTGACGGCTTCTCGATCGCGATCAGGCGGCGCAGGTCCACCGGCGTCGCGATGACGACGGCATCGCAGGGGACGCGGGCGATCGTCTGGGCGAGCTCCTCGATCTGCTTCTTCCCGTACCCCATCGCGGGCAGCACCGGGCCGAGGTGGGGATAGGCCTTGTACACGTCGCCGAGCGACCCCTGCGCATGGGGACGCGGGTCGGCGAAGGTCGCCCCGAGCTTCCGTGCCGCCACCGCCCCCGCCCCGAACGGCATCTCCCCGTGGGTGACGGTGGGCCCATCCTCGATCACGAGCACCCTCCGCCCCGCCACGAGCTCCGGCGCGTCGAGGGTGATCGGGGACGCCGCTTCCACGACCTTCGCCCGCGGGTTGAGGGAGGAAAGGGAGGCCCGCAGCCGTTCCACCGGTTCGATCCCCGCCGTATCCACCTTGTTGATCACGATCACAGCGGCTTGGCGGACGAGCACGGATCCAGGCCAGTACGTGTTCTCATGCCCAACCCGCAGCGGGTCGGCGACGACGATCAGGAAGTCGGGCCGGAAGAAGGGGAAGTCGTTGTTCCCCCCGTCCCACAGGATCACGTCGGCTTCCGCCTCCGCCTGACGGAGGATCGCCCCGTAGTCCACCCCCGCATAGACCACGAACCCTTCCTGAATGTGGGGCTCGTACTCCTCGCGCTCCTCGATCGTGCACTCCGCCCGGTCCAGGTCCTCAAACGACGCGAACCGTTGCACCTTCTGGCGGACGAGGTCCCCGTAGGGCATGGGGTGGCGGACCACGGCGACCCTCTTCCCCTGCTCGTGGAGGATCTGGGCCACGCGGCGGGTGGTTTGGGACTTGCCGGCACCCGTGCGCACCGCACACACGGCGACGACCGGCTTCTTGGCCACCAGCTGGGTCGAGCGGGGGCTCAGGAGCCAGAAGTCCGCCCCCGCCGCAGCAGCGAGTGCCGCCCGTTCCATCACGTGCTGGTGCGAGACGTCGGAATAGGCGAACACCACCCGGTCCACATTCTTCTCGCGCACGAGGTGGGGGAGGCGCTCCTCCGGCTCGATCGGGATCCCGTTCGGGTAGAGCCGCCCGGCGAGCTCCGCGGGGTAACGGCGCCCCACGATCCCCGGGATCTGGGTGGCGGTGAACGCAACCACCTCGTAGGCGTCGTTATCCCTGAACACAACGTTGAAGTTGTGGAAGTCGCGGCCGGCAGCGCCCATGATGATGACCTTGGTCTTGCTCATGGATTCACCTCAAGTTGGATGGTGTCGCAACGGCGGGATTATACCCGATCCCTGCGGGGTGAGGTTTTACGATGCGCCCCGGCGGCGAACCGGCATCCCCGGCCCAGACCGGGGATAATGGGGGCTCATGGCCCGGCTTACGATCGAGGAGATCCCGCTTGGGGATCGCCGGTTGCGGCAGTTCGTTGCGGTCCCGTGGCACATCCACCGCGGGGACCCGAATTGGACCCCTCCCCTCACCGCCGACCTCCTCGGGAGCCGGCTCCTTGGCTTGACTGGCCTCCTCACCCCCGCCCATCCCTACCACGAGACGGCCGAGGTCACGCACTTCCTCGCCCGCTCCGGCCCCCGCCTCATGGGCCGGGTGTCGGCCGCGGTCAACCACCGGTTCAACGACTACCACAACGCAAACCTCGGATCCTTCGGGTTCTACGAAGCGGTCCCGGACTACGCGGTCACCGAGGCCCTCCTCGATAGCGCCCGGGCCTGGCTCGCCAAGCGGGGGGTAGATGCGATGCGCGGACCGGGCGGGTACTCCAACGCGACCCACGAGTCCCACCAGGCGGTGCTCGTCCGCGGGTTCGATACCCCGCCCACGGTGGAGCTCACCCACAACCCGCCCTACTACGGGGAGCACCTCGAGCGGTACGGCCTGCGGAAGGTCAAGGACTACCATGCGTACTGGATTGCTCCGTCCCAGCCCGGGGACCCCCGCCTGGAGCGCCTCGTCGCGGCCGCCCGGGCCCGCCGGGAGATCGAGACCCGCCCGTTCGACCTGGGACACCTCCTGGAAGATGTGGAGCGTCTCGCGTGGGTCTACAACGAGGCGTGGGCCGCCAACTGGGGGTTCCTCCCGATCACGGACGGGGAGGCGAAGGCGCTCGCGAAGAGCTTGAAGGCGATCGCCGACCCGGAGTTGATCCGGTTCGCCTACGTAGACGGGGAACTCGCGGCGATGATCGGGGCGATCCCGGACCCGAACGTGGCCCTCCGGCCGACCTGGAACCCCGTGCTCGATCTCGACCTCATGCGGGCGCTGCGCCTGCTGGCCCGGCGGCGCCGGATCCGCACGGCGCGGGTGATGTTCTTCGGGATCTGCCCTCCGTACCGGAAGATGGGGGTGGACGCGGTCCTGTTCCACGAGGTGCTCACGATCGCCTGGGGGAAAGGGTACCGGGCCGGCGAGGCGTCCATGCTCCTCGAGGACAACGACCTCATCCTCCGCGCCTGCGAGGCGATGGGCGGGCGCCTCGCCAAGACGTGGCGGATCTACGAAACGCCCATTCCGTAAGCAGTGGGGAGGCGAACGCTGCCGTTCCCGAAACAGGGATCGCCCGGAGCGGCGAACGGTATAATCCTTGCGTGGCTGTGCAAAACAGGATCCGCAAGGTCAGGAAACGCGACCGGTCGCTCGTCGCGTTCGACCAGGGACGGATCATCCACGCCATCCTCCGGGCGGTGCAGTCGGTGGGCGGGTTCTCCCTCGACCACGTGCCGGGGGTGAACGAGCGCCTCTTCTCGTACGGGGACGACGAGCACATCGCGGAGTTCCTATCCGATGTCGTGGTGGCAACGCTCAACCGTGATCAGCGGCATTGGATCGCCAACTTTCCCCCCACCGTCGAGGAGATCCAGGACACGGTGGTCCATGTCCTGCGGAGCTTTGGGTTCGTCACCGTGGCCGATGCCTACGAGTGCTGGCGGTGGGGGAAGTATTGGGTGCGGGCGGGGGCGATCACGATGGACGAGTTCGTGGGGAACGGGTATCCGGTCCCCCTCCACCACGAGACGCTCGCCTGGAACCGCGAGCACGGCTGTGACACCGTGGCCGGGCTGAACGAGATCGTCCGGTTGGGCCACCTCCCCGAGCTTGTCGCCGCCGCCACGGAGCGGTACGAGCGCTCGGTGGACGAGGCCGCCACGGCCGTCCTCGCCCGCGCCGCAACTGGGGACCTGCGGGTGATCTGGGTCTCCGGGCCATCCTCGTCGGGGAAGACGACGACCACGGTCAAGCTCCTCCAGCGGCTGAGGAAGGAAGGCCTCGAATTCCTGATGCTCAACCTCGATGACTACTTCTGGCCCCTCGTCGAGCACCCCACGGACTGGCTCAACGATCGGAACTTCGAGACGCCGGAGGCCCTCGACATCCAGACCATCAACCGTCACCTGCGCGCCCTCCTCGACGGGCAGGCGATCCAGAAGCCGATCTATAGCTTCAAGGAGGGCCGCCGCGTGGGGACGAAGCTCGTGCGGCTGAAGGAGGGCCAGCTCCTCCTCCTCGACTGCCTCCACGGGCTCTATCCCCCCCTCACGACCGGGATCGCCCGCGAGGCGATGTTCTGGCTGTACATTGAGGCAGCGAACATGCTCTACGAGGGGGACGGAACGAGCGAACGGTTGACCCAGTTCACGGATGTGCGGCTCCTCCGCCGGATGCTGCGGGATGTCAAGCACCGCAACCATCCCCCGCTCCAGACCCTCCTCCACTGGCACTACGTGCGGAGCGGTGAACTGTTCTCGATCATCCCCCTGATGGGCCTCGCCGATCACGTCGTGAACGGGGGGATGCCGTTCGACCTTCCTGTGCTGAAGCCGTTTTTCCTTCCGGATGGGATCTGGCCGAAGCCAGAGGAGGTCGCTCCCTACGATACGTTCCTCGATGCGCGGATCCGCTACCGGCGCATCGGCAGCTTGCTCGGCCAGGTGGCGGGGCTGACCCTGTGGGAGGCCGAGGACCACGCCCTCATCCCCGGCGACCACCTCGTACGGGAGTTCATCGGGGGGACCACGCTCCAGATCCCCCACAACGAGTAGCCGTCCGTCAAGGGGGGCGCCTCCCCCGCCTGGGCAGGGGAGGCGCGGAGGGTGAGTGCGGAAGCGGGCTCTCGACTACCGTCTGCCGCAACCCCCAGAGCTACAGTCCTCCACCACCACGAGCCGCGTCGCCCTCGCCTCGGCGCCCGCGGCATCGGTGACGGTGAGGATGACCAGGAACTCCCCAGGGTTGGCGAAGGCATGGCTCACGATCTTCCCCTCGCCGGTGGCACCATCGCCGAAGTCCCACACGTAGTGGGCGATGTCGGAATCAGGATCGGAGGACGCGGAGGCATCGAACGAGACCGGTTCCCCCTGGAACGGGTCGGCGGGGAGGAACGTGAACGCCGCCGTGGGGGGGTTGTTGAGAGCACGCACGAACGTCGTCGCCCGACCGGTCCCGGAGGGGCCAACCACGACGAGCGTGACCAGGTACTCACCGGCCCGCTGGTAGGTGTGTTGGATCTCCCGGCCGGCGACGACGGGGCTCCCGTCCCCGAAGTCCCACAGGTGGTCGGTGAGGGGCCCCTCGGGATCGGCGGACCGGGTCGCGTCAAAGTGCACGGCGAGCGGGGCCTGGCCCTCGACGGGCGAGGCGATGATCGTCGCGCTGATCCTCTGCAGCGGCCCCACCTCGGGCGTGCATCCGGAGACGAGGAGAAGCCCGACTCCTACGGCAAGCGCCCCCACACGTTTCCTCATATGTCTCACCTCGCGCAACCTGGCCCGCCCTGGACCTCGATGACCTGGGTCACCGAGGCCACGGCCCCGGCCTCGTCCACAACGGTCAGGGTCACGGGGTACGCCCCCCCGTACCAGTACATGTACCCAACCTTCTCTCCCACGTCCCAATCCCCATTTCCGAACGCCCAGCGGTACTCGACGATCGCTCCGTTGGGCGACGTGGATGTGGAGGCATCGAACCAGATCGTCTCCCCGGTCCCCGGCCGCCAGGGCGCGGAGGAGAAGCTCGCCGTCGGCGGGGCGAACTGCACCTCGACACGCCCATCACGGCGGCTCGACAGGCCCTGCTCGTCGTACACCTCGAGCGTCACCCGGAACGTCCCCCCCCGGCGGTAGGTGTGGGAGACGATCGGCCCCAGCGCCCGGGTCCCATCCCCGAGGTCCCAGATGTACTCCACAACCCTCCCGTTCTCGGAGAACGAGAGTGACCCGTCGCACACCACGGTGAGGGGAGCCACGCCAGCGCTGGGACGAAGCGCGAACAGGGCCTCCGGGGGGACGGCCTGGAACTTCGACGTGCACCCCCCCAGAACGAGCGCCACGAGTGCGCACCCGACCACGAATATCCTCTTCATCGCACACCCCCTCACAGGTTGAACTCCAGCCGCACCGTTAGCCCCAGCCAGGGACCGGAAAACCCAACGGGATCGCCCAATCCATCCGCGTTGAGGTCGAGTACGCCCATCCCCGCCCGCGGCACGCTCGGGGCGGTGAGCCGGAACCCGACCTCGAACCCCGCGCTCGCCCCCGGCCCGAGCGGAAGGGAGACCTGGACCGCCACCGTCCCCACCGGCCCCGCGCCGGTGTAGGTCGTGTCCTCGGCTTCAGGCAGGAACGGGAGCGACCAATCTGTCGGCAGCGTGGGCGGGAACACGCACCGGTAGCCAATGCGCGCGCTTCCCCACCCTGCGGAGGCGCTCACGATGAGGATCTCCGGCACGAGGACCAGGTCCAGCTCAGCCGCGAAGGCGACGAAGCCGACGTCGAGGCTTATGTCCACCGGATGCGACGTCTCCTCCGCAGTCCACGTCCCTTGGGTGCGGGTGCCGACGTTCGCCACTGCCATCTGCAGCCCCACCCGCAGCACGCCCCCCACCGCCTCGCTGAGCCGCAGGCCGACCCCCGGCCCGAGCGCGGGGATGGGGGGGACGGGTTCGCTCCCCGCCCGTTCGTTGACGAAGGCGATCGTCTGATTGGCGAGGCGGATGAACGTGTTCAGGCTCGGGACATCAACGAAGACCCATTGGGCCGCCGAGCCCACCGCGAGGGTCGTTGCCCCTCCGGCGACGCCCACCGCCGCCACCACTAGCCCTGCCAGGATCGCTCGCATCTCAGCCTCACGTGATGGAGGCTACGCCCGCACGGGCGGGGATCCGAGGACAGGCCCCCCCCAGTGGGGGCCGGTTCGTCACGCCCTCGCGGTACCGAGTTCCCGCCCCACGAGGTCAACCGTCCGCTGCACGTCGGCGGCGGAGATCCCAAGGTGCGTCACCATCCGCACCTGCCGGGCGGAGGTCCCAGCCCCGGCCGGGGAGGCGAGCACGCCCCGGTCGCGCAGCCGCTGGCAGAGGGCCTCCGCATCGGGGCCCCTCGCGATCTCAAAGATGACGATGTTCGTGTCCGGGGGCCACACGGACAGGGCAGGGAGGGAGGCGAGCCCGTCGGCGAGGAGCCGGGCGTGGACGTGGTCCTGGGCGAGGCGGTCCACGTGGTGGTCGAGGGCGTACAGGCCCGCCGCGGCAAGGATCCCCGCCTGGCGCATCCCGCCCCCGAGGGCCTTGCGGGTCCGGCGGGCAGCGGCGATGAACTCCCGCGACCCGCACAAGAGGGATCCCACCGGGCAGCCGAGCCCCTTGGACAGGCAGAACATGACGGAGTCAAACCCCAAGGTGAGCTCCCGGGCCGGGATCCCCGTCGCCACGGAAGCGTTGAGGATGCGCGCCCCATCGAGGTGGACGGGGATCCCCCGCCCGTGGGCGAGGTCGAGGACCTCCCGCGCCGCGGCGAGGGGCCAGATCCGGCCCCCGGCCGCGTTGTGTGTGTTCTCCAGGCACACGAGCCCGGTCGGGGCGAGGTAGTAGATGTCGGGCCGGATCGCGGCCGCGACCTGGCGGGCGGTGAACACGCCCCTCTCCCCGGGGAGGACCCGCGGCTGGACGCCGGAGAAGCGGGCCATCGTCGCCAGCTCCACGTTGTAGATGTGGGACCCCTCCTCGACGATGACCTCCTGGCCGGGGCGGGTGTGGCAGGCGATGGCGGTCTGGTTCCCCATCGTCCCCGACGGCACGAACAACGCCGCCTCCGTGCCGAGGAGGTCGGCGGCCCGCTCCTCGAGCCGGCGCACGGTGGGGTCCTCACCGTACACGTCGTCCCCCACCTCCGCCGCAGCCATCACCTCCCGCATCGCGGGCGTGGGCCGGGTCACCGTATCCGAACGTAGATCGATCATGTCCATCCCTCCTCCCCGATCAGGGGAACGAACGTACACGGGCAGAGGCGCCGCTCCACCCACTGCCCCCCGTCGCGGTGGACGAGGACCAGCTCCTGATTGAACCGTCCTCCCACCGGGATCACGAGCCGTCCGTAGGGGGCGAGCTGGGACAGGAGGCGGTCGGGGACCCGCGGCGCGCCAGCGGTGACGAGGATCGCATCGAACGGTGCCTCCTCCGGCCAGCCCACCGTCCCATCCCCCACGCGGAACCGGATGTTCGTGTACCCGAGCGCGCCCAACCTCCGCTGGGCGGCGAGGGAAAGCTCGGGGAGCCGCTCCACCGTGTACACCTCACCCGCCAGCTCGGCGAGGATCGCCGTCTGGTACCCCGATCCCGTGCCGACCTCGAGCACGCGGTGCGTGGGCTGGAGGGCGAGGGCCTCCGTGGACAGGGCGACGATGTACGGCTGGGAGATGGTCTGGTCGTGACCGATCGGGAGGGGACGGTCCTCGTAGGCATGGGGCAGGAGGTGGGGGGGGACGAACGCGTGGCGGGGGACCCGGGCCAGGGCCCCTAGCACCCGCTCGTCGCGGATCCCTTCGTCCCGCAGCTCGGAGACGAGGGCCTCCCGCGCCTGCGCAAGCCAGGGCTCAACAGGGCGGTCGGTCCCCGTGGTCGTCCTCCTCCCCCATCCTGAACGCGGCGAGCACTTCTCGCGCCCGGTCGAGATCCACCGCCGGGACGAGGACCCGCACCTCGGCGAGCCCGTTCACGGTGAGCGGATACACCGACGGTGGAACGTGGCTCCTGAACTGGACAGGAATCCCCTCGCCTCGCAGGAAGCTCGCCACGAGCTCGGCCTGGGGGGACCCGATCACCGTGGTCAGCAGCTCCCAATTGCTCATCCTACCTCCTGTAGATCGAGCTCGTTGTGGACGAGGGTGATGCACTGGTGCCCCTGGAGGACCACTGGCCCCACCGAGATCCGCGGGAGGGCGGCGAGGAGGGCCTCTTCGGCCGGGGTGAAGTTGCGGTGGTCGGAGAGGAGGAACGCTGGGCGTTCCGGAAGCCTCGCCCCGCGCAGGGGAGCCCCCGCCTCGTCGAGGACGAGGGGCGCGTTCCCCGCAGCTCGGAGGTCATCGAGGAGGCCTCCTAGGCCCATCCGCCGCACCGTGATCCCCGGGGTGGACGGCCGTTCCTCCCCTAGAGGGAGGTCGTGGGCTGTGCGCAGCGCCTGCCGCAGGAGGGCGCCCGTGGACCGCTCATCCGGGTTCAGGTGCCGCAGGCGGCCCCCCCACAGGCTGATCGTCAGCTGGTCCTGGATCACGAAGTGGAACGCCACCGCGGGGCGGATCCCATGGGAAATGAGGAACGCATCGTTCGCCGCCCGACAGAGGACGTCGAGGCGGCCTGCCCCGCCCGGGAGGTCGGATAGGGAGAACTCCCCCTCGAGGGGCACGGTGTGGCTGACCATCACGAACGTTCGCACACCCTGATCCTAACGGACCTGCCCCGGGCGGACCAAGGGGCTGTGGACCGGGCGCAGGCCGAGGGGTACCATACATTCTCATGTATTTGATCGTCGTGGGCGCGGGTGGGATCGGGTCTGCGATCATCGACCTCGCGGTGCGCGATCGGCACAACGTGGCCGTCATCGAGCGGGACCCCAAGAAGGCGGAGGCGATCATCCGTCGCTACGATGTGCTCGTGTTCAACGCGGATGCGGCCTCGGCGGACATCCTCCGTGAGGCGGGGGCGGAGCGGGCCGATGCCCTCATCGCCACCACCCACGACGATGCGACGAACCTCATGGTCGTCGCCGCCGCCGGCGACCTCGGCGTCCCGACGATCGTCACCGTGGTCAACAACCCTGAACACGTGGACCTGTTCCGCCGTCTGGGGGCCCATGTCATGGAGAACCCCGACATCATCGTCGCCGGCTACCTCTACCACTCAGCCTGGCATCCCCACGTCCGCGATCTGGTGGCGCTCCCCGGGGGAGCCCAGGTGTTCCGGATCACGATCACCGCCGACTCTCCCCTCGTGGACCTCACCCTCCGCGAGGCGGGCAAACAGGGCCTGATCCCGGAGGGGCTCCTCATCGCCGCGGTGGAGCGCGACGGGGACCTCGTCATCCCCTCGGGCAGCACGGTGATCCGGGCCGGGGACAACGTGACCGTGTTCACGAAGGGCCACGTCCCCCAGTCCGCCATCGAACAGCTCACCGGTTAGGTGCGGGGGAGAAAGAAAGGCACGGCTAGGGGCGAGCCCCTATCGGTCCCCTAGATCCAACTTCAGTCGGGGTTCCCGCACCGCCCGCGCCTCATCGAGCCGACGCACCGGCGTCGTATGGGGAGCGTCGTGGAGGAGCTCCGGCTGTTCGCGGGCCTCCCGGGCGATGGCGAGCATCGCCGCGGCGAACGCGTCGAGGGTCTCCCGTGGCTCGGTCTCAGTGGGCTCGATCATGAGCGCCTCCCGGACGATGAGCGGGAAGTAGACCGTCGGGGGGTGGAACCCATAGTCCATGAGCCTCTTGGCGATGTCGAGCGTGCGCACCCCATCCAGGCCCTCCCCGGACAGGACGAACTCGTGTTTGGCGAGCCGATCGTAGGGGAGCTTGTACGGGCCCGCGAGCTTCGCCTTGAGGTAGTTCGCCGCGAGGACGGCCCCCGCCGACACCTCGCGCAGCCCGTCGTCCCCCAGGGTGAGGATGTAGGCGAGGGCCTTGGCGATGACGAGCACGTTCCCGAAGTAGGGGTGGACGCGACCGATCGACTTCGGCCGATCCCAGGCGAGCTTGAACTCCCCACCCTCCCGCACAACCTCGGGGACAGGTAGGTAGGGAAGCAGGGCCTCCGACACGGTCACCGGACCCGCTCCGGGGCCGCCCCCGCCGTGGGGGGTGGAGAACGTCTTGTGGAGGTTGATGTGGAACACATCCGCTCCCATGTCCCCCGGTCGGGCCCGGCCGACGTAGGCGTTGAGGTTCGCCCCATCGAAGTAGCAGAGGCCCCCCGCGTCGTGGACGAGCGAGGTGATGGTGAGGATGTCCTCCTCAAACAGCCCCAGGGTGTTGGGGACAGTGAGCATGATCCCTGCCACGTCCGGGCCGAGGGCGCCCCGGAGGGCAGCGAGGTCCACCAGCCCCCGCCGGTCGGACGGGAGGGAGACGACGGAGAACCCGACCATCGCCGCCGAGGCGGGGTTCGTGCCGTGGGCAGAGTCGGGGAGGAGGATCTTCGTCCGCGCACCGAGCTCCCCGTGGTCCTCAAGCCACTTCTTGATGAGGAGCATCCCCGTGAGCTCCCCATGGGCCCCCGCCGCCGGCTGGAGGGTGATCCCCGGCATGCCGGCGATCCCCTTCAGGCACTCCCCCATCTCCCACAAGAGGGCAAGCGCCCCTTGACACTCCTCGTCGGGGAGGAGGGGGTGAAGATCGGCGAGCCCGGGATGGCGCGCGAGGTCCTCGTGGAGCTTGGGGTTGTGCTTCATCGTGCACGAGCCCAACGGGTAGAACCCCGTGTCCACCCCGTAGTTCATCCGGGAGAGGGCGGTGTAGTGGCGGACGAGTTCAGGCTGCGAGACCGCGGGGAGGCGGGGCGCACCCTGGCGCCGTAGCCCGGCTGGGATACCTGAAAGGACCTGCTCTTCCGGCTGCGCAAGCGGGGGCAAGGCGACCGCCCGCCGGCCAGGGGCACCGCGGTCGTAGATCGTGCTCACTTTCCCTCCAGGGCGGACATGAATCGGTCCAGTTCCTCTGCGGTCCGCTTCTCGGTGACCGCGACGAGGAACCCATCTTCGATCCCGAGCGGGGCGAGGACGCGCGGAGGGAGGACGGCGATCCCCGCCCGCCGCAGCTTGGCCACCGCGCCGACGGGATCCGCGCACCGCACCACGAACTCGTGGAAGAACGGCCCCGCGAACGCAAGCTGGTACCCGGGGACGCGCGCGATCCGCGCCGCAAGGCCATGGGCCCGCTCAAACGACAGGAGCGCTACCCGCTTCAGCCCCTCCTGCCCCATCGCGGCGAGGTACACCGTGGCCGCGAGGGCGCAGAGGGCGGAGTTGGTGCAGATGTTCGACGTCGCCCCCTCGCGCCGGATGTGCTGCTCGCGGGTCTGGAAGGTCATCACGTACCCCGTCTTCCCGTCCACATCGCGCGTCTGGCCCGATACGCGGCCCGGCATCCGCCTCAGGTGGGCCATCCGCGTCGCGAAGAACCCGAGGAGGGGCCCCCCGAAGGAAAGCGGGTTCCCAAGAGGCTGTCCCTCCCCCACCACCACGTCCGCCCCGAACGAGCCCGGCGGCTCGATCACGGCGAGGGGGATCGGGTTCGCATGCGCGATGAGGAACGCCTTCCCCAGACGATCCTTCAGCCCGGTGAGGTCCTCGAGGACCCCGAGCGCGTTCGGCTGCTGGACGATGAGCGCGCACGCCCCGTCCGGGATCCCCTCGAGGGCGAGCCGGCCGTCCTCGTCGTAGGGGACCTCGTGGAGGGTGAGGCCAGCCCCCCACGCGTAGGTGGCGAGGACTTCCCGGGCACGGGGGTGGAGGGAGCGCGGGACGAGGATCCTCTTCCCCCCTGTAGCGCGATGGGCCATCAGCACAGCCTCGGCGAGCGCAGTGGCCCCGTCGTACAGCGAGGCATTGGCCACCTCCATCCCCGTGAGCTCGCAGATCATGGTCTGGTACTCAAACATCCAGGTCAGGGTCCCCTGCGAGACCTCGGGTTGGTAGGGGGTGTAGGCGGTGGAGAGCTCGGACCGGGAGAGGATGTGGCCGACCACGGGCGGGATGTAGTGGTCGTACAACCCACCCCCGAGGAACGGGATCAGCCTCCGGCCGGTGGACCGCTCGGCGAGGCCGGTGAGGTGCCGCTGCACCCAAAGCTCGTCGTGGGGGGGGAGCCCGACGGGCCGGTACCGATCCCGGACCGCAGCCGGGACATCGGAGAACAGGGCGTCCACGTCGGGGACGCCGATCGCCTCCAGCATCGCCCGGATGTCGGCCGCGGTGTGGGGGAGGTAGGGGTTCATCCGCTGCCCTTCACGAGCGCTTCATAGCTGGCGGCATCGAGGAGCTCACCCGTTTCCATGGGCGCGGCGACCCGGATCGCGAACAGCCACCCCTCGCCGTAGGGATCCTTGTTCACGAGGTCGGGGGACCCGGGGAGGGCAGCATTGACCTCCACCACCTCCCCGCTGAGGGGGGCGAACACCTCCCCCACCGCCTTCACCGACTCCACGGTCGCCAGGCGGTCCCCACGCCGTCCCACCACCCCCACGGGGGGGAGCTCAACGAACACGATGTCCCCCAGCTGTTTCTGGGCGTGTTCGGTGATCCCCACCCGCGCCTTGTCGCCCTCCAGGCGGACCCATTCATGATCCTTCGTGTACCGGAGCTCCTGCGGAATCAACGTCCCTCCTTTCCCCGCGATCTCTAGAACGGCACGACCTCCCCCTGCTTGGTCGGGGAGTAGAACGTGGCCGAGCTCTTGTGGAACATGAGGCGGAACTTCCCGAGCGGGCCGTTCCTCTGTTTGGCGATGATGATCTCCGTCTCCGCCACTGGCCCCGTTTGATCGGGGTCGTCGTAGTAGTCGGGCCGGTAGATGAACACCACCAGGTCAGCGTCCTGTTCAATCGCCCCCGACTCGCGGAGATCGGAGAGCTGGGGGCGCTTGGACTCCCGTCGCTCCACGGCCCGATTGAGCTGGGAACAGGCGATCACCGGCACCTCGAGCTCGCGGGCGAGCGCCTTCAGGGCCCGCGAGATGTAGGCGATCTGCTGTTCCCGCACATCGCTCTTGATCCCCGCCTCCACGAGCTGGAGGTAGTCCACCACCACCAGGTCCAGCCCATCGTGCCTCCTCATCATCTGCCGCGCCTTGGCCTTGATGGAGAGGACCGAGGCCGTGGATGCATCATCCACGAGGATCACCGCATCGTGGAGCCGTCCCGCGGCCTCAGCGATGAGCCCCCACTTCGCGGCGGGGAGGTACCCATCGCGCAGCCGCTGCAGGTCCACCTGGGCTTCCGCGCAGAGCAGGCGCTCCAGGATCTGCTCCTTCGTCATCTCGAGCGAGAACAGGCCAACCTTTTTCTTCTCCACGATCGCGGCATGGCGGACGATCCCCAGCGCGAGCGAGGTCTTGCCCGTCCCCGGCCGACCCGCGAGCACGATGAGGTCCGACCTCCGCAGGCCGGACGTGAGGGCGTCGAACTCCTCAAACCCGGTGGACAGGGCCGCTACCGGCCGCCGGTGGGGGTCCTTGTGGACCTCCATCAGCATCTCCAGATGGTCGTCCAGGAACTCGCGCAGGGAGTGGAAGCTGGGAGCGGACCGGCGCTCGGCGATGGCGAACACCGCCTCCTCCGCCCGATCCATCACCCCCTCCAGCGGGAGGTCCTCCTGCTGGGCGAGCTCGGACACCTTCCCCCCCGCCTCGATCAGCCAGCGCCGGAGGGCCTTGTCCTCGATGATCCCCGCATAGTGGTCCACCGCGGTGATCGTCGTGACCCGGCCCATCATCTCCCCAAGGTAGCTCCGACCTCCCAC
Source organism: Candidatus Bipolaricaulis anaerobius (assembly GCF_900465355.1). Taxonomy (NCBI): domain Bacteria; phylum Candidatus Bipolaricaulota; class Bipolaricaulia (SeqCode); order Bipolaricaulales (SeqCode); family Candidatus Bipolaricaulaceae; genus Bipolaricaulis (SeqCode); species Bipolaricaulis sanaerobius (SeqCode). The sequence continues at coordinate 547,583 of NZ_LS483254.1, read as the reverse complement.
CTTGGCGAGCTGCCCCCTCTCCTCGAGGCGGTTCGCCACCGCCACGGCGTCCGCGTGCTCGCCCTCCTCGAACAGGTCAAGGAGGGTGCGGTAGATGATCTGATGGGCCCGGAAGTAGAAGTGCTCGGGCTTGAGGCGATCGGCCACCGTGGGGATGACCTCGTCGGGCTCGAGGAGCGCCGCTCCCAGGACGAGCTGCTCCGCCTCCTCGTTGCGCGGGACGTGGAGAATCCCCTCTTCACCTCGGTCGGCCACGGCCCGATCATACCTCCCCAGCGAGCGCCCCCGCCAGTCCCCGACGTGCATTGCCCAGCGCGAATTGGGGGGCTATACTTGGCCCCATACTCACGGCCCCATGTGGCGAAAGGAGGAGGTAGTTTGGCGCTTCTCTCGATGAAGGATCTTTTGGAGGCCGGGGTCCACTTCGGGCACCGGACCCGAAAATGGAACCCCAAGATGGCCCGTTACATCTATACTGAACGGAAGGGCATTCACATCATTGACCTCGGGCAGACCCTCGACCTGTTCGAGCGCGCCTACGAGTTCGTGCGGAGCCAGTCCGCGCAGGGCAAGCCCATCCTGTTCGTGGGGACGAAGCGACAGGTCCAACCCACGATCGAGGAGGAGGCCAAGCGGTGCGGGAGCCCGTACACGAACCAGCGCTGGATCGGAGGTTGCCTCACCAACTTCGAGGTCATCCGCCGCCGCATCCTGCACATGCTGGAGCTGGAGCGGAACTTCGCGGAAGGAAAGTACGAGCGTCTCCCGCTCAAGGAACGGATCAAGCTGGAGAAGGAGCTCAACTACCTGCGGCGGAACCTCGATGGCCTGCGCACCCTGGACCGGCTGCCCGGGGCGGTGTACCTCATTGATCCCACCGTCGAGGTCCACGCGGTGCGGGAGGCGAACCTCCTCGGCATCCCCATCGTCGCCATCTGCGACACGGATTCCGACCCGGACATGGTGGACTACCCGATCCCCGGCAACGATGACGCGATCAAGTCCACCCGCCTCATCACCGCCCGCATCGCCGACGCGGTGATCGAGGGGCGGGAGGGACTGCAGACGGCGGAGCCGGCCCCGGCCGAGCCGGGCGAACCGCAGGGGATGCCGGAGCCGGAGCTCTTGAACGTGGAGACGGACACCCACCTCATGGAGATGTGGGAGGAACTGGCGGGAGAGGAAGGGAAGGAATGATGGCGGACGTCAACTTGGAACTGGTGAAGCGCCTCCGCGCCGACACCGGGATCGGGATCGTGGATTGCAAGGAGGCCCTCGCCAAGGCGGGCGGGGACCTGGAGAAGGCGAAGACGATCCTCCGCATGGAGGGGAAGGAATTCCTGGCGAGCCAATCCCGCGAGGCGAAGGAGGGTCGGGTCGAGGCCTACGTCCACCACTCGGGGAAAGTGGGCGTCCTCCTCGAGGTGAACACCTCCACCGACTTCGCCGCGAATTCGGAGGCGTTCCGTGAGTTCATCCGCAACCTCGCGATGCAGATCGCGGCGGCCAAGCCGCGCTGGGTGAGCCCGGAGGATGTTCCCCCCGAGGCGGTGGCCGCGGAGCGGGAGGTGCAGCGCACGAAGGCGGAGAAGGAGGGGAAGCCCCCCCACATCGTGGACAAGATCGTGGAGGGCCGGCTCCAGAAGTTCTACGAGGAGACCTGCCTCCTGAAGCAACCCTACGTGCGGGACCCGGCGCTGAAGGTGGAGGACCTCCTCGCCGACCTCGGGGCCAAGCTCGGGGAGCCGGTCGTCATCCGCCGATTCGCACGGTTCGAGGTGGGCGTGGGGTGAGCCTTCGCTACCGCCGGGCGCTGGTGAAGCTGTCGGGCGAGCTCCTCGCCGGACCGGACGGCCCCCTCGACGCAGGGGGCCTTCGTTTCTGCGCGAGCGAGATCAAGGCGGCCCGCGGGGCCGGGGTCGAGCTGGGGGTCGTCACCGGGGGGGGGAACGTCGCCCGCGGCTCGGCCCTCCCCCACCTCCCGCCCACAGCAGGCCACGCGATCGGGATGCTGGGGACCCTCATCAACGGGGTCGCCCTCCGCGAGGCCCTGAATGAAGTGGGGGTCCAGTCCCTCCTCTTGTCGGCCCTCCCTTGCCCCGGGGTGGCGGAGGAGGTGAACCCCTGGCAGGCCCGCGCCGCGCTCGAGGCCGGTCACGTCGTCCTGTTCGCCGCTGGCACCGGGAACCCGTTCGTGACCACGGACACGGCGGCGGTGATCCGCGCCCTCGCCGTGGGGGCCGAGGTCGTCCTCAAGGGCTCCAAGGTGGATGGGGTGTACGAAGCTGACCCCAAGGTGGACCCCACGGCGCGGCCCCTCCCCCGGCTCACCCCCCGCGAGTACCTGGCGCGGGGGCTGCGGGTACTGGATGGGGCCGCGGTGGCGATCGCCGCCGACCACGGGCTCCCGATCGTCGTCTACCGCGCGGACCGCGAGGGATCCCTCCTTTCCGCCGTCCAGGGGAAGATCGGATCCCTCATCGGCTGACAGAAAAAGAGCGCCGCCCACGCAGCGCCCCTCACTCTGGTCCCAAGGGGATTTGAACCCCTGTCTCCGGGATGAGAGCCCGGTATCCTCGACCCCTAGACGATGGGACCCACCTCGCGATTATAGGCCCCCTACGGGCCCACCTCCACCGCATCCACGGGCAGAGCGAACGGGTACGGCTTCCCCTGGGCATCGAGGAGCTCAGCGATCTCGAGCTTCACCGCTACCTTCCCCCCCGCCGCGAACGCCGCCACGAGGATCTCCCCTGACGCGGGGGCGTTCCCCGGGATGAGCGCGGTCCGGAACGAGACAACCCCGGCCTGGGGATCGAACGCCGCCACTGCGTACGGTTCAGGGGAGGCGACACGGGTGAACGAGAGCGGCTGCCCAGCTTCGTAGGTGAAGGCCCCCCCAAGGGTCCCGATGACCGCGCTGTCCGCGGTGATGCGGAGCGCGCCCTCCACCTGTTCCAGGCCGAGGGTGACGGCGGTGAGGCTGATCGTGGCCTTCCCCGGGCTCAAGGTGAACGGGAGCTCGATCCCCGCCCAGTCGATGAGCTTCACAGACGTGAGCTCAACCGCCACCTCCACCGCTGGATCCGCGACGCGGCCCACGACCAGCTGGACCGTGACGAGCTTCCCCGCCCGCGCTTGGGCCCGCGCTGCCTCAACCCGGAACGTGAGTTCACCCTTCTCCCGGTCGAGCGATTCTTGGGTGATCCGGTAGGGGGGCTCGGCGATGAGCTGCAGGGACACCTCCTCCAGAGAGAGGGGCTCCCGCGGGGTGTACCTGAGCACGCCCTGGAACACGCCCACCGTCTCCCCGTCGGTCGTGATCTCGACCGTCGATCCGACAGCGGCGAGCTGGATCTTGGGCTGCCCAAAGAAGATCGCCTTCGCCGGCACGACCTCCTGCACGCCGGCGAACTTCGTCAGCGCAGCGGAGTTGTACAGCCAGTCGTACGGCAGGGCCTCCTCAACCTTCACCCGGTGGGCAAGGAGGAGGCTCCCCCCCAGTGGCATCTTCCCGCCCAGGGAGAGCGTCGTGACGAGCGAGAACGAACCGTCATCCGAGAGGAGGATCGGCTTCCCCGCCGGCGTGAAAAGGGGCAGAGGCTTGATCCCATCCGTGAAGCCGAGGAACCTCCCCCCTGTGTCGTAGAGCTCGAGCGCGGTGATCTGGGAGGAGACCGTCCCCCGAGCCCCGAGTTCAAGCTGATCGAGCCGGATGGGCGTCTGGTTCCGGTCGGCGTCGGTGAGGGTGAGGGTCGAGTAAGCGAGGGTGGCCGGGACAACGGTGAGCACGCGCCCCGCATCGGGCACGCTCACGGTCAACGACTCCAGCCCGGCGGCCACCACCGTATCCGGGAGGGGATCGGAGAACGCGAACGACCCTGCCTGAGGGCCCTGGGCCCCCTCGCGCACGGTGACCGCCCAGCTCGGGGCGACCCGCACCGGCTCCACGGGGAGGAACGTCGGCGGCACGGTCACCCACAGCCGGACCGGCCCTGGCCGCACTTCATCGTAGGTGTCGTAGGCGACGAACGCCGGCTCCGGGAGCTGGACCTCCACCCCCGCCGGAACCTCGATCCGGGTGACCCCGTTGTTGATGTCCACGGTCCAGATAAGCTCCCGCGGACCATCCACGCGCACCGAAACGACGTACATCTGGTGTGCGTTGACGTCGGGGGTATCCCACACCTCGGCCTCGGCGACGAGGAACACATCGCCCGGGTTGAGGACCCCACCCTCGGGGCCGGGAAGGCCTTGAGCACCGAAGCTCTCGTCCACCACAAACGTGTCGGCGACGCCGTCGGTGAGCTCGATCGTCCCCCCCGCATCGCCCTCCGACCACCACAACCGGATCTGGGGCTGGACGGTGTGGCCGTGGACGATGTCCTCCGTCACCTTGACCCAGACCTCGATCCACGCCTCCCCGTCATCGGGGAGCATCCGCTCCTCGACGGGACGGGGGAGGAGGACCTCCGCGATCGGGAACCCCGTCGAGCGGGCGAGGACCCTCTTCTGCCCAGCGATCTCGATCCGCAGCTCCACCCATTCGAACTCCGCCGCCGCCGTCCCCACGTTCGCGACGGCTAGCCTTGTAAAGTAGACTGGATCAAGATTCCCTGCGTCGTTATCCCGCAGCAGGGCCCGCATCACGAGGCCCGTGTCGGTGGGGTTGAACGGCTTGTTCCCGTACCCGAGGTCGCGGACCTCCTCGATCTGCCCGACCGCAGCCACGCCCAGGATCAGCACGACCGCCAACGCTAGACACTTGCGCATGGTCGCCTCCTTCACTCCGTTCGATGATACCGCGGGACGCCCGAGCAGACCGGGGGAGGCCGCTCAGTCCGTTCCCGGGGAGGTCAGCCCGACGTAGAGTCGTTTCGCCGCTGCCTGTTCGGCCTCCTTCTTCGACCGGCCGCGGCCGACGGCCTCCCCCGCCGGGAGGGAGGCCCGCACCGCGAACACCTTCTTGTGCTCCGGCCCCTCGGTGGCGACGACCTCGTAGCGGGGGAGCTCCCCGAACCGGGCCTGACCCAGTTCCTGAAGGAGCGACTTGTAGTCGGGGGTTCCCTCCGCCCCGTGGGCGGCGATCCGCGGGCCGAGGAGAGCCTCCGCGAGGGCCCGCGCCGCGGGGTAGCCATGGTGGAGGAACGCTGCCCCGACCACCGCTTCCAGCGCCGCGGCGAGGACCGAAGGCCGGTCCCGCGCCCCGCCCTCCTCCGCCCCCCTCCCGAGGAGGAGGAGTTCGCCCAGCCCCAGGCCCGCCGCAACCTCCGCCAGCACCGGCCGGGACACTACGACCGCCCGCAGCTTGGAGAGCTCCCCCTCGTCCCGCTCGGGGAAGAGGTGGAACAGGAAATCGGCCACGGCGAGGTCGAGGACCGCGTCGCCGAGGAACTCCAGGCGTTCGTTGCTCTCCCCCCCGTGCTCGTTGGCGTACGAATCGTGGGTCACCGCAGTGCGCAGGACGTCGTCCGGCAGGTCCAGCCCCAGCCGGCCGAGGAGGGCGAGAAGCGGCGGGGGGCGGGTCATGGGGCGGCGGATGCCCCCCCCGCGGGGGACCGGCGGCCGAGGAGCCGTTCCAGTCGACGGTTGATCTTCGTCAGCCGCGATTCATCAGGGCCGAGCGGGTCCACAAGGACGGTGACCAACCCCGCCCGCTTCCCACCGAGGATGTCCGTCAGCACCTGATCGCCCACCATTGCCGCCCGCCCCGGGTCGACCCCCAAGCGACACAGGGCGGTTTGGAACCCGCGACGGAGCGGCTTGCGCGCCCTCGTGACCACGACCACCCCCCCTCCCTCCAGCTCCCGGACGAGGGGATGGCCGGGGGGGAGGGCGGCATTCGTGAGCACGGCGAGCGCGACCCCCTGCTCGCCCAACCGGTGGAGGAGGGCCCGCGTCCGCTCGTCGAGCTCCCACTCCTGCCACCGGCAGAGGGTGTTCTCGAGGTCGTAGAGGATGGCCTGGATTCCGTCACGGAGAAGGCGGTTGTAGTCCACCTCGTGGACCGAGCGTGCCACGTGGTCCGCATGTGCCCACCTCACCGTTCGATCCGGACCTCCCCCACGCGGACGAACCGCGCCGCCGCGCGGAGGGTGCGCATCGCCTCGTCCTCTGCCCCGGGGGCGACGAACAGCTTGAACATCCGTCGGGGGCCCTCATCACGGTACTCGCGGCGCACGTTGCCCACCCCCGGTCCGGCGGCGAACACCGCGTCCAGGAAGTGGATCGCGTCTGGATCGGTCTCCACCCACATCGTGACCGCGTCCGACGGCCGCGGAAGGGCCTGCAGCGCCGTGAACCGGCTACCCATCGGCCTCCTCCCGCGCGAGGAATCGCTGAAGGGAGAGCTCGGGATCGCAGCCCAACCGCCGCGCCAAGGCGGCAGCCTCGACGAGGATCTCCGCCACCAGCTTCTCCGGATCGGCCACGTCCTCCGGGAGGCGCAGCCGCGTGCCAACGGGGATCGGCCTCCCTTCCGCCTCGCGGACCTCCACGAACTTCGCCGCCCTCACCAGGGTCGGCCCCCGTCGCTCGCGCCGGAAGCGCCCCTCCTCCCCCTTGATCTCCTCCCACTGCACCCGGACCGCGTCCGGCGTCGAAGCCTGCTTCTCCCCGAACACGTGGGGATGGCGCCGCACGAGCTTGCGCCGCAGGGCATCGGCCACCTCACCGATCCCGAACCTCCCCGCCTCCGCCTCGAGCTGGGCGTGGAGGAGAACCTGCAGCAGGACATCCCCTAGCTCGTCCTGCATCTCCTCCGCCGTCCCATCGGCCACCGCCTCCGCCGCCTCGTACGCCTCCTCGATGAGGTACGGGACGAGCGTGCGGTGGGTCTGCGCGCGGTCCCACGGGCATCCCTCCGGCCCGCGGAGGCGGGCGATCACCTCGAGCAGCTCCTCCAGCGCCCGGAGGGGATCACGGGACCCGCTCATTGCGGCTGGGGGAGGGTGAGCTTCGTGAGGAGGGCGGCCACTTCGGCCGACCGGAAGGACGGATCGGCCGTCTGGATGCGCTTTAGATCCGCCACCGCTTCCTCGGAGCGACCGAGCTCGGCGTAGAGCTGGGCCCGCTGCCACAGGAACTCAAGCCCCGTCGGTCCCAACGTGCCTCCTGCCCTCCCCTCCTCGACCGCCACCATCTGGGTGTAGATGGAGAGCTTCTGCTGGGGCGTCGTCGCCACGTCGAGCGCCTGGCGGTAGTAATCGAGCGCCCGATCGTACTGGACCTTGGCGAGGTAGCAGTCCCCCAGCCCGATCAGGGCATCGAGGTTCCCGGGGGAGAGGTTAAGGATCGCTTCGTACTGGGGGATCGCCCCATCGTACTTGTACTGGTCGCGGAAGTACCCGGCGAGGAGGAAGCGGGTGCGGAGGTCACTGGGGTCGAGGTCCACGATCTTGCGGGCGATCGTCTCCTTGAGCGAGACCGCGGCCGCGCGTTGGAGGGCCTGGCGGTAGGAGTCGAGGGCCTTGCCCTGCTCCCCCAGCTCGAGGTGCACGTCGCCCAGGCCGAGGTACCCCTCCGGACGGTACGGAAAAAGGCGGATCGCGTCCTCGTACCTCTTCTTCGCCTCCCCGGTCTGCCCCGCGGCGAGGTACGCCCCCGCCAGCTTGAGGAGGGCATCCGCGGTCAGACCCCGCTTGTACGCCGCATCGTAGCGGGCGATCGCCCCCGCCGTGTCCCCCTGGGCGAGGAGGAGATCCCCGGCCAGGGTGAGGGCGGTGGCGTTGTTCGGCTCGCGGGAAAGCACGTCCTGAAGCAAGGGCTCGGCGAGGGAGGGTTGGTTGTCCTTCACGTACGCCGTGGCGAGCTTCAGGCTGAGCGTGACATTGCCCGGCTGGAGGTCGAGCGCGTGGCGGTAGGCCTCGCTCGCGGGGCGGTAGAGGTTGAGGGCCATCAGCACGTCCCCCTGGCCGACGTAGGCCTCCACGAACGTCGGCCGCAGCGCGATCGCCTGCCGGTACTCCGTCTCGGCTTCGACCCACTTCCCGGCCTGGCGGTACATCTCGGCGAGGGCGTACCGCGCCTCAGCGCTCTCCGGGGCGAGGGAGAGCAGGCGCTGGAAGAACGCCTCGTCGCCTATCCCCGTCTGGATGAACGCAAGGTAGGCAGCGATGGCCTGCTCCTTGTGGTGCGCCTCCTCCGTCCGCAGGCGGGCAAGCTCCTCCTCCTCCGCCGCAGTGCGCCCCTCCTTCCCCTCCAGTTCGATCCTCTTCGCCGCTGCCTCCGTGAGGAGTTCCTCGTGGAGGCGCCCGATGTAGTAGGTGAGGTAGGGATCGTCGGACGTGCCAGCGCTGCGGGCGGCTTCAAGCTCAGCCAGGGCCGCGGCCTTGTCGGATCCATACGCCACCGCGGCGGAGAGGACCGGATCGAGGGCCTTCACCTCGATCCGTTCCCGGCGCGCGGTGTACCAGCTATCCCAGCGCTTCGTCTCCCCGTCGCGGATGTAATCCGACTTCACCGTGTCGCGGATCGTGGCGAACGGGGGGACGACCGCCTCTTGCCGCGCGAGGAGCTTCACGATGTGGAACCCCTCGTCGTCGTCCACGAGCTTGACCTGCCCCACCTCCGCCGACCAGATCGCGTCGGTGACCTTGTCCGAGAACGGGGACGAGGAGTAGGAGAACCAGTCCGTCTCTCCGGTCTCCTTCGTCGCCTCATCGAGGGAGTGGGCCTGGGCCAGCGCCGCGAAGTCCGCATCGGGAGCGGCGGCCTGCCCGAGGAGCTCATCGGCGAGCTTCGCCTCGCGGACGAGGATGTGGCCGACCCGGATCCTCTCCGGTTCAGTCTGGTACCGATCCTGGTTCGCCTCGTAGTAAGCGAGGAGATCGGCCTCCGTCGGCTCGATGGGGCCCACCACGAGCTGGCGCACCCGCTCCTCGCGCAACTGGGCCTCCTGGCTCGTCGCGAGGTCCTTCTTGTACGCCTCCAGCGTCGAACCCTGATACTCGAGGAGCTCCTTGAGCTGTTCCTCGGTGAGCCCGTACTGCGTGAGCACGGTCTGGTACTGCGCGCGCACCGCCTGGTCCAGCTCGGCCTTGGCGATCGTCACCTTGAGCTCCCGCGCTGCCTGGTCGAGGATGACCGAGCGCACGATCTCTTCTGCGGCCTGGGCCATGTACGGCAGCATCCGGAACGCCCCCTCCGCCCCCTGGAACATGGATTCAAAATCCAGGCCGTACATCGCATACAGCTGCGTGTAATAGTCGATGAGGTTCCCGTAGACCCGTGTGAACTCCTCGCGGGTCACCTTCTTGCTGTCCACGAGGAGGATCGTCTCCTCGGCGCTCCCTTCCGGCGGCGAGCTCAGCCAGCGCAGTCCCCCGGCGACGACGATCGACGCCAGGAACCCGATCACAAGCAGCCAGATGATGATCTTCTGATGTCGCTTGAAGAAGTTCATGGATTCTTATCCCCCTGCCCGTCCTTGGTCACGCGCCTTCCTCCCCGTCCGCCCGATCCCGCGCACGTAGGGATCAAATGTCGTTCCACTCTCCCGTCTGGCGCGGCTCCGGGGGAGAAGGAGGGGCCTCCTTGCGGCGGGGGCGGAGGATCGGCACCGGGGTTCGCGACCGGACGGTGAACCGGATACCGGTCCTCGTCTCGTCGCTCACGTCCACCTCCACGAACGAGGGGACGAAGTACAGGTCCACCCCGCTGGAGGCGACGTACCCTCGGGCGATGGCGATGCACTTCACCGCCTGGTTCACCGCCTTGGGGCCGATGGCCTGCAGCTCAGCGATCCCCTCTTCGCGGAACGTGTTCGCCACCGCCCCGGCGGCGAGGCTGGCTGCTGAGGTCGCTGCGATCTTGAGAACGTTCACCGTTCCTCCTTAGCGGGCCGTGTCCACAAATTGAGCCTGACGGATGACGGTCACCTTGATCTCCCCGGGGTACTGCACCTGCTCCTCAATCCGGCGCGCGATATCATACGCAAGCTTCGCCGCCATGTCATCCGTCGTCTTCTCCGGCCGCACGATCACCCGCACCTCCCGCCCCGCCTGAATGGCGTAGGCCTCCTTCACCAGGGGATAGGCGGACGCGATCTTCTCCAGCTCCTCCAGCCGCTGGCAGTACCGTTCGTAGGTCTCCTGGCGCGCCCCGGGGCGGGCCGCGGACAGGGTATCCGCGGCCTGGACGAGGACCGCGGTCACGGTCGCCGGCTCCGCCTGGCCGTGGTGGGCAGCGATCGCGTTCACGATCGGCCATGGCTCCCCCGCCCGCCGGGCCAGATCGGCCCCGATGAGGGCGTGCGGCCCTTCCACGTCGTGGTCCACCGCTTTCCCGATGTCGTGGAGGAGCCCCGCCCGCTTGGCGGGCTTGGGGTCGATCCCGATCTCCTCGGCAAGGAGCCGGGCAAGGAAGCTCACCTCGAGCGCATGCTGGAGCTGGTTCTGGCCGTAGCTTGTCCGGAAGTGGAGGCGGCCCAGGAGCTGGATGAGGTCGCTCGGGAGTTCGATCCCCACCTCAAAGGCGGCCTTCTCCCCCGCCTCGAGGATCGCCTCCTCCACGCGGTCCTTTGCCTTGCGCACCGTCTCCTCGATCCGGGCGGGGTGGATCCGCCCGTCCTCGAGGAGCTTCTCCAGGGCGATGCGGGCCACTTCCCTCCGCACGGGGTGGAATGAGGACAGGACGACCGCCTCCGGCGTGTCGTCCACGAGGACCTCGATCCCTGTCAGGGCCTCGAACGCCCGGATGTTGCGCCCGTCCCGCCCGATGATGCGTCCCTTGTACTCGTCGCTGGGGAGGGGGACGGTGGTGACCGTGGCCTCCTCCGCGTAGTCGAGGGCGTAGCGCTGCACAGCATTGGCGAGGATGCGACGAGCCCGGCGCTCCGCCTCCTGGGTCGTGCGCCGCTCCACCTCGCTGATCTTGCGGGCGAAGTACCGCTCCGACTCCGCCTCCACAAGCTTCAGAAGGTACTCTTTGGCCTCCTCCTCCGTGAGCCCGCTCAGCCGCTCCAAAAGCGCCCGCTCCTCGGCGAGGAGCTGGCGGCCGGTCTCGAGGAGGTGGGCAACCTCCGCCTCGTCCTGGCGGATCGAGGCCTCGATCGTCTCCAGGTACTGGACCTTCTTCTCCATCCGGTCCTCGCGCTGGCGGAGGCGTTCCTCGAGCTGGGCGAGCTCGGCCTCCTTCTTGCGCAGGCGCTCTTCCTCTCGCTCCCTGAGCTCCTCGATCTCGTGCTGGGTGAGGAGGAGTCGCTCCCGGTGAACCCGTTCCGCTTCCCCGCGGGCCTCGCTCAGGATCACCTCGGCCCGGCGGTTCACGTGGCGGTGGCGGAGGCGGGCGAAGAGGAGCCCGAGCGCTACCCCGACGGCAAGGGCGGCGAGGGCGATCCCAATGGAGAGCCAGGGGAAGGGCGCGCCCGGCTGGACAGGCGCCTTCGCGGCCTGGGCTTGCGCCCACGCCGGCACGGCCCACACCACAGCTCCCAGCCAACCGATCCAGGCCATACGATCTTCTCCTTCGGTAGAGAGCACTTTATTCCTTCGGTTCCTCTTTCTCAACCAGCAGGGCGGCGGCAGCGGGGAGGAACGTCAGGCTCCACAGGAGGGTGAACCCCAGTCCGAGGAGGGCCGAGGTGCCGAGGAGGCGGAGCCCCGGGGTGCGGGCGGTGAGGAGCGCGGCGAAGGTCGCCATCGTCGTCAGCGAGCTGAACGCGATGGGGATGGCGGTCGTCGCCGCGGCACGGGCCACGGCATCCCCCCCCGCAGCGCGTTCCTCGGCCACCCGATGGAGGAGGACCACCGCGCTGTCGATCCCAATCCCGATGAGGAGGGGGGAGATGGCGATGTTGGTGAAATTGAACTGGACCCCGAGGAGGGTCATCCCGGCGAGCATCCACACATAGCCCATCGCCAACGGGGCGAGAGCGAGGGCTGCCTCGGAGGGCCGCGGGAAGTCGTGCCACACGAGGAGGAAGATGATCACCACCGCGAGGACAGTGGAGAGGAGGAAGTCCCGCTTCATGTACTCCTCGAGCCGGGCGCCGACCTCCGGGAGCCCGAGGCGCTCCACGCCGAGCCCATCCGCCCAGTCGAGGAACTCCTGGAGGTTGCGGCCCTGGTAGAGGGTGGGCGCCATCCTCGCCTCGACGATGTACCGCCCGTTTTTTGTCCCATACTGCGATCGCACTTCCGCCGGGAGGAGGGCGAGGATCTGGTCTAAGAGCTGTGGCTCTGGGGGGAGGGCCGTCACCCTCGCCACCAGCTCTTCGAGGGCCCCAAGATCCCCCGCGATCTCCTCGAGTCGCGCCCGCTCGGTCGGGGCATCCACGCCCTCCAGCTCCCACAGGAGCGCGATGAGATCATCGCTCCCCGCCGAAAGCGCCTCCGCCAACGCCGGGCGCCCCTGGAGGAGGGCGAGGAACTCCAGCTGGGCGAGGTCAACGATCAGGTTCTGCAGCGCGCCGAGGGTGGCATCCCAGCGGGCGAGCGTCTCCCCGAGATCCTCCACCCCGCTTCGCACCTCGCCCACGGGGAGGTTGAGGATCGAGATCTCGCCCCCGAGGAGCTCCTGGGGGAGGAGGTCCCGCACCGATACCGTGGCCTGGACCAAGGGGTGGCTGGCGAGCGCCTCCTCCAGCGGGGCGATATCCTCGGGCCGGTCAACGAAGAACTGGAACGAATCGCCGAGCCAGACCTCGCTTGCAAACTCACGGTTGAGGGTGGACAGCACCGTCACCGCTGGGGTGACCGGGGCCAGATCGCTCGACGCGAACTTGAACTGAACCTGCGTTGCCTGGTACACGATGGATCCCGTGAGGATCAGGCCGACCGCGACCACGCCCGGCCGGAGGCGGAGGAAGCGGCGGTAGGCGGAGTGGAGGAGCGCCGTGGACCCCAGGGACCGCTTCCGGGGGGGGCGGCGGTCGCGCACGGTCAACGCCACCAGAGCCGGGGTGAGGAGGAGGGCTCCGGCGAGCGGGAACAGGATCCCCACCGCCATGATCGCCCCCATCTCCCACAGGGCGCGGGAATGGGAGAGGAGGAGACAGCCGAATACCCCGGCGATGGTCGCCGCGGCCGTGAAACACGCTCCCCCCTTCGTGCGCACGGCGATCGCAAGCGCCCCCTTCACGTCCTTCCCATGGGCCCGCTCCTCGACGTACCGGGAGAGGATGTGGATGCAGAAGTCATCCCCCAGCCCGATGACCAACGCCGGCAGGAACACGGTGAGGAGGTTGAACCCCCCCACCGCGAGCTTGGCCCACGCCATGGTGAACAGGGCGGAGAGCGTGATGGGGATGATGGCAGCCAGGCACAGGGACGGCTTGAGGAGGATGGCAAACAGCAAACTGAACACCGCCGCCGTGGAGATGATCGTCACGAGGTTCATGTCTTGGCGGATCGTGTCCTCCGCCTCCACCGTCATCGCGTAGGCCCCGGTGATCCCCGCCTCGACCCCGAGGTCCCCCAGCTGGGCACGCGCGACCGCCTCCTGCACGGCGACGGAGACAGCCCGGTTGTACTCAAGCGATTCCGTCGGCCGACGGGACGGCCAGATCTGGAGGACCAGCCGGCTACGGTCCCGCGACAGGATCGGCTCACCTCTCTCCTGGGGGGCGGGTCGGTCCTTGACGGCCCGGGCGATCGTCGCGGCCTCCGCGACCAGCTCTTGCCCCGCGAGGATCCCCTCCAGGAGATCCCGGGCGGCGTGCCCGGTGGCCACGAGCTCGCTGAGCGCGGCCCGCACCGCCGCGGGGTCCGTCGCCTCGGCGGTGGTGACCGTAGCCAGGATCTCCGCGAACGATCGGGCCGGGGGAAGGGCCGGCAACTGGGATTGAACCTCACGGGCGATCTCCCGCAGCCGCTCGAGCTCAGCCGGAGAAAGGGTTCGGAAGATGAGGAGCTCGGGGGGGACAACGATCCCTTCCCCAACGCGGTACGAGGCGGAGATGAGATCCGAGGACGGCCCCAGATCGAGCTCCCCGATCACCCGCTCCGCGGCCGCGATGAGGGCCCGCTCGCGCTCGGCCATGTCCGGCGGCGGGGAGACGAGGGTGAGGAGGACCGCGATCACATCCGTGCTCGCGATCTCCTCTTCCACGGACTGGAACTTGACGACAAGGGGATCCTGCTGGGGGAGGAGATCGAGGTAGTCCGTGCGAATGCGAAAATCGCGGACGTAGACGTAGGACATGGCCGCGAGGGCCACGAACAGGGCAACGATGAGCCACGGCCAACGGGTCGAGGCCGTGGCGAGGGCCGCGAACAGTCGGTCCCGCAGCCGGGGAGGCTTAGCGGGTTTGGGCGCGTTCCCCGGACGGCGTGCGGATGGTGATGGCATACCCGGTGAGCTTGGCAGCGAGCTCCACGTTGTGTCCATCGCGACCGATGGCGAGTGAGATGTCGCTCCCCGGCACGGTGACGACGGCCTTCTTGGCGGGTTCGTCGAGCTCGATCTCCAGCGTGCTGGCTGGGGCAAGGGCCCCCCGGATCACTTGCCGCACATCCTCGTTCCAGCGCACGATGTCCACCTTCTCCCCGGAGAGCTCCCGGCTCACGGCCCGGATCCGGCTCCCGCCGGGGCCGATGCAGCTCCCCACCGGGTCAATGCGGGGATCCACCCCCCGCACGAGGACCTTCGACTTCGTGCCCGGCACCCGGGCCACCTTCACCACCTCGAGCATCCCCTGTTCCAGCTCCGGCACCTCGAGGGCGAGGAGCTTGGCCACGAAATCGGGGTGGGCCCGGGACACGTAGATCCGCGGATCGCCTTGGAGCTTCTCCACGCGGTAGAGGTAGGTGCGCAGCCGACGGCCAGGGACGTACCGTTCGGTGGGCATCCGCTCCTCGCTCGGGAGCAGCGCCTCCACCTCGCCCAAGTTGATCCACACATCGCGGCCTTCAAACCGATGAACGAACCCGTTCAGGATCTCCCCGATCCGGGAGGCGTACATCTCGTAGAGGCCCTCCCGCCGATGGCGGAGGATCTCCCGGCGGAAGAAGTCCTCAGCGCGGCGGGACTCGATGCGCCCCAGTTCCCGGACGAGGTCGAAGATCTCCCCATTGACGCGGACGTCCCCCGACCGCCGATCGATCTCCACCGGTGGCGGCTCCTCGCCCCCGAATTTAGCCTGGTAGGCAGCAGCAATGGCCTTCTCCATCGCGACGAACGCGACCTCGCGGTCAAGGCCGCGCGCGCGGGCCATCTCCTCAATCGCCTCCAGGAACTCGACGTTCATCGCCGCCCCTGTTCCCCTTCGTACACGAGGCGGGCACCCGTGATCCGCGCGAACGGGATCGCGACCTCCACGCCATCGCTCTCGACGGTGACCGCCTCCGCGGTCGCGCGGACGAGCCGCCCGCGCTGGGTCCCTTCCGGTCTCAATTTGATGTGAACGAGCTTCCCTACCGCCTGGGCGTAGTGGCGCGGCTCCCACAGCCCACGCTCCAGGCCCGGGGACGATACCTCGAGGAGGTAGGACGAGGGCAAGGGATCGGCCTCATCCAACAGGGCACCGATCGCCCGGTTGGCGCGGGCGCAGTCGTCCACCGTCACGCCCCCGGGACGATCCACCTGCACGGTGAGGTAGACCCGGGCCCCGGCCCGGCGGAGCTCCCAGTGGTACACCTCCAGGTCGGCCGCGGCCGCGCCTTGGTGCACGAGTGCATCGAGCTTTTCCTGAACCCCCTCCATGTTGAGGATTATACTTGCCGTCAGTGACGGACACAACGAGCGGAATTCGTAGAGATCGCATCCTCGTGGGGGAGGGCGAGGACGGGGAGAGGCTGGACCGGCTGCTCGCGCGCCGGCTGGCGATCCCCCGATCCCAGGCCCAGTCACTCATCGCGAGCGAAGCGGTCCACATCGGAGGAAGGACGCCCTCCCGGTCGCGCCGGCTGAGGGCCGGAGAGGAGATCGAGGTGACCTGGAGCGGGCCGGGGATCGTCCCCACCCCGGCTGCGATCCCCGTCCTGTACGAAGACAGTGATCTGATCGTGGTCAACAAGCCGCGCGGGCTCCCCGTGCACCCGGGAGGGCCTGGGACCACGGTGTCGGTGGTGTCCATCCTCCTCGCCCGAGGGCCCCTTGCCCCCGCTGCCCCCAACCGGCCGGGGGTGGTCCATCGGTTGGACGCCGCCACGACGGGGGCCCTCGTGGTGGCGAAGACCCCGGTTGCGCTGGAGGGGCTGATCGCGCAGTTCCGGGCGCGCACGGTGAACAAGGAGTACCTCGCGGTCGTGCACGGGGCCCTCGCGGTGGACGAGGGGACCATCGCCGGGCGGATCGGGCGCGATGGCGCCCGACCATGGCGGATGCGCATCGGGGGGGCGAAGGACGCCCACACCGAGTTCTCCGTCCTCGGCCGGCGGGAGGACGAGGCCCTGCTCGTCGTCCGGCCCCGCACGGGACGGACCCACCAGATTCGGGTCCACCTGGCGACGATCGGGCACCCCGTCGTCGGCGATCCCCTCTACGGGAGGGGAGGGGGACCGCTGCTCCTCCACGCGTGGCGGCTTGGGTTCCGCCACCCCGCTAGCGGGGCATGGATGGAGTGCGAGGCGGAACCTCCGCCGGAGTTCGCGTCGTGGTTCGGCGGATGAGGTAGTACACCCCCGCGATGAACTGTCCCCCCACCGCGCCCCAGAACACGCCGATCGTACGGGGGGAGAGGAGGAGGAGGCCGGCCGCGAGCGCAGTGAGCCCGGCCGCGGCCTTCCCGGGCCACTCCGCCACGAACTCCTGTCGCCGTTGCCACAGAACGAGGGCCCCCACCGCCAGTCCGAGCTGGGGAAAAGCGAACAGGCCCAACCCGAAGTACGGGATCCGACCCACCACGGCGAGGGCGGAGAAGAGGGCGAGGTAGAATGCCTTGTCCACCAGGGGATCGAGGAGTTGGCCCACGATCGTGACCTGATGGCCCTTCCGCGCTACCCAGCCGTCGAGGATGTCCGTCGCCAGCGCGACCAGGAACAGGATGAGGGCGGCCTGCCAGTGGCCGCCCAGGACAGCGATTACGGTGGGCACCGCGAGCAGCCCCCGCAGCGTGGTGAGGGCATTGGCGAGCGTCATCCCCAGCATGGTACCCTCGCTCGCGGGGGAGGCCAACCGCCCGGGCGAGCCTAGCGCACGCGGCGGCCGGGGGCGGGTTGGGAGAGCGCGCTACCGCCCGTGGCGTGGCAGGCCCTCACGCGGTAGTAGTACAAGGTCCCGGGCACCGCCGTCCGATCCTCAAACGACGTCGCGGTGACGTTGTTCGCCACGATCTCGAACTCCCCGTCCGGGGTCACATCCCGGTACACCTGGTAGTAAGTGGCGCCGGGCACTGGATCCCATGTGACGACGATCCTATCGGCGTAGATCTGGCTCGCCTGGACGCCGGTCGGGGCGGGGAGGTAGCCCGCGTAGCCGGGGACAGAAGGCGACCGGGGCCCGCACCCCGCGGAGTTGCATGCCGCGACCTGGTACCAGTAGAGGTGCCCCCAGTCGGCTGCCCCCATCGGATCGCTGTAGACCAGGGACGGGGTCTCTCCGATGAGGACGCCCGTCCCCTCTGCGCTTTCGGCGCGGAATACGCGGTAGGTGGTCGCCCCTGCCACAGCGGTCCACGAGATCTCGATTCGGTCCTCGAACTGGCCCAGAGACGCCGCGACCCCGGTCGGGGCCTGATCCGGGGGCAGCTCCGGCAGGAGGTCGAGGAGGCCACACCCGGTGAGCGCGAGGCCCATCGCCGCAAGCGCAAGTCCCCACCACCGGCTCCGCACGTGCCTATCCTGGTTCATCTTCGCTCCCCTCCTCTAGGTGGGCCGATGATAGGCCCGATCTCACGCTGCGACAAACGGGGGGAGCCGAAGGTCGAGCGCCCGCAGCTCGGCCATCACTTCCTCCCGCGGCGCGGAGAGGGGCCCCACAATCTCCTCTTCCAGGGCGCAAAGAAGGGGGAGAGCGCGCGCGATCCGGTCTCTATCGGCAACGTAACGGCGGGAGAGGCCGCTCACCCGCTCCGCGAGCCCCACCACCCGGTCCGCCTCCACGATCTTGTCCGCGTAGTGGACGACCTTCTCCTCCCATGTGTGGGGGTTCGCTCCCAGGACGTGCTCCTCGGCGATCCCGGCGAGGTCTGGCCAACCTAGCTCGCGGAGGATTTGTCCTGCCTTCACCCCGTGCTCGGTGTGGTCCCCCACGGAAAGCTTGTCCAGATCGTGGAGGAGCCCTCCCCGGTGGGCGAGAAGGGGATCCACCGGGATCCCTTCCGCCCGCAGGCACCACGCGAGCCGGTGCGCGACCGCTGCCACGGCGAGCGAGTGCCGCACGATGTTCTCGGGGACAGCGTGCTCACGCAGGATCGCAAGGGCCGCGGCGAGATCGGGGGGAAACGGGCGATCCAAGGTAGAGGGGAGATCCCCCAAGGCCGGAACCTCCGCGTCGTGGATGGGGTGGACGAGCGGACCGGGGGAACAAGCAGGGTTGAACCAAATCGCCCGCAGCCCGGCTTCCTTGGCGCCGACGATGTCGGTCCCGTATCCGTCCCCGACCATCGCCGCACCCGCGGGAGGGCAGCCGACGCGTTCCAGCACGGCGTGGAAGAACCCGGGATCGGGCTTGCCCTTCCCCACGTCGTGCGCGGTGACCACCGCGGCCAGGTAGGGATCGAGCCCGACCTGGGCGAGGGCCTTCCGCACGTGGCGCTCATCGGACAGGCGAGCGTTCGTGGCCACGGCGAGGGTGTAGCGGCCGTGAAGCGCCCGCAGGGCCTCCCTCGCGCCGGGGGTCGCCTCGATCCTCGGCCCGTCGGGGAGCGGGCCATCGGACCCGGGGATCTCCTGCAGCAGCGTCCCGCCCAAATCGAACACGACCGCCTGAACCGGACTACGTTGGGCGCCCATCTCCGCGCGATCATATCCGGCGCGACCTCGCCCAGCGCAGGGATCCCGCCTGAGCAGAGGTGCACCGGAACCCGGCCTTCGCCAGGACGCGAATCGAGGCCGCGTTCTCCGGCACGCACTCCGCGACGACCTGTCCCACCGCGGGCTGGGTGAAGGCCCAACCGATGAGGGCTTGCACTGCTTCGGTGGCGTAGCCCCGTCCGCGGAAAGCGGGAGCGGTCCCGTACCCGATCTCCACGGTCCCGTCCGGAGCCGGCCGGCCCTTGAACCCCGCATCCCCTACGACCGCGTTCGCTCCCCGATCGATGGGGATCCAAATCCCCCACCCGAGGGCACTCGGGTCGTGGAGGAGCTCCTGGAGGTAGAGGGGGAGGATCCCCGTGAGCTCCGGCGACGGCCAGCCGGACGGGACCGCGGCGCCGAGGATCCGCTCCGCCCCCTCGCCGAGAAGCGCCTGGGCGACCTCAACGGGACAGGCCACAAGCGTGAGCCGGCGGGTGGTCAGGATCACCCCGCCACCGTACCCCGAAACACCGCTAGTTGCCCCCACCCACCCGCCGCGGTCCCCACCTCTGCCGGGTCAGGATGAGAGCCCCGATGATGAGCTGCACCGCGGGCCGCACAACCCCTTGCCAGACGATCCCCGATCTGTACTGGGCTTGTTGGATGAGCGAGGCCACGAGAGCCGGGATCCCCGTGACCACAAGGTAGAACCCGATCGTGGAGACGAGGACGGACTGGAGGTCCCGCGCGGAGAGGCCGAGGGTGAGGTCCTTCTCCCCCTCGTCCCGCACCAGCCACTTGGCCACGGCGGAGGGATACCGGAGGAGGACGAACGCCGCGGCCCCGTACACCACGAGGGCGAACGCCCACTGAATGAGGAACCCAACGCTCGCGGCGCTCACAAACGCGGTCAGGTAGACGAGCCCGTAGAACGCAACCCAGATCCCCACAATCCGCAAGACAAGCACATACAGGTCAAGGAGCTGCATCTCTACCTCCTTGGCGGACGATCGGGCCCTCACGGCTCACGGCGCCTCACCCCGTTCCGCTGGAGGAAGGTTCAATCCCACGAGGTCAGGGCGGTGGCGGAGGGTCTTCCGCCACGCCTCCCTCTCCCGCCAGCGGCGGATCTTCTCGTGGTCGCCGGAGAGGAGGACGGCCGGCACCTCCATTCCCTGGAACACCCGGGGGCGGGTGTACTGGGGGTACCCCAAGCGCGCCCCGGAGTAGAAGGAGTCAGTGGCTGCCGACTCGTGGCGCCCGACCACCCCGGGCACCATCCGCGCCGTCGTCTCCAACACCACCGCCGCGGCGAGCTCGCCCCCCGCGAGGACGTAGTCCCCGATCGAGAGCTCGAGATCGCACCGCGCGGCCACCCGTTCGTCCACCCCCTCGTAGCGGCCGCAGAGGAGGGCCACGGCGCGCTCCCGGGCCAGGGCATGCGCGATCTCCTGGGAGAAGCGGACCCCCTGCGCGGAGAGGAGCACCGTGTACGGCGTCCTCCCGCCCTCGCGCCCGATCGCCGCAAGAGCCCGCGCGAACGGCTCCGGCCGCATCACCATCCCCGCCCCACCCCCGAACGGCCGGTCGTCCACGATCCCCCCCTCCGGGGAGAAGAGCCGCAGGTCGTGGAGATGGATCTCGATCAATCCCTTGTCCTGCGCCCCCCGGAGGATCCCCTCCGCGGCGAACGGGAGAAGCATCTCCGGATGGAGGGTGACGACGTCAAACCTCATTTCCAGTCCACAATCACGGTCTGGCCGGCCTGCGCAGCGATGGCCTCGATGACCGTGGCGAGGGCCTCCCGGTCGCGGGCGGCGAGCCCTCGGTCGTCGGGCCCGGTCAGGCGGAGGAACAAAAAATCCACATCCCCGGAACGGATGTGCTCGACGTAGACCCCGCCCGGCCGCGAGGTCACCGCGCGGACGAGGTACCGCGCGAGGTCAGCCAGCATCTCCTTCGCCCGGCGCAGCGCCGCGGCCCGATCGGGCGTCTTCGAGCGCCTTGAGGACGCCGCTCTTCGCCAACAGGCGGCGGGCGGCCGCGGACGGTTGGGCCCCCCGACGGAGCCAGGACAGGGCGGCCTCCGTGTCCAGCGTGAACTCCTCGGGCTCGGCGAGCGGGTTGTAGTGGCCGATCGTCGCCACAGCCCGGCCTCCTTGCTTGTCCGCCCCCTCCATCACCACGATCCGGTAGCTGGGCTGCTTGCGCTTGCCCACCCGCATGAGCCTGATCTTGACCATCCCATCACCTCATCACTGGAACGCGTCCGCCCCCTCCCGGGGGCCGTCGCTGCTTGCCTAGCCCGCGCACAAGGCGCCGCGCCTGCTCGTATTGGGACAGAAGCTGATTCACTTCCTGAACAGTAGTTCCCGAACCGCGGGCGATCCGGCGCTTGCGGCTAGACCCGATTATATGGGGGTGGCGCCGCTCCTCAACCGTCATCGATTGGATGATGGCCCGTGACCGCTTGAGCTCGGACTCCACCTCCTCGTCGGGGGCGACCTTACCCAAGCCGGGGATCTTGGCGAGGAGCTGGTCCAAGGGTCCGGCGCGGCTCATCGCCTCGAACTGGATGAGGAAGTCCTCAAGGGTGAACGTCCCCTCCCGCACCCGGGCCGCCGTGGCCGCGACCTCCTCCCCCCCCGCCTCGGCGAGCACCTCCGCCAGCCCAGCCAGATCGCCGAACCCAAGGATCCGGTCCGCCATCCGCCCGGGATCGAACGGTTCGAGGTCCTCGGGCTTCTCCCCCACCCCCACGAACAGGACTGGCTCCCCAAGCCGGGTCGGCAGGGAGAGGGCGGCCCCCCCCCGCGCATCCCCGTCGAGCTTGGTGAGGATGAGCCCCGTGATCCCAAGGGGGGCGAACGCCTCGCCCATCCGCACCGCCTCCTGACCCACGAGCGCGTCGAGGACGAGGAGGACATCGCTTGGCTCAAGGGCGGCCACGAGATCGGCCACGAACGGGGGAGGCGCCGCTCCGGGGGGAGTGCCCGGCGTGTCCACGATCAGGACGTCGCGGAGCTCCCGCCGGGCCCGCTCTGCCGCCTGGGTCACCTCCACGACAGGGTCCTCCACCGCTCGGGCAAACGCGATCCCAAGCCGCGAGGCCAAGGTCGCGAGCTGCTCCGCCGCCGCCGGGCGCTGCGGGTCGGCGCATACGAGGAAAGGCTGGCGTCCCTTGCGGAGGAGATGCCGCGCCAGCTTCCCCGCGGTGGTCGTCTTCCCCGATCCCGCTGGGCCGACGAGGAGGACGATCGCCGGCCGGCCCGCCAGGCGAAGCTTGGTCGCCTCGCCCCCCATCGCCGCCGCCATCTCCGCCCGCACGATCCCCAGGAGCTGCTCGGCAGGGGCGAGCGACTCCACGACCTTCTCCCCAACCGACCGTTCCTCGACCCGCGCCAAGAGATCGCGCACCACCCCGTAGTGGACATCGGCGGCGAGGAGGGCCTGCCGGATCTCGCGCAGCCCGGCCTCGACCTCTGCCGGGGTGAGCCGCCCGGGGGCACGGAGCCTCTGGAACGCCTGGGACAGCCGCTCGGTCAACGACTCAAACACTAGGGGTGAAGTCTACGTCCCGCAGGACCGACCCACAACGACCACGGTGGGGATGGTGACCAGGGTCGGGGCGAACCTCGACTATAATCTTCAGTGAGGTGATGGAGAGGTGACCCCAGAGTCGCAAGGTATCGTCCTTTTTCTTCTCCTGCTTCTCTCCGCTTTTTTCTCCGCTTCTGAGACGGCACTGTCTGCTCTTTCCGAGCTCCGGGTGTTCCACCTCCTTCGCCGGACCTCCTCGAAACAGAAGGTGAAGGCCCTCGAGCACCTGTTGCGCGATCCCAACGACTTCATCACCTGCCTCGTTATCTACAACAACCTCGTCAACGTCGGGGCATCGAGCCTGGCCACCCTCCTCTTCCTGCGCCTCCTCCCGACCCTCCCCGAGTACGCGCAAGGCCTCATCTCCACGGTCGTCCTGACGACGTTCCTCCTCCTCATCGGGGAGATCACCCCCAAAAACATCGCCCGCAACCGCCCGGAGGCAGTGGCGATGGCGGTGATCGTCCCCATGTGGCAGCTGACGCGGGCCTCCCATCCCGTGGTGCAGTTCTTCCGCAGGGCGGGGGCGTACCTGGTGCGTCCATTCGGGATCGAGTTCTTCTCCCGGGAGCGGGCATCGCTTTCCAAGGACCAACTCGTGTCCATCATCGAGCTGGGGGAGGAACGGGGGGCCCTCTCCCGAGAGCATGGGGACATGATGCGGCGGATCCTCTCCCTGGACGAGATCACGGCCGAAGACATCATGGTCCCCCGCACCGACATGAAGACGATCGAGGTGGGGACCCCCCTGGCCGAGGTGGTGAAGTTCATCGTGTCCGACGGCCACTCCCGCTATCCGGTGTACCAGGGGACGGAGGACAACGTCGTCGGGCTCCTCCATGCCAAGGACCTCCTTGCCCACCTCGGGGAGCCCCCGGCGAACGTTTCCCTCACCTCCCTCCTCCGCCCGGTGTCGTTCACGCCGACCACGAAGCCGATCGGTGCCCTCCTCCAGGAGTTCCAACGGGAGCGGTCCCACATGGCGGTGGTCGTGGACGAGTACGGGGGGGTGGTGGGGATCGTGACCCTGGAGGACATCCTCGAGGAGATCGTGGGGGAGATCGAGGACGAGTACGACCGCCGCCGCCCCCGGCCCCTCATCCGCCGCCTGTCCCCGACCGAGGCGATCGTGGGCGGGGACGCCGAGGTCCGCACGGTGAACCGGAGCCTGGGGGCAGACCTTCCCGAGGACGAAGCGGTGACGATCGCCGGGCTCGTCCTGGAACGCCTGGGCGACATCCCAGAGGTCGGGACGAAGCTTCACATCGGACGGACCGAGATCACGGTCGAACGGGCGAGCGCCCGCGAGATCACAACCGTCCGCCTCGCCCTTAACCCCGAACCGCAACCCGATGAAGAGCCCACCTAGGAGGATCAACGTGCGGAGCGCGCTGTGCTGCCTTTTGCTGACCCTTGCCGGAGAGGCTTTGGCCTCCTCGGTGCAGATCGAGTCCACGTTCGTCCCCGACGAGCACGCCATCGTCGGCACGATGCGAATGGGATGGGACTCCTCCCCTGGAGAAGCGTGGTTCGCCCTCCTCGGGAACTTCGGACGGGAACCGAACCCGTACCTCTCCCCCCTGGCGCAGGACGGGTCCTACGTTAGCGGGTTCGACCCTGCGTGGACGGTGATTGAGCGGGTGGCGTGGTCCACCCCAGATGGGGAGGAAGAGCTCCCGTTCGAGCTCCACCCTGCCCCCCCCACGCTCCAGACCTACTCCCTGGACGATGTCCTCCTCCGGGTCGAGCTGCCGGAGGGGGAAGGAGACCTCTTGATCGCGTTCCGGACGAGGTTCCCCCACATCTGGGCTGGCGAGCCAGGTAGACTCGGCGACGTGTACACGTGGCGGTTCGGGTGGCATCCGTTGCCCGCCTCGCCGCCCATGGATGGGACGTGGCCCCTCCTCCTGTCGGCGCACGACTACCGGGTGACGCTCACCGTGCCCGCGGGGTGGGAGGCCGCCCTGCCGGGAGAGGTGACACGAGAGGAGGACGGTGAGCGGACCGCATTCACAACCAGCTTCTCCGCGCCCGTGCGCTCGGTGTCGCTCTTCCTCGCGCCCAAGGGGACCCTGCGCCGGGCGACGGTTCCCCTTCAGGGGATCGAGGTCGAGGCGGTTGCCCTGCCCGGCGACGAGGACCTGGTCCGCGCGCTGGCGACCTACCTCCCGGAGATCCTCGCCTACTACGCGGAGAAGTACGGCCCTTACCCCGAGGGCCGGCTCCTCCTCGTCGAGCACCCAAACGAGATTGGGGTCGCGATGACCGCCGATGGGGTCGTGTACCTCCCCCGCTGGCTCTTCCGCCGGTTCGACCTCACCGCAGGCGGGATCCTGTCCCGCTACAGCCGGTACATCCTCGCCCACGAGCTCGCCCACCTGTGGTGGGGGATCGGGATCGGGGTGGACCTCGATGCGGAGAACTGGCTCTCCGAGGGGATGAGCCAGTACCTGGCGCTCCGCTGGTACGAGGATACGTTCGGGGCGGACGGGGGAAACGTGTTCCAACTCGAACGACACGGCCTCGGGGAGGAGCTGGTGAACCGCCAGCTGGGGTTCATGAACCTCCGCCAGCACATGACCGAGCTCCCCTACCTCCAGACCGCGTTCACGGGGTTCGATGAGGCGGTGGTCAAGCCAGGGGGCGAAGTCCGCTACGAGCAGGCGTCCGCAGTGCGCCTCTACGACAAGGGGTACCTCGTCCTCCGCGCCGCGGCGTCGCTTGCGGGGGAGGAGGCGTTCGACGGGGTGCTGCGCCAGGCCCATGCCCAAGCGCGGTCGGGGATGTTCACGTCCTCCGACCTCCAGGCCCTCCTCGAAGGGGCGACAGGGGAAGGCTGGGAGGTGTTCTTCTCCCAGTGGGTGTACGGTGAGGCGTGGGCCGACTACGCCGCGGCCGGGATGGTGCGCGCGAGGGACGGAGAGGAACACGTCACAGCCGTCCACGTCACGCGGGCCGGGACCGGGTACATGCCCGTGACGGTGGAGGTCCGAGGGGCGGAGGGGGAGCGATCTTCCCAGACCTGGGATGCGGGGGCCATGTCCGCCACAATCGAGTTCCGCACCCCGTTCCCGGTGCGCGAGGCGGTGGTGGATCCCGATCACCGTGCGCTTGACGTGGACCGGCTCAACAACGCGTGGCCCCGCCGGTTCGTGGTGATGCTCGATCGGAACGAGTTGCCCCTCGATGCCTACCTCGTCCAGCCTGACGCCGCCACGGAGGGGATGACGATCCGCTACCTCGATCGGTTCGGGTGGGGGGTGTACCCCCAGGCGATGGCGGTGAGCGGATGGGTCCGCTACGGCCGCGAGTGGACGATGACGGGGGGGGCCGCAGTGGGAGAGACCCTCGTCGGGGCCATCTCCTTGACCCGCCACCTGTGGGCCACGCCGCGCCTTGGCTCGGCGGGAACGTACTGGGAACCTGTGGGCGAGCTCACGTTCACCGTGGCCCGCCAGCCCCTGTGGACGCTCGGCGTCGAGCTCGGATGGCAGGAGGAGCTCGCCCGCGCCCACAGCGGCGGGTTGTCCCTCCTCTGGATCCCGCCGGAGGGATGGAAAGCGGAGCTCAGCCACACCCAGCTCCTCGGCCTCGCTCCCCATCTCTACCTCACCCTCACCGTGGGGGTCGGCCTGGCCAGCCCCGACCTCCCGTCGGCCTTCCTTCCCGCCCTCAGCGAGTTCCGAACGCGGATCGCGGGGAACCCGCCCCACGGGGACCGGAAGGCCTTCGCCTCGCTAGGGATATGGCTCCCTCCGCTCCGGCCGGACTACTCCCTGGGCGGGGCAGCGCTCGTGACCGAGGTCCGCTCCCGCCTCTACGCCTCCCTCGCCCGGCTGTGGCGGGAGGGGGAAGGAGGGGAGATAATCCCGACCTATCTCGAGGTCGGTGCCGAAGCGATGATCCAAGTTGAGGCGCTGGGGGGGCTCCTCGGGTTCACGGCGGTGGTGGGGATCGGGTGGCCCCTCTCCCCCGTCGGCGAAGGCGTCCTCTATCTGGGCATCGTCGGCCTGTAGGGGGAAGGAGGAGAGGTGCGGGCATCCCTGAACTGGGTTTCCGAGTACGTGGACCTTCCCGAGGTCCCGCGGGAGGCGCTCGCCGAGCGGCTGACCGTGGCCGGGCTCGAGGTGGAGCGGATCGAGTCCCTGGACGCGGAGGGGGTGGTCGTGGCCCGGGTGGTGGCGGTCGAGCCCCACCCGAAAGCAAGGAACCTCTCCCTGTGCCATGTCGAAACGGGGACGGACCACCGGACCGTCGTGTGCGGCGCTGATAACGCGCGGGCGGGAGGCCTCTTCCCTCTCGCTCTCCCCGGTGCCCGCCTTCCGGGGGGGGAACTCTCCGTGGCCACGATCCGGGGCGTGAAGAGCGAGGGGATGCTCCTCTCCCAGAAGGAACTCGGGCTGGAGGGGAAATCGGCCGGGATCTGGGATCTCCCCCCGGACCTCCCGCTGGGGGCGGACCTCGCGCTGTTGGTTGGGTTCCCGGACACCGTGTTCTCCCTCAAGATCACGTCCAACCGGCCGGACCTCCTCGGGATCGTGGGGATCGCCCGCGAGATCTCCGCCCTGTACCGGACCACGGTGCGCGATCCAGATCTCTCGTTCCCCGAAGTTCCCCCCACCGCCGCCAGCCTGACCGATGTCCAGATCGAGGATCCTACTGACTGCCCCCGCTACGTGGCCCGCATCATCCGGGGGATCGCCGATCGCCCATCGCCGGTTCCGATCCAGGCACGGCTCCTCAAGAGCGGGATGCGGCCGCTCGCGCTGGCGGTGGACGTCACGAACTACGTGCTCCTCGAACTGGGGCACCCCCTCCACGCGTTCGATCAGGGGAAGCTCGCCGAGGGGCGGATCGTCGTCCGTCGGGCAAGGCGGGGGGAGAGGATCAGGACCCTGGATGGGGTAGAGCGGGACCTCTCCCCAGAGGTGCTTGTGATCGCAGACGCGGTGCGGCCGGTGGCCGTGGCCGGTGTGATGGGGGGGGCGGAGAGCGAGGTCAGCGCGGGCACCCGCGAGGTCCTCCTCGAGGCGGCCGCGTTTGCCCCGGCCCGGGTGCGGCGCTCGGCGCGGGCGGTGGGCGCCCGCACCGAGGCAAGCCTGCGCTTCGAGCGGGGCCTGTCCCCCGAGATGGCGGACCTCGCGTCCCGCCGCTACTGCGCCCTCCTCTCCCAGCAGGCAGAGGTCGCGATCGCCCGCGGAGCGGTGGACGCCTACCCCGCTCCCGCACGGGCGGGCCTCGTCTCCCTCCGCAAGCGACGCGTGGCGGAGCTCCTCGGGGTCGAGGTGCCCCCGTCCGAGGTCGCGGAGGGCCTGACCCGCCTCGGGCTCACCGTCCAGGATCGCGGGGATGCCTGGGATGCGCGGATCCCCCCGTTCCGGCAGGATCTCGGGCGGGAGATCGACCTCGTCGAGGAGGTCGCCCGCCTGTACGGCTATGACCGGATCCCGGCCCTCGCCCCGCGAACCGAGCCCCGGATCGGGAGGAAGGACCCCCGGGAAGCGTTCGCGGACCGGGTGCGGGGGATCCTCGCCGCGCTGGGCCTCGTCGAGGCCTACACCCCGGGGTTCCTCCCCGCGGAGGAGGCCGAGGTGAGGCTGCGGAACCCGCTCGCCCAGGGCGGGGATGGGCTGAGGCCGAGCCTCCTCCCCGGGCTCCTCGCGGTCGTGCGGGGGAACCTCGAAGCCCAGGCGCCGGGCGTGGCCGTGTTCGAGGTCGGCCGCGTGTTCCTGCGCCGCGATGGGGCGGTGACGGAGGAGGACCGCGTGGGGATCGCCCTCGCCGGCCGTTCCCCCCTCCCCCTCTCTGGGAAGCGGGAGCACTCCCCGGCGGACCTGAAGGGGCTCCTCGACGCCCTCCTCACCGCCCTGCGCATCGAGAACGCCGCCCTCGGGGAGATCGAGGACGTCCGGCTCCACCCCTACCGCCGGGCCGGGATCTACCTCGCGCCCCGTGAGGGCCGCGGGCCGCGGACGCTGATCGGATGGCTCGGCGAGCTCTCCCCCGCCCTGAGGGCCGCCCTCCCCGGCGAGCGGCGGGTGTTGGCGCTGGAGCTGGCCCTTCCTCCCCTCCGCATGGCGGCCCGCCCTCCCGAACACCACCCCCTCCCCCGTTCGCCGGCCTCGAAGCGCGACCTGTCCCTCCTCGTGCCCCAGGACATCCCCGAAGGGATCGTCCGGGGAGAGCTCCTCGCCGAGCCGCTCGTCGAGAGCGCGTTCCTGTACGACCTCTACTGCGGGGAGGGCGTCCCCGCCGGCCACCTCAGCCTGACCTACGAGGTCACGTTCCGCGACCCGGAGCGGACCCTGGCCTCGGACGAGGTCGAGGCGGCGGTGGGGCGGATCCTCGCCCGCCTCCAGCCGCTCGGGGCTCGCATCCGGACCTAGATGGAGCGGATCGTCAGCACCCACGGCCCGGAGGAGACGGAGGAGGTGGGGTTCGGGCTCGCCTCCCTCCTCACGGATGGGGATGTGGTGGCCCTCGTCGGGGAGCTCGGGGCGGGGAAGACGACGTTCGTAAGAGGCCTTGCCCGCGGGCTGTTCGTGAAGGAGGCCATCCTCTCGCCGAGCTTCCTCCTCGCCCGCAGCTACGAGGGGAGGATCCCGTTTCACCACCTCGATGCCTACCGGATCACCTCCCCCCGCGAGCTCGCCGAGGTCGGGCTCGAGGAGCTCCTCCCCCCGTCCGCCGGGGTGACGGCCGTGGAGTGGGCGGACCGGATCGCGGACCTCATCCCGCCCCAGGCTGTGTGGGTCACGCTCGAACACGCGGGCGACGACCGCCGCCGGATCACCCTCCGCCGCTAGCTCCAGACGCCGGGGATCGCCTCACCACAGTGCGGACAATGGCCCTCGAGGAGCGCGTTCCTGACGATCTGGAACCCGTAGCGCCGGATGACGAGCCGGCCGCAGGAGGGGCAGGTCGTGTCCTCCCCCTCGCCGGGGAAGTTCCCCAGGTACACGAACCGTAGGCCCGCCTCGCGCCCGATGTCCCGCGCCCGGCGGAGGGTCTCCAGCGGGGTCGGCGGGAGGTCCTGGGCCCGATAGGAGGGGACGAACCGCGACACGTGCCACGGAATATCGGGGGAGACCCCGGCGAGGAACTGCGCGATCCATCCCAGCTCCTCGTCCGCGTCGTTCCGTCCCGGGATGACGAGCGTCGTCACCTCGACCCAGATCCCCTGGGCCACCATCCGCCGGATCGTATCGAGCACGGGCTGGAGGGAGGCGCCGCAGTACCGGCGGTAGAAGTCGTCCGAGAACGCCTTGAGATCCACATTAGCAGCGTGGAGCCAGCCCTGGGCCTCGGCAAGGGCCTCCTCGGTCAGGTAGCCATTGGTGACGAAGGCGTTCCGGATCCCCTGCCCATGGGCGATCTTCCCCGTGTCGTAGCACATCTCGAAGAACACCGCCGGCTCGGTGTAGGTGTAGGCAATGATCGGGGCGTGGGTGTCCCGAGCGGCCCGCACCACGTCCTCGGGCGAGACAGGTTCCCCGAGGATCCCTCCCCGGTGCTCCCGCGGGTACTGGGAGATGACGTGGTTCTGGCAGAAGTCGCACCGGAAGTTGCACCCCATCGCGGCGATGGAGAGGGCCGGCGAGCCAGGGAGGAAGTGGTAGAGGGGTTTCTTCTCGATCGGGTCGAGGGTCTGGGACACGAGGCGGCCGTAGACGAGGGTGTGGAGCGTCCCGTTCCGGTTCTCGCGGACAGAGCACACGCCGCGCCCCCCGGGAGGGATGAGGCACCGGTGGGCGCAGAGCGCGCACCGCACCCGCCCCTCCCCGGCCCCTTCCCATAGCATCGCCTCGCGCATGGCGGGATATCGTACGTCGGCACGTCCGGGCCTGGCAAGACACTCCTATCCCCGGATATCCTCGCTGGCGATGTCACCATCGGAAGCGATCGCTCAGCGTTGCCGAGAGGTCCTGCGGCGGGTTCCGTCCGGGGTGACGGTCGTCGCGGCGACGAAGGGGTGGACGCCGGACGAGGTCCGACAGGCGATCGCGGCGGGGATCGGCCACATCGGGGAGAACTACGTCCAGGACGCGGAACGGAAGAAGGGGGCTGTCCTCGAGCCGGCGACGTGGCACATGATCGGCCGCCTCCAGACGAACAAGGTGAACCGGGCAACGCGGGTGTTCGATTGGGTACAGACGATCCACTCCGCCGAGCTCGCCCGGCGGCTTTCCGCATCCTGCGCCGCCCACGGGAAGGAGCTTCCCGTCCTCCTCCAGGTCAACATCGGCCGCGAGCCCCACAAGGGGGGAGTTCCCCCCGAGGAGATCCCCACCCTCGCCCGGGAGGTTCGCGCCCTCCCCTCGCTCCACCTGCGGGGCCTGATGGCCATCCCCCCCGCCGGGGAGAGGCCGGAGGACGCGCGGCCCCACTTCCGGGCGATGCGGAAGCTCTTCGCGGCGCTACGGGACGAAGGCTTTGCCCTCGATACCCTGTCCATGGGGATGAGCGCGGACTGGGAGGTAGCCGTCGAGGAAGGGGCGACGATGATCCGCCTCGGCACCCTCCTCTTCGGCCCCCGCTCCCCTGGCTAGACGAGGAGCCGGACGAAGGCCCCGAGGAGGAGCCCGACCGCCGTCGTCCCGAGGACGACGAGCCCCGTCCGCCGCCAGCCGAGCTCCTTGCCCAATGCCCCGACGGTAGCCAGGCAGGGAACGTAGAACAGGACGAACACAGTGAACACGATCATCTGGGCGTGGGTCAGGGCCGCCACCCCACCCACGAGCGCCCGGTCGAGCATCACCAGGGAGAGTTCCTTCCGCAGGATGCCGAGGACGAGCGGGACCCCGGCCTCGGAGGGGAGCCCGAGCGGCCAGGTAAGGAACCGCACGGACGCGTTGAGACCTCGTGCCCACCCCAACGCCTCGGCCAGGGCGAGGAGGCCGCTCGACACGGCGAGGAGGGGCCACGCCAGCGCGATGAACCCCTTCAGCCGGAGCCACGTCTTCCCGAGGAGGTTCTTCGCCCGCGGGCGGCGGTAGGGGGGGATCTCCAGGATCAGCCCCGGTCCCTCCCCGGGGAGAAGCCTTGTGAGGACCCACCCCGCCAGCGCGACCACGGCCACGTTGCCCACGTAGAGGAGGAGCGCTACCCCGGGCCCCACGTACCTCCCGACGAGGCCCATGATGACGATCGTCCGCCCGGCGCAGGGGATCATCACCGCCAACGCGGCCGTGACAAGCCGATCCCGCTCGTCATCGAGGATGCGCGTGGCGAGCACGGCGGGAACCGTGCACCCGTAGCCGAGGAGGAACGGGATCACGCTTTTTCCGTGGAGGCCGACCTTGTGCATCAGGCCATCGAGGAGGAACCCCACCCGCGGCATGTACCCCACGTCCTCGAGGAACGCGAGAAGGAGCAGGAACGGGACGAGGTAGGGGAGGACGATTGCGATCCCTGCCCCGAGGCCATCCCACGCCCCGCCGAGGAGGGCCGCCAGCGGGCCCGTGCCCAGCGCGGCCGCAATCCGCCCCGAGAGCCCGTCCAGCCATGGGGAGAGGATCCCCTCCACCGTCCCCCCCGCCCAAAACACGAGGGCGAACAGGCCGAGGAGGATGAGGACGAGGAAGGGGTAGCCAGCCACGGGGTGCATGAGGACGTCGTCGAGCCTCTCCCTCCACCCGACTTGGGGCCGGCCAACCCGGGCCACGGCCTCGAACAGGCGCATCGCCTGGGCGTGGCGCTCATCGGCGAGGATCACCCCCGGATCCTCGCCCCGCCCCTGGGAAAGCTCGGCCCGAGCCTCCTCCACCGCGCGCGCTGTCTGAGGATCGAGCGCGGCCTGTCCGCCCTCCCCCCCGAGGAGCTGGGCGGCACGGTGGATCGGAGCGCCGGGATCCCCCTTGAGCGTCGCCACGATTCGGGCCAGGGCCCGCTCGACATCGGCCGCGTAGGGAGGACGTCGCGCCGGTTTGGCGGCGGGGAGGGACGCGAGGAGCTCGCTCAGCCCCTGCCCACGGCTCGCCACCGCCGCTACGACCGGGATCCCAAGGAGATCCGCGAGCGCGTCCACGTCAATCGAGATCCCCTTGTGTTCCGCCTCGTCCATCATGTTCAGGCAGAGGACCATCGGGATCCCGAGCTCGGCGAGCTCGAGGGTCAGCGCAAGCGACCGACCGAGGAGGGAGGCATCAGCGACCTGGATGACCGCATCCACGTCCCCGGAGAGGAGGAACTCCCGCGTCACCCGCTCCGCGAGGTCGCCCCCGAGGAGGGAATACGTGCCGGGGAGGTCCACGACCTCCCCGCGGCGCCCGCCGATGTTCGCCCGCCCGCGCAGGGCCTCCACCGTCGTCCCGGGGAAGTTCGATGCCACCGCGCGGTACCCGACGATGGCGTTGAACAGGGTGGACTTCCCGGCGTTGGGCTGCCCAACGAGGGCGACCCGCTGAGGGTTGCGCCCTTCCTTTCCTGCGCCCCAGCGGTCAGTGGCCATCGCGCGGTGAGGGGCCGCAGGGCTCGACGAGGATGTGCCGGGCGAGGCCGCGGCCGAGGGCGACCTGACAGCCATCCACCTCCACGAGGACCGGGCCCCCCCATCCCCCCACGGTCGCGACGCGGACGAGGGCCCCCGGCCGCACCCCCAACCGCCGCAGGCGGAGGGAGGGACCCCGACCGCCATGGACCGCCACCACCCTCCCCACTCCCCCGGGGGGAAGGGAGGACAGGGGCACTGGGAAATCGAAACTCATTTTCAACATGGAAACCTACCCCGGAAGGGGCGCTCTGTCAAGGGTTGCAGAAGGGAACCTCCGCAAGGGACATCCGCCCCGCCCCACCACGTCCCTCCCCCGTATCCTCCCCCCGTGCCCAAGTCGGCCATCGTCCTCCTCCTGTTCAGCTTCGTCGTCGTGCTCACGGTGGGGATCGTGGCAAGCCTGTCGCAGCCCCCCCCGACGGCGGTGGTGGTCGTGGTCGACCCCGGGCACGGCGGCCACGACCCGGGAGCGGTCGTCGCCGAAGTTCAGGAGAAAGATGTGAACCTGGCGATCGCCCTCCGCGTCCAAGAGAGGGCTGCCTCAAGCTCGGGCCTGCGGGTGATCCTCACCCGTTCCTCCGATGCCTACCCGACCCTCCTCGAAAGGCTCGAACTCGCCGCGGCCGTCGGCGCGAGCCTCTACCTCTCCATCCACGCCAACTACTACCGCGACCCCATCGTATGCGGCGTCGAGACGTGGGTGGATACAGGCGCCGGAGGGGAGAGCCTGCGGCTGGCGCGGGAGGTGCAACGGGCCGTAACGGCGGCCACCGGGGCGCCCGACCGGGGCGTCCACCGCCAGACCCTCTACCTCCGCCACGCCTCGCTCCCGACCGCGCTTGTGGAGGTGGGGTACCTCTCCTGCCCCGGTGAACGGGCGAAGCTCCTCGACCCTGCCTACCAAGAGAAGATCGCGGACGGGATCCTCCGCGGGATCCTCTCCTTCCTCGGAATCCCGTAGCCAAGCTCCCGGCACCGATCCAGCGTCCGCGGCGAGCAAGACGACCCGTATCCCTCCCGCTGGACTTGACGGAGAGCAGGACCCTAGAATCGGAGTCACTTTCACAGGGGGTGATGGAGATGGCACGGTGGATGAAGGTGGCGGTGGTGGCCCTCGCAGCCGTGGTGGGTTCGGTTCCCGCGCTCGCTCAGGTGCAACCTTTCATAGGGCTACTGCCTGAGCTTGGGAGATGTCCTGTGTGGTGGGAGCAGCCAACCACGATTCCCCTTACGTCCGAGCCGCACGAGGCGCTGTTTGCAATGCCTCGGGGAGGAAACGAGATCTGGTACGGCATGCTGCAGTTAGGCAGCGGGGAGAACACCGTAGTCCATGTTGCGTTCTGGCCCGGGGACGGCGGGGGCCCTCGACTTTGGCTAGACTCGAATGGCAATAGAGATCTAACCGACGATGGAGACGGCCTTTGGATGTGGAAGTACGGATGGCATGAATATGTTTGGCAGTACACGGTTCTCGTCGACTACGGTGCAGAAGGGCATCTCCCCTATTCGATCCGCCTCAGCGCGGCGCCCGATTACAGTTGGGACCCCATCATTATGCCCGAGTCCGGGCATCTCTCCCCGTACTCCCTTCACGCACGTTCTGGAGGATTCCAGCAGGGGCTACTGGATGTCGAGGGGAGGACGCTCTTGTACGGCATCTACGACGCCAATGGTGACGGTCGATACGACGACATCGAACATACTGGTGTCCTTGTAGACAATGACGGCGATGGCCGGCTTTGTCCCTCCTGTCCATATGAGACGTTCCTTCCGGGAGAGACGTTCGCGATCGGTACCCAATGCTACGCCCTTGCCGAGGTGAGCCCAAGCGGCCGACGGGTCCGGGTAGAACGGGTTGAGCAATCCTTGTGCAATCGGCCGGTGTTTGCTCCGGGTTGGCCCGCGCCTGACTTCAACGCCCAAACCCTGGACGGCCGCGAGGTCACCTTGTCCCAGCTGAGCGCCCAAGCGACGGTTGTTGTTCTCATCTCCCCACGCCTCTGCGCCGCGGGCATGGGAGAGCTTCGTGATTGCCCCGGCTGTCCTTCGAGGGACATCTGTGAGGAAGTCAGCAAGTTTGGTGAGAGCGTAGCAGGCGTTGAGGAATACCGGTCCAAGGTCGCCCTCGTCATGGTCATCACTGATCCGGAGCTACCACCAGCGGCCTGGCTTGACAAGTTCGCACCATTTTGGGAGATCGTCTGGGACCAGGATGGGAAGATCGCCCAGCTCTACTACGGGTGTCCAGGACCTCTGATCATCGACCACGAGCGAACCATCCGGTTTGTTGGCCTTGAGCCAAGCACGATACTCGATGGCTTTGGATGCTACCGCTATGAGTACGGTGCACGAATGGCGAACGTGCTCGACCTTCTCTGGGCCCTGGCACGAGTGGTGGCGGATGAGGGTTGATGGCGGAGAGGTGCACTTCCCCGGTCCTAGCCCTCTAGAGGTAGGTTCACAAGTTGTGACTCAGTGGGTAGGGCGTCCTGTTCCCAGACACCGATCGATCCCGTGAAACGGCCCCCGGGGGAATACACGTGG
This sequence comes from Candidatus Bipolaricaulis anaerobius, assembly GCF_900465355.1. Lineage (NCBI taxonomy): Bacteria > Candidatus Bipolaricaulota > Bipolaricaulia (SeqCode) > Bipolaricaulales (SeqCode) > Candidatus Bipolaricaulaceae > Bipolaricaulis (SeqCode) > Bipolaricaulis sanaerobius (SeqCode). The sequence goes on along the minus strand of NZ_LS483254.1, from coordinate 512,111 downwards.
CAGCTGGGGCTCGGCTAGACCCCGTCCGGCGGGAGGGTTCGCGGTGGACGCGTTCGGCCAGCCCTACGCGTTCACCCTGCTCGTGCAGGAATGGCGCTTGAGCCTAACCGGAGCGGCCCACGGGACGAGGAGCGCCTGCGGAGCCGCAAGCGGGGCTCACCCTGGGCGGGCTTCATGGCCAATGCCTGGATCAGCCTCAGCACCGGGGGAAGCTTGGCCGTACCCGTTGCGGAGTGGGCATTCCACTGACGTCGCTCGGCGTGCGGTGCGCTACGCCCTGGACCCGCGGGGCAGGGGGAACGCGAGGTGCGTGCCACGCCCTCCCTCCGGGGGGCGATGCTCTCAAGGGGAGGCCACAGACGAGCTAAGCCTTCTGCGAAGCCTGTCCCGCCTCAAGCGATGCCCAGATGAACGGCCACAGGTCGCCGTCGAGCACGGCCTGGACGTTCCCCACCTCGACCCCGGTGCGGTGGTCCTTCACCAGCTGGTACGGCTGCAGAACGTAGGACCGGATCTGGTGCCCCCACTCGATGTCGGCGAGCTCCCCCCGCAGCTCCTCGATCTTCCGCGCGTGTTCCTGCTCCATGAGCGCCCGGAGCCGCGCCCGGAGAATCCGCAACGCGGTGAGCTTGTTCTGGAGCTGAGAGCGCTCGTTCTGGCATCCAACGACGATCCCGGTGGGGAGGTGGGTGATGCGGACCGCGGTCTCGTTCTTCTGCATGTGCTGCCCGCCGGGCCCTCCAGCGCGGAACGAGTCGATCCGGAGGTCGTCCTCGGAGATAACGAGATCGTCCTCCGGGACGACCGGCGTGGCCGTGACCGAGGCGAACGAGGTGTGACGGCGGGCCTGGCTGTCAAACGGGGAGATGCGGACCAGGCGGTGCACGCCGGATTCGCCCTTGAGAAGCCCGTAGGCGCGGCGGCCCTTCACCTCGAGGGTCGCGGACTTGAGGCCCGCTTCCTCGCCGGGCGTCTCGTCCACGAGCCGCACCGCAAACCCCGCTCGCTCGCAGAATCGGGTGTACATGCGGAGGAGCATCTCCGTCCAATCCTGGGCATCCGTGCCCCCGGCCCCGGCGTTGAGGGCGAGGAAGCAGTCGTTCCCATCGTAGGGGCCGGAGAGGAGGAGCTGGATCCGTACCCGCTCCATCTCCTCCGCGAGCTTGGCCAGTGCCTCCTCGGCCTCGGCCTGCGCCCCCGCGTCCCCCTCTTCCTCCGCGACCTCGAACAGGACCTCGACCTCGTCGAGGGCCGCTGTGAGGTGGTCGTACCCGCCGAGGCGGTCCTTGGCGGCCTCGAGCTCCCGCACCTTGCCCTGGGCTGTCGCCCGATCCTCCCAGAACCCGGGGCGGGCCATCTCCTCCTCGATCGCCTTCACCTTCGCCCGCAGCGCATCCGCACCGAGGCTCTGCCCGAGGCGTTCAATGCGGTCGCGCAGATCACGGAGATGTTCGTTCACGAGCGAACCTTAGCCGCCGGCGCTGCCAACTGCAACCGGGGGCTGTGATCCCCAGTGAGGAGAGCCGATAATCCGGGCATGGCGGGGACGCTCTTCGTGTGCTCGACCCCGATCGGAAACCTCGCGGACATCACCCTCCGCGCGCTGCAGACCCTGCGCGAGGCTGACCTCATCGTCGGCGAGGACACCCGGCGGACGCGGGTGCTCCTCTCCCATTACGGCATCCACACCCCGTTTGCCCCCAGCCTGTACCAGGGGGCAGAGGAGGAGCGGACCCACCAGGTGCTGGCCCTCCTCCGCGAGGGGAAGAAGGTGGCCCTCGTTTCGGATGCGGGGACGCCGCTCCTCTCCGACCCCGGCTATCCGCTGGTGCGGGCGTGCGTGGCGGAGGGGATCCCCGTGGTGCCCGTTCCCGGGCCGAGCGCCCTCCTCGCCGCCCTCGTCGCGTCGGGACTTCCGCTGGACCGGTTCCTCTTCCTCGGCCACCTCCCCCGTCTCAAGGGCCCCCGTCGGCGGGCCCTTGAGACGGTGGGCACCGTGGACTGGACGGTCGTCTTCTACGAGTCCCCCCACCGGATCCGCGCCACGCTGGAGGAGCTCGCCCAGGTGGCGGCCGCCCGGCCGGTGGTCGTCGCCCGCGAGCTGACGAAGGTCCACGAGGAGTTCGTGCGCGGAACCGCCGACGAGGTGCGGCGCCAGTTCGCCGAGCGGGCGGAGATCCGGGGGGAGATCGTGGTCGTGGTCGGGCCTCCCGACGAGCCAGGATCGCCTGCGGTCCCCCGGGAGAGGGCGCGCCAGGTGTACAAAGGCCTCCTCACTGCCGGCCTCTCCCCCCAGGAAGCCCGCAAGATCACGGCCGACCAGCTGAACCTGAGCCGGCGGGAGGTGTACCGCTCCGTCCATCGCCTCGCGGACTGAGCGGCCCAGGGAAGTTGCCTCCCTCTCACGGGGATGTCCCCGCGATTGCGCTTCCGCACGGGCTCCCGTAGGATCCAACTGGGAGATGCCCAGCCCTGCGCGGTTCGAGCGGGGCCGCTCGGAGGTCGGGGGATGCGATGATCGAGATTGGGAAGGCCGCGATGGGCAAGGAGCGCGCTTGGTCCCGCGCCCCCCGCCGTGGATCGGGTGCAGGGGGCCTCCCATGACGGAGGAATGCCCCCTCCTCGACCTCGCCGGGGATCCGTACACGATCGGATACGGCCATGGCCGCGGGGCGAAGGCCCTCATCGCGACCAACCTCGCCCTCTACACCCGCCGCTACCGAGACGAGATCGGCCTTGGGTGGGAGGAGGTCCTCCGCCGGGCGGGGGTGTGGTTCGCTCGCGTGGCAGAGCTGGACCCCCCCTACGCGGCGATGGTGGAGGGCGTGGCCGCGGGTTCCGGGTTCCCCCTCCTCGCGATCGCTGCCCTCAACGCCCGGTACGAGCTCTTCTACGGGGAGTTCGCCGCGACGGGGCTCGCCACGGCGTGCACCTCGTTCGCCCTCCTCCCCGCGCGCACGGGGGGGAGGCTTCTCCTCGGGGAGAACTGGGATTGGTTCCCCGACGTGGAGGGACTATGGCTGAGGGTCGCCTGGGGCGACCTCACCGTGATTGCGTTCACCGAGGCCGGGATCGCTGGGGGAAAGATCGGCCTCAACTCAGCCGGGATCGGCCTCGCCGTGAATGGCCTCCTGTCGCACCGCGACCACTGGGACGGGGAGGGGGTCCCGTTCCACGTCCGAACGTGGCGCGTCCTCTCTTCCCCCGACCTCGAGCGTGCGATTGCGGCGGTCGCGGACGGGGGGGCGCCGGGATCGGCGAACTTCCTCCTCGGGGACGCCACGACCGGGGAAGCTGTGTCGTTGGAGCGAGCGCCGAACGGAACCGCCCGCGTGGAGCCAGCTGATGGGATCCTCGTCCACGCCAACCACTTCCTTGCCAAGGACACGCTGGACGTGCGGGAGCCCCTCGCCGAGGAGCGCCGCTCGACCGACCTCCGCCAGAGACGCCTGACGGAGCTCCTTGTCGGCGCGGCGGGGCGGGGTCCCCTCTCGCTCGCGAGCGTCCAGGACTCCCTGCGCGACCACGAAGGGCATCCCGACTCCGTGTGCCGGCATGAAAGCCCCCTCTTCCCCTTGGATCTGAACTACCGGACATCGCTCTCCGTCGTCATGGACCTCGGCGCTGGCCGGATCCACTACACCGCTCGCCCCCCGTGCCAGAGCCCGTACCGCACTCTCGGGGCCTAGGAGAACGACGCCACCAGGCGCCGGACCTCCTCCGGTCGCGGGAGGGGACGGAGCCCAACCGGGTCGCCGGAGAGGACGGGGTGCTGCTCCTCGAACGTCGGTCGTTCCTCCTCGTACAGGACCCCGATTGGGATCCGCTCCCCGCCGAGGAGGGCTACCGCCAGGGCCTTCATCCGATCCCGCTTGTCGTGGCCCCCTTCCTCCAAGGGAGCGAGCCGCTCCTTATACCACGCGAAGTTCTGGACCCTGTTCCAGCTCGGACAGGGGTGGAGGACGTTCACGAGGGAGAACCCCTTGTGCCGAATGGCGTCGGCGATGAGCCGACCCGTCCGCTCCACCTCCCCGGAGAAGCTCTGGGCCACGAACGGGGCACCAAGGGCCACAGCGAGGGCAAGCGGGTTCAATGGGGAAGAGAGGGAGCCGAACGGCTGGGCGCGGGTCGTGTATCCCAATGGGGCCGTGGGGGAGGCCTGGCCCTTGGTGAGCCCGTAGACACGGTTGTCGTGGGCGATCACGGTGAGGTCCACGTTGCGGCGGATGTTGTGGAGGAGGTGGTTCCCCCCTTCGCCGTACAGGTCACCATCCCCAGACTCAGCGATCACGGTGAGATCGGGCCGGGCGAGCTTGAGCCCGGCCGCGGCGGCGATCGTCCGCCCGTGAAGGCCGTTGAACCCGTTCACGGTGAGGTAGTGCACGATCTTCGCCGCCTGGCCGATCCCGGTGACGAGGACGACCCGGTGCGGGGGAAGGCCCAGGGAAGAGAGGGCCTGGGCCAACGCCTTCCGGATCTGGAAGTTCCCGCATCCCGGGCACCACGCGAGCTCCACATCTGCAAGGTACTGCTCCGCGTTCATCCTCTCACCCCCTCGACGATCTCCCGAGCGGTGAACGGCCGTCCGTCATAACGAGGGACTAACCGGCGCGGTCGAAGGCCCGTCTCGGCAGCGATCCACTTCCCCATCTGTCCGGTGGCCGTCCCCTCCACGAGGACGACCTCGTCAGCCTCATCCCACACCCGCTCGAGCTCCTCGGTCCGCAGGGGGCAGAGCTCGCGGAGGTGGACGTGGGCGTACTCATCCCCGAGGATCTCCACTGCTTCCCGGATTGCCCCATAGGTGGACCCCCACCCGAGGAGAACCCGCTTCCCACGGAGCCGCCCCGCCGGGTAGACCTCGGGGGGCGCAACCTCTCCCCGGAGCCCATCCCCCTTGCGCAGGCGCTTTTCCACCATCGCCTTCCTGATCGCGAGGTCCTCAGTGATCCGGCCGAAGGCGTCGTGCTCGTCGGAGTCCACGAGGACGAGCTTGCCGGACACCCCCGGGAGCGCGCGGGGCGAAACCCCTCTTGGGGTGAGGGAGAACCGATCGTAGCGTTCCATTCGCGCCAGTTCGTCCGCGGCGAGGACATGGCTGCGCAGTGCGACCCGCGCTGGATCGAGGGCCGGGACAACCTGATACGAGTCCACCACGAACTGATCGGTGAGGATGATCGCGGGGACCTGGTACTCCTCCGCGAGCTCGAAGGCCCGCATCGTAAGGTAGAACGCGTCCTCGGGGTCCGTGGGGGCAACGAGGTAGCGGGGGAACTCGCCGTGGCCCGCGTGAAGGGCGAACAGGAGGTTCTCCTGCCCGGTTCGGGTGGGGAGGCCTGTAGCCGGGCCCGGCCGCTGGCCGAGGTGGATCACAATCGGGGTCTCGATCATCCCCGCCAAGGACAGCCCCTCCACCATCAACGCAAACCCGCCCCCGGAGGTGGTGACCATGGATCGGGCCCCACCGTAGGAGGCCCCAAGCGCCATGTTGATCGCTGCGATCTCATCCTCGGCCTGCTCGACGACGATCCCGTACTCCGCCGCGTAGTGGGCGAGGAACTCCATGACCGGCGTCCCCGGGGTCATGGGGTAGGAGGAGAGGAACCGACAGCCAGCAGCGATCGCCCCCGCCCCTACCGCTTGCCCGCCGGTGAGGAGCATCTTCTCCCCACGCCCAAACTGGGGAGGAGGAAGGCGCCCCACCTCGCCCCGGACCTGTTCGTAGCCGAGGGCGAGCGCGCGCAGGTTCGGCTCCGCCTTCTCCCCGAATGCGCCACGGACCTCGTCACCCACGATGCCCGGATCGAGCCCGAGGAGCCGCGCCGCTGCCCCGAGGAGGACCACCCCGGCCGCGATGGGGAGCCCGACCTCCTCCCGGGCGAGGCGCACCGCAGGCACGGATGTGACGACATCGTCCTTCACCCCCTCGTCCGCGACCACGCGCCCCCCCGCGCGAAGGTGGGACCGGTACAGATCGAACATCTCCTCGTTCAGAGCGAGGAGGAGGTCAGCGTCGCGCGCCGGGGCCGCGACGGGAGCGTCCCCGATGCGGAGGGTGAACGCGTTCTCCCCACCCCGGATCCGGGAGTGGTAGGAGAGCTCCCCGTGGACGTACAGGCCACGGCGGAAGAGGCTGCGCGCGAGGATGTCGCCAAGGGTTTGCACACCCTGCCCCGCCGCGCCGGCGATCCGCACAACGAGGTCCATCGCTAGGCCCTCCCTCCGCCCACGGACCGAGACATCTGCCCTACCCCCTTGACAAGGGGCTACGGCTGTCGTACTTCTCTTTGTGCCGGGCCGAGGCCCGGTTTTCGTTTGCCCCTATCCACGAAAAAGCCGCTTCCAAAAGGGCTTCTCGTCCTGCCGCCGCTCCACCGCCGTGACCTCCCCCGCCGCCTCCGCCGTGCCGACCGTCTCGTCCCATCTCCCCCGCGCGCGGGCCTTCCCCTCCCAGAGGGAGGCGAAGCGGATCACCGCCGCGCGGGCATCGTCCCTCGCCACGGCGGAGCCGGCCTGGGCAAGCGACCGCAGCACCTCGTCGAGGGACGCGATCTCGGGGCGGATGTGGACCTCCCCCCCCTCGCGCACGAGGACGTACCGCGTCGCATCGGCGATCAGCCCAAACGCGCTCGCGTCCACGGTGCCGAGGGGAAGGACCTCCTCGACGAACTCGCGGTCCGCCTCGAGGTACTCCCGCTGCAGACGCTCCCGCCACCCCATCTAGCGGCCCTTGAACACCTGGAACTCGTTGTGGTGCTCCTCCTCGTCGGCAAGGATCCCCTCGAACAGCTTCTTCGTAGTGAAGTCCTCCTCCTTCATCGCGAGCTTGATGATGTCGCGGTAGAGGGCGATCGCCTCCTCCTCGGCCTTGATGTCGAGGTCGATCATCTGGGAGAGAGTCTTCCCGACCTCGATCGGCGCCGGTTCGGTCGTCGGCTCGCCCCCGAGGTAGTCCAGCCGCTCCGCGATCGCTTCGGCGTGCTTCATCTCCGTGATCGCGATCTTCTTCAGCCGGTCCGTGACCTCGAGCGACTCGATCCCCGTGGCCCGCACGTGCTGCCACATGTACTGGATCGAGACCTGGATCTCCCGGGAGATCGCCATGTTCAGCATGTCCTTGAGCTTCTTCGGTGCCATACTGATCCCTCCTTCTTGGGCATGGTACCCGGCTCCGGGCGGGAGGGCTAATCGGCGCGGGCCCGCTCTCTCCTCCCCAACCAGGAGGCAATTCCCGTTCCTCACCCGGGGGTGCCGGGGTTAAGCTAGCTCAACCAGCACCCTCAACCAGTCAAGGAGGAGGCGCGGCATGAGGAAGTTCTGGCGCACGTGTTCCCGGCCTTGGGAGCCGATCCGCTGGCGAAGCTCGGGATCCTGCAGCAGCCGCGTCACGAGGCCCGCCGCCCCCTCGTAATCGCCGGGCTCGACGAGGTAGCCGGTCTGGCCGTGGAGGACCTGCTGGGGGATCCCCCCCACGTTGGTCGCCACGACCGGGGTCTCCTTCCACAGTGCCTCGGACACAGTGAGGCCGAACCCCTCACGGCGGGACAGCTGCATCACCACCGCCGCCGACCTCTGGAGGGCATTCACGAGGAGGGCATCGGTTTGGGTGATGAGGTGCACATCCCCCATCTCCTGCACCTGCTCCTGCACCTGAGAGAAGATCTGCGGCCCCTCGGGATCATCGGTAGCCATATTCCCTACCATCACCAACCGGCAGTCCACCGCTTCCCTTACCCGCCGGAACACCTCCAGCACGCCCAGCGGATCCTTCCACTTGTCGAACCGGGACACCTGGACGAGGATGGGTTTATCGAGGGGAATCTTGTACTGATCGAGCTTCTTCGCCAGTTCGTCTGTAGTCAACTCCCGGTTGAGCTCAGACAGGGGATCGATGGCCGGGGCGATGATGTGGGTGTCTACAGGGAGATCGGGCTTGCGGAACGCCTCCGACGAGACGACCACCCCGTCGTAGCGGAGGATGAACGGTTTGAGTGCCTCCCATACCAAGTCGTGAGGTGTGGAGATGTCGATGTGGCACCGCCACACCCAGGGGTTCACCCGCTGTTGGTAGCGGATCATGGGGAGAGGTTGCGGGTCGTGGACGATGATGATGTCATGGTCCGCGAGAGGGCTGTACCGAGCGAACGCCTCGTTCACCCGCAGGTAGTCGGCCACCTCGCGGTCGGTCAGCTCGACGGGCTCTCCCTGGAGAGCGTTGTGGAGCTTCTTGGTGACCTGAAACAGGGAAGGATCCCCATACAGCAGGCTCCAGTCGGCGTTGATCCCAACGTCGTTCATCAGAGGGATGAGCGAGTGGAGCATCCCCGCCACTCCTCCCCCGTGGAACGTGGAGTTCACGTGCAGGAGCCGTAGTCCGTACAGGGGGCGCGCCGCCTGGAACACGGCTGCCACCATCTCCTCCCCGACGTAGGGTACGTACTGCTCGATGCCCAATGCTTCCATGGACTAGGGGGTACCCCCCCGTTCACCTCCGGATAGCAAACGACGGAACCCCTCGGGGACCACGGCCGACCACAGCTGAAGGTCACACCCTTCGCCAGGGATCTCGCCTGGTCCACGGAGGCCTTTCTCCTCGTCCCAGTAGAATAGCTCAACGAACCCAAGGTCGGCAAGCGCGTAGAGCACCCGCTCGGCGGTGGCGAGGACGTCGGGGAGGCCGTGGACGATCGCCCCTCGGCCGATGAACCACTGCTCAAACGGCCAAATCGCGCCCTGGTGGTACCCAGTGGAGGAGTAGTCCGGCTGACCAGGGGCATAGGTACGGAATCCGTGGGGGGTGGCCAGCTCACCCGCCCGGCCGAGGATCCGCTCCCGCTTCTCTAGGGGCACGTCCTCCGGCCTGAGGTAGGCGAGCAGATGCAGCCCGTCTGAGCTCACCCCCGGGACGAGGCCTCTCCCGTCATGGGCCAGGGCAGGGTAGGCGGTGTCCTCGTCCCATAGATTTCGCCAGATCGCTCCCGCTGTGGCCCGGGCCTGCCGAGCGAGGGTGGCGGGGGAGAACCCGAGGTCAAGGGGCTCGGTCAGCGCGGCCAGCGCGCGGAAGGCAGCGACCGTCTGGGCCTGGACTAGGGTGTACGCCACCGGGAACTGCAGCCTTCGCTGCCCGGGGAGGAACGAGTCCTTCCAGTAGGTGGAGGAGAGGAGGTACCGCTCCGCCCCCGCCTGGCGCGGGTCCTCCCAGAACAGGTCGTCTTCGAGGTGGCGGAGCATGTACTCCCCCGCTGCCCGCAGGGCATCTCGGATCACAGCCAAGCTCACCTCATCACCGCCACGCAAGCACTGCGCCGCCCCAATAAGGAACAGCTGGCTCGTCTCGCAGGCGTTGTACCGGGTCGACAACCCTTCACGTTCGTAGGGGTAAAGCTCGTGGAGCACCCGCCCTGGCTCCTCTCCGGTCCGCGGGTCTCGGCGTCGACCGATTGTGGCGCCGCAAAACCGCAGTGTTTCCCGCATCAGGGCTTCCTCACCCCCGATGAGCCCGGTGGTAAGAAGATCGCGAGGAAAGATCCCAAACCTAACTCGGTCCTTCATCATCCCCGCATTTGCAAGATGGAAGTTCTCTTCGCCGATCCTGACCTCAACCCGAAGGCGGTCCAATGCTGCCCTTCCCGCTTCCTCCAAGGCGGTCAGTTGGCTCACCCCTTGACGGCCCCGGCGAGGATGCCGCGGACGAAGTACCGCTGCAGGGAGAGGAAGACGATCATCGGGACGATCATGGAGATGAACGCGGCTGCGGTGAGGAGGTGCCAGTCCTGGCCCCGCGACCCCACAAGGAGGGAGAGCTTCAGGGTCAGGGGAGCGACCTCCTCAAACCCTCCCAGGTAGACCAGGGCCACCAGGAGGTCGTTCCACACCCAGAGAAACTGGAAGATCCCGGCCGAGGCGAGCACCGGGACCGACAGCGGGAGCACCAGCTTCACGAACGCGCGGAACGGGGTCGCCCCATCGATGAACGCGGACTCGAAGAGCTCCCGCGGCAGGGCCCCGAAGAAGTTGCGCAGAAGGTAGATCATGAGCGGGAGCCCATAGCCGGCGTGGGCAAGCCAGATCCCAGGGAAGGTCCCGGAGAGCTTGAGGACGTTGAACATGCGCAGCACGGGGATGAGGGTCATCTGGAGCGGGATCACGATGAGCCCGATCACCGTCATGAGGAGGAGCTGCCGGCCGCGGAAGTTCATCCACGCCAACGCGTAGGCAGCGAGGGCAGCGATGGCGAGGGTAAGCAGAGTTGTGGGGACAGTGATGATGAAGCTATTGAGGAAGGCGCGTCCCATCCCCTGGCTGGTGAGCACATCGCGGTAGTTGTCGAGGGTGAACTGGCTCCAATAACTTGGGGTGACGAGGGCCGTCCACCACCCGGAGGAGAGGAGGTCCTGCCGGGGCCGGAACGAGCTCACGAGGAGCCCCAGTGACGGGGCGAGCCAGATCACAGCGAGGGTGATGACGAGGAGGTGAAGCGGTAGCCTCTTGAGTATCCGCGTGGCTTTCATCTCACTGCCTCCTGGGTCCGGAACCGCCGCACGTTGATGACGAGGAACGGGATGATCGCCAGGAACAGGACCACCGCGATCGCGCTCGCCAGGCCGTAGTTGTTGAACTGGAACATCTCGTTGTACATCCGATTGGCGATCACATCGGTGTCGTAGGCGCCGTTCGTCATCATGTACACGATGTCGAACACCTTGAGGACGAACACGATCATCGTTGTCGTCACCACGGCCAGGGTAGACTTGAGGAAGGGGATGGTGACGTGGCGGAACACCTGCCACTCGTTGGCCCCGTCGATCCGGGCTGCCTCCTGCATCTCCTTGGGGATCCCTTTATACGCCGCGGAGAGGACGACCATGCAGAACCCGGTCCACACCCACACCCCCACCACGATCAAGGCGAGGTTGTTGATCCACGGTCGCTCAATGAGCCATCCCACCGGCTGCCCCCCCAACGCGACCACGATTGCGTTGAGAAGACCAATCTGGGGGGAAACCGCCGGACGGAACGCGTACACAAACCGCCAGATCACCCCCGCTGCCACGTAGGAAATGGCCATTGGGAGAAAAATCACCGACTTGATGACGGCTTCGTAGCGCACCCGATCGAGGAGCACGGCGAGGACGAGGCCCATCCCAACCGTGAATGTGGTGAACACGACGAGCCACAGGAGGTTGTTGCGGAACGCGATGATCATCGGTCGGGACGTGAAGGCTTGAATGTAATTCTGGAACCCGACGAAAGTATCCGAACGTGGGCCATAAAAGCTGAGGCGGATCGTCTCCGCGCTCGGGTAGACGAGGAACACCCCCAGGAGTAGGAGGGCGGGGGCGAGGTACAGCCAGTGGGCCCGTCCCATGTTCATGCCGGTCTCCTTGGGAAGGAGTGTGCGCCGGGGCAGAGTCGCCCCGCCCCGGCGCACACGGACCTACGACCCTAGTACGCGGCCTGCGCCGCGGCCTCGATCTCCTGGAGCACTCGATCGAGCGGCACGCCCGACACATAGTCGAGGATGCCCTTCCAGAACGCACCCGACCCCACCGCGGCCGGCATGAGATCCGAGGCGTCGAACCGGAAGATCTCAGCGCCCTTGAGGATCTCCGCCGCCTGGGCGGTCAGCTGATCTGGATAGATGCTGGGATCCACGTTCACGTTCGTGGCAAGCTTCCCCAGCGCCCCGCACCAGATGACCTGGGCCTCTGGGCCGGCCAGGTACTGGAGGAACGCCCGCACCTCAGGGGTGTCACGGAACGCGGAGATGAGGTCCCCCGCCCCGAGGAGCGGAGTCCCCCACTGGGGGTCGATCGGCGGGAACACGAAGAACGCCACATCCCGATCGAGATCGAGCTCAGGGTGGGCACCGGCGATGAAGCTCTTGATGAACGTGGCCTGACGGTGGAGATACGCGCCCGGGGTGGGATCCCACAGCACCGCCGGGGAGTCCCCGAAGTTGATGGAGAGAGCCCCAGTCGTGCCGCCGTAGACGTAAGCCTCGTTGCGGACGATCTCCCCGAACAGCTCAAACGCCCGCTTCACCGCGGGATGGGTCCAGGGGATCTCGTGGTTTACCCACTGGTCGTAGACCTCAGGGCCAGCGGTGCGGAGCATGATGTCCTCGATCCAGTCCGTGCCCGGCCAGCCGGAAGCTGCCCCGGACTCGAGGCCCACCGCCCACGGGGTCTTCCCCCGGGCGGCTAGCGCCTCGGTGATGTACAGGAGCTCATTCCAGGAGTCCGCTGGCGCCAGCCCTTCAGCATAGAGGGCATCAGGGTTGTACCACACGAGGGACTTGAGGTCGGCGGAGATGAAGATCCCATAGACCTTGCCATCAACGGTGGCCAGGTCCACAAACGCCTTGGGGAACTGGGCGAGGTCGACGAGGCCGTCCACCGGGATGAGGGCCCCGCGGGCCACGAACTCCGCCATCTGGCCGGGGTTCGGCATCCCGGCGAGGTCCGGCGGGTTCCCCGCCGCCACCCGGGTGGCAAGGATCGTCGGGAGATCCCGGCCTACGCTCTCCACCCGGACCGTGATCCCGGTTTGAGCCTGGAAGGCGTCAACCACCTTCTGGAACGCCGCCAGCTCGTCCCCGCTCCACAGGACCATGATCGTCACCGCTCCCTGGGCGAGGCCCCCCACAAGACCTGCCAACAGAAGACCAACCACCAGTCGCCTTGTCATTTGCTACCTCCTTTTCTTCGTGGTGTAACCGTGGTCCTCTTCGCTCGAGAACTCCTCCTCCCTCTCTCACCTCCTTGTCCTGTGAACAGGGCCTCGGGGTTGTCGCGCAGGTGCTCGACCACTGCGATCGCGGCGCCGAGGGCCGCGGCTGGGCCGCGCTCCACGGCGAGGGTCACCTTGTACTGGTCCAGGAACTCCCCGGCCAGCTCCACCCGGAGTCGCCGGCGACACCCGGCGAGGAATGCCTCTTCGTCCGCCCCCAACATCTCGGCATGGAAGACCACCCGCTCCGGGTCGAGGAGGGTTACAGCATGGACGAGGAAGCCGACTGCCCTCTCTACGAGGAGATCCACCCTCTCCTTCGCGCTGCAGCCCTCCATCTCCTCTCTCGCTACGTACGCCCGGTACAGGGAGCCGCCGTGGCCGTGGGCCCCCCGGTACGGGCGCCCATCGACGAGAAGGCTTGCCCCAAACCGGACCTCCCCAGCGAGCCCAGGGCGGAGGGCAACATAGAGGAGCGTGCCCTCCGTCCATCCCGAACCCCACGCCTCGGCGAGGGCCATCACGTGAGTATCGTGATGCACATGCACCCGCGCCGGAACCTCCCGCTCCAGGATCTCCCGAACCGTTACCCCCCGCCAGGACGGCATCGTCTTCCCCGCAAAGCTTGCCACCCCATTGGTGACGAACGCGGGGAGGGCAACGCCGACCCCCCCGACGCGGGGCCACGTGATGCTCAGACCTGTCAGCCACTCCGTGAGCTCCTCCCCCACCTGCCGCAGCAGGGGGACCGGGTCCTCCGAACCACCGTCCAGCGCCAGCGGGAGGGACTCCTGAGGGTTCCCCCACAGATCGGACAGCACGAACATGAGCTGGGGAAGCTCAAGATCCACCCCGACCACACTGCAGACGCTCCCGTCGAGGCGGTACACCGTTGCCGGCCGGCCACCCCGCAGGGATCGCGTCCCCACCGGGACGACGAGGCCACGGCTCACGAGGTCGGCGAGGGCCCTGTCCACCGTGGGGCGCGATAGCCCCAGGGAGGACTCCAGCTCCCGCCGCGTGGCCCCGTCCGGGTCCCACAACGCCTGAAGTAGCTTAGAAGTCGCATTCGTGCTCATTTTGGCTAAACGTTTTACAAAACAATTGTACCCAAGGAGGAGCGACCGGTCAACCCCCGCCTGGTCGCCCAGCGGACCGGCCGACAGCGCAGGCTCAAGCAGCTGCGCCAGGCCTCGGGATCGTGGGGCGACGCGCGAACGCGAGGACCACGTCTTGTGCATGAGGCCATTCTTCCCTTGCCCTGCCTCGTTTCCCCTGGTATGCTGACGACCTTGATTCAGGCCACCGAGGGTGGCGGAGCGGAGCGAGGAGAGCATGGGGGGAATCTCACGGTACATAGCGCAACGGCTGATGTTGACGATCCCGATGCTCTTCATCCTGGTGACGATTGTGTTCGTAATCCTCCGTGTGATGCCCGGAGACCCGGTGCTCGCCATGCTGGGAGGAAGGAACGTCTCACCGACAGTCCTCGAAGCGCACCGGCAGAAGCTTGGACTCGACAAGCCCCTGATTCACCAATACGGGGAGTACTTGGGGCAGATCATCCGGGGCGATTTCGGCACGTCGATGAGCACCAGCCAGCCCGTCCTCAGGGAGCTCTTCAGCCGCCTCCCGGCAACGGTGGAACTCGCCATCTTCGGGCTCCTCGCGGCGGTTCTCCTGGGGTTTGTTACAGGTGTGATCGCGGCCACCCGGCCCGGCCAGGTCATTGACCATGCGATACGGGTATTCCACATCGGCTCCTTTGCAGTCCCCTTGTTCTGGTTGGGACTCATGCTTCAGGTGTTTGTCGCAGTGAAACTCGGTTGGCTCCCCGTGGCCAAGCCCCTGAGCGGAAACATATCCTACGCCTTCCAATCGAAGACGGGCTTCTTCCTGCTTGACGGGATGCTCCAGGGGCGCTGGGATTGGGTGGCCGACGCGGCGAGACACCTCATTCTGCCGGCGATCACACTGGGGTTCGCTCAAGCGGGTTTCTTGGGGAGGATGACGCGGGCCAGCATGCTCGAGGTCCTTGACGCTGACTACGTTACGACAGCAAGGGCCAAGGGCTTGCGGGAGTGGGGGGTTGTGTTGAGGCATGCGCTGCGCAACGCTCTCATTCCCATCGTCACGGTGTTCGGGCTCCAGTTCGCCATCCTCATGGGGGGGGCTGTTCTCACGGAGACGGTCTTCTCCTGGCCAGGGGTCGCGAGCTACCTGATGAGCTCGATCACTGCACGTGACTACCCCGCGATCCAGGGGACCGTGATCTTTATCGCGATCTTCATCTCGGTGATCAACCTGATCATTGACGTTCTCTACACCGTGATCGACCCCCGCGTGAGGTACTGAGGTGACGGTGAAACCGATCTCAGAAACCAGCTCTCATGGGGGTGCACAAGCCATAAGCCGCATCGGCCGTGGCGCACGGCTGGTCGCCCGTGAGCGGATCCTCCTCGTTGGAATCGTGATCGTGAGCGGATTCATCATCATGACCATCCTCGGGCAGGTTCCGGGCTTCACGCCCTATGATCCGATGCAGTACCGAAGCGCGCCGCGGTTGCAGGGCCCCTCAGCCCAGCATTGGATGGGAACCGATCAGCTCCAACGGGATGTGTTCAGTCGCGTCATCAGCGGAGGCAAAGCATCCTTGATCGTCGCGTTTTCCGCTGTCGCCATCAGCATGGTCGGGGGCTCGGTTCTCGGATGGATCTCCGGCTTCTTCGGGGGATGGCTCGACCGAGGTCTTTCGTTGGCGATGGACGCGCTCTACTCGTTTCCGTCGATCATCCTTGCGATCACCCTCGTCGTCGTCCTCGGCGCAGGGTTGCAGCCGATGATCTGGTCAGTCGCGATTGTCTACGTGCCAACCTACTTTCGAGTCTCGCGGGCGGAGGTGCTGAAGGTCCGCGAAACGACCTACATCGAGGCTATCCGTGCCGTTGGGGCATCTAGAACCCGCATCGTCTTGCGTCACATGGCGCCCAACACAGTCAATGCGATCATGGCAGTGTCATCGTTCAACTTGGCGGATGCGATCCTCACAGTGGCCGCTTTGTCGTTCCTTGGATTCGGTCTCCCACCTCCGGCCCCTGATTGGGGGTTTGACATCCAAAATGGCCAAAAATATCTACAATCTGGGTCTTGGTGGCTGATCACCTTCCCAGGGTTGATGATTGTCTTCCTCTCCCTGGGATTCGGATTGATCGGAGAAGGGGTAAGCGATCTTGTCAATCCGAAACGAAGGCACAAGATCTAGTTGGCCCGGAGAGCGCTGACCTCTCGAGATCCTAGGCAGCATCGCTCGGACCTACCGCTCGGAGGCGAATGGGAACGCGGCAAACTCAAGACCGATGGGGCGAAGTCCGCGTCATCGGGGTGGTGGAGACGCACCACCTCGCCATTCGGCTCGCTCTGGGGAAAGGAGCATTTCGCCTGACCATGCCCCAAAAGCCAGGCACCATGCCCTAAGGCGCCGCCCGGACGGGCAGTTGACCTGCACACCCTCCCGTGCTAGGATGCGTTACTAAGGTTGTGCTATACGGCACTAGGGGGAGGTGATAACCGGACACATCATTGGTCCAGTTCCGTGGTGATCCTTCGTGGCTCACAAGGAGGGGCAACAATGGCGAAGATGGCGAGGATGTTGGTCGTTCTGGTGGCTGTCGGATTGCTCGGATTGGGTGCGGGGGCCGTCGAACCTCTGATCATGGGAACGACAGACCGCGTCACGGAGCTCTCGTTCGAAAACTCGTATGACGCCTACACTTGGCACGTGCTACGTCACACCACGGGTGCTCTCGTCAAGCTTGACGACGAGACGTTGGAGATCGTCGGGGATCTGGCTCAGAGTTGGGAGATCTCAGATGATGGCATGGTCTACACCTTCCACCTTCGTCCCGGAGTCAAGTTCTGGGATGGGAAGGACTGTGATGCGCAGGCGGTGAAGTTCGCGCTGGAGAGAACGATCCGCCTCGATGGGCCAAAAGGTGGCGTCGGGCTGATCAAGCCCTACATCCAGAAGATTGAGGCAGTAGACAAGCTCACGGTTCGGATCACACTTACCTATGCGGACGCTATTTTCCTGTCGCGGATGACGAGTCAGGTTGCCCCGGCGTTGATTTACTCCCTGGACCCATCCGTCGGCGAGAATGAATACACCAGGGGCCGGTACGCGGGAACTGGACCGTACAAGCTTGTCGAGTACAAGCCCGACCAATATGTGAAGTATGAGGCCTACGACGGGTACTACGGACCCGCCCCGAAATCGCGCGAGGTCATCGAGGTCATGTACGCCGACGCGGCGACCCTGCGCGCGGCAATCGAGGCCGGAGACGTCGACTTCGTGTTCCGCACCCTGGCTCCCCAGGACATCGCAGACTTGGAGAAGAACCCCAATGTCATCGTCGAGTACTGGCCGCCCAGCCCAGGGATCCGATACCTCCTCTTCAACGTCACCCAACCCCCGGTGGATGAAGTCCTCGTGCGCCGCGCGATCGCGTACGCAGTCGACCGGCAAGCGATCATCGACCAGGTGTTCAGCGGCATCGTTGACCCGATCTACACGATGGTGCCGAATGTCGATCCGCCGTTCTTCGGTGCCCTGCCAACGTTCCCCGAGCGGGACCTCGCCGTAGCGCGGGAACTCCTCACCAAGGCTGGCTACAGCGAGGCCCGACCGGTCGAGCTCAATCTGTGGTACACGCCCAGCCACTATGGAACGTTCGAGGCTGATGTAGCGACCGTCATCGCGGGAAGCCTTGAGGAAACTGGGATGATCAAGATACGCATCCAGTCTCTAGAGTGGGCCGCTTACTCCGAGCGCATGTCACAGGGGGGCTTCGACATGTTCCTGCTGGGCTGGCACCCGGACTACCTTGAGACCTCGAACTTCCTGGCTCCGTGGTTGACCGAGGCTCCCGAGTCGATGGGGACATTCATGAACCATCACCCGAACTACGAGGCCTACAAGTGGATGCTCGAACTCGCCACATCTACGGTGGATATTGCTGAGAGGTCGGGGCTGTACAAAGGCGTCCAGATCTTGAGCACAATTGACGTACCATGGGTTCCACTGTGGTCGATGACGGACGAGATGGTCACCGCGCGTCGGGCGAACGTAAAGGGGCTCTCGCTCGATATCACGATGGACATCAACGTCTACCGCATCTACAAGGAGTAGGTCGCGGGTCGCAACCCTCCAGGGGGCCGTGCCTCGGCCCCCTGGTTGTTCTCCTCTCTCGCTTTCTCCCACCCTCACGCTAAGGCTCGCCGCGCGGGCCTTGATCTTGGCCCAGGGAACCCCATGGCTCCCTCAGGCGGAGGATCGCCCTGCTGGCCCCACCGCTCCCGGAGGAGAATCATGAGGGAGGGCGATCCGCGCTGCGTTCCGCCCAGCGAGATGGCCGGTGGAGAAGGCGGCTTGGAGGTTGTAGCCCCCGGTATCGCCATCCACATCGAGGATCTCGCCGGCAAAGAACAGGCCCGGAACGAGCCGGCTCCTTATCGTCTTCGGATCCACTTCGCTCAGGCGGACCCCGCCCCGGGTGACGAGCGCCTCGTTCCACCCCCCGAGCGCGAGAACGGGGAACGGGTGCCCCAAAGTGCGGCCCCCGGCGAGGCTCAGCGCCAAAGCGCGGTGGGCACCCCGTGGCAGGTTCGCCGCCCTCGTCCCCGGGGCGAGGCCGTGGGCAACGACCACGGACCGAGCCAGCCGTTCGGGGACGCCCATCTCGTGGAGGATGCGGACCACGGTCCGCTTCCCATGCTCCTCAATGCGCGCTCCCAGGCCCTCCGCTACGGCGGGGAGATCGCCCCCGCTCGGAAGAAGTGGGACGCGCAGCTCATCCCCGGGACGGACGTGGCGGGAGAGGTCGAGGACCGCGGGGCCGGAGAGGCCACGATGGGTGAACAGGACATCCCCCCTCGCCTCAGCCTTACGCCATCCGTCGCGAACGACGGCCACTGCCATGCCCGGGAGCGAGACCCCAGCACAACCCGCGAACGGAGCAAACGCGTCCCGCTCAATGATGAGCGGGGCGAGCGCGGGGTGGGGTGGGACGATCCGGTGCCCGAGCGACGCAGCAAGGCGATAGCCGTCGCCGGTGGCCCCGAGCGCCGGGTACGATCGGCCGCCGGTGGAGAGGATGACGGTCCGTCCGCCGGCCACCGGTTGGCCACGGTCACGAGCCCGGACGACGAACCCTCCCCGCTTTGCCTCCACAGACCGGGCCCGGACGCCCGTTCGGATCTCCACCCTCTCGCGGCGGGCCTCCCTGAGAAGGAGGTCGAGCACATCCTGCGCCCGGCGGGAAGCGGGGAACACGCGGCCATCTCGATCTTCCACCACGGGAACGCCCCGCTCAGCGCAGTAGGCCGCGAGGGCCGCGTTCGAGAACGCGTACAGGGCCGGCCGCAGGAACCGCCCCCCGGCGCCCGGACGATCTCCCCCTCCGTAGTGGTCAAGGAAGTCCGCGATCTCCCCCCCGTGCGTCAGGTTGCAGTGCCCCCCGCCGGAGGCGAGGATCTTGCGGCCAGGGGTGGGCATCCGCTCGAGGACGATCGTCCGCGCCCCCCCCTCCGCCGCGGACACGGCCGCGAACAGGCCCGCCGGCCCCCCTCCCACGACCACCACGTCCCACACCATGAGCCCCAGTGTAGCGTACAGGGCACATAAAGCAGCACCCGACCCCGCGCTGCCGGAGGGACGGGATCCGCCACGCCGTCAACTGGCCCTGACATGAGCGCGGGGACAGGCTACGATCAGGGTATGGACCGCGTCCTTGGCCGGGAGACGGTGGCCCGCTTGCCGAAGTTCGACCTCCATGTCCACCTCGACGGCTCGCTCCGCCC
Organism: Candidatus Bipolaricaulis anaerobius; assembly: GCF_900465355.1. Classification (NCBI taxonomy): domain Bacteria; phylum Candidatus Bipolaricaulota; class Bipolaricaulia (SeqCode); order Bipolaricaulales (SeqCode); family Candidatus Bipolaricaulaceae; genus Bipolaricaulis (SeqCode); species Bipolaricaulis sanaerobius (SeqCode). The sequence goes on along the minus strand of NZ_LS483254.1, from coordinate 492,524 downwards.
CGGGACGGTGCGCGAGCTGTGGGATGCCTTGCCCATGCGGCACCGGCCACGCATCGCCACCGAGGTGGAGGTGGCTGTCCTCCCCCCCGTGCCCTGTCCGCTCGAGGAGTACCTGGAGGCGTTCCGGATCACGGTCGCCCTCCTCCAGACAGCAAAGGCCCTGGAACGGGCGGCGTGGGAGCTCTGTGAGGACGCGGCGAGCGAAAACGTGATCTACATCGAGATCCGATTCGCTCCCCTCCTCCACCTGCGGCGGGGCCTGAGCCCGAGCGCGGTCGTCGAGGCAGTGCTGGCCGGAATGCGGCGCGCCGAGACCGAACTCCGCATCTCCACCGGACTCATCCTGTGCGCGATGCGGAACGAGCCAACGGAACGGTCGGCGAAGGTGGCCCGGCTCGCTGGCCGATACCACGACCAGGGGGTGGTGGGATTCGACCTCGCTGGCCCCGAGCGGGGGTTCCCCCTCCTCCCCCATGCCGAGGCAATCCACCTCGCCCAGGAGGCGGGCGTTCACGTAACCCTCCACGCTGGGGAGGGCTGCTGCCCGGAGCACATCGGGGAGGCCCTCGATCTAGGGGCGGAGCGGATCGGGCACGGGGTGTACCTGTTCCAGGACCCCGCCGTGGAGGAGAGGGTCCGCGCGGGGCGGATCCCGCTCGAGACCTGTCCGACGAGCAACCTCCAGATCTCGGGGTTCATGCACTCCCTCTCCGATCACCCCCTCCAGCGCTACCTCGAGTTGGGGATCCCAGTGACCGTGAACACGGACAACCGGCTCATGTCCCAGACCTCCGCGACCGAGGAGCTGTGGCGAGTCGTGGACACGTTCGGCCTCGGCCGGGACGAGGTGCGGGCGCTCCTCATCGCGAGCGCCGCGGCTTCGTTCGCCCCTTCCGGGGTGAAGGACGCCCTCCGGGCCGAGGTCGAGGCGGCGTTGTGACCTGACCTGTTCGCCCGGTGGGCAACCGGAACCCAGCATTGCCCGGTGGCCTGCGGCGGGTGGAAGGGCATCCCACTTGCCCCTGCCCCCCCTCGCGCCCTAGAATGGCTTCCGTTCCGAAGGGGGTGGTGGGTGGTGAGACGGATATCCCTGATCGCCTTCGCGCTGGGCTGCCTCGCCCTGCCTTCGTGGGGATGGGCGGTGCAGACGGATGCGTTCCTCTGTTCAGGGGAGGAGCGGGGGGAGGAGTGCTGGCTCTCCGACGCCCGGCTGACGGACACGGCCACCTGGCACGTGTCGAATGTCCCACCAGGGGCTGCCCTGCCCCTCGTCCTGGAAGGGGTAGCGGACGATCTCTGCGCAACGTGTCAAGCGGCACGGGACGTCCTCGTGCGCCTGTACTACCGCTCCCCAGGCGATCCGTACTGGCAGCGCGCGGAACTGTGGCTCCGCGCCACACCCCCCGCCTCCGCCCAGTGTCTGGTGGGCTATCCGGTGCGGGGGGAGACGCGGATCTTCCCCACCAGCTCCGAACTCGTGATCGTCGCCCAGCGCGTGCTGGGGTGCGATCCCCACGTGGGCTTCTCATGGGGCAGCCTCACCTTCGGGGCCGCGCCCGTGGCCGCCACTCCCATCCCGTTGCCCACGCTGCCCACCCCTCCCCCCCCGCCCGAGCCTCCCCCTCCGACTCCCGAACCGACGTGCCTTGCTGGCCCAGGTTTCCTCTGCTCCCCCGGCGATCCGCCGGCGGAGTGCCTCCTCCCCGGGCTCGATCTCTCCTCCGTCGCCCGCCAGGACCTCCCTGAGTCCTACGGTCCAGGCGAAGAAGATGCCGTCCTCCTCCAGCCCGGACACTACTCAGGGACGCTTGGCGAGGGTGACTACCAGGATTGGTACAGGATCGAGGCGAGTTACGGAGATGCCTTCCTGGTATGGGTGGACCCGGGGAGCCTCGTCGTAGACCTACACCTCGTTCACGATCCGTGCGGGGATGTCCTCGCCCAGTGTCTGGACGTGTCCTCCCCCTCCACGATCCGCGTCCCCTGCTACCCCGGCGTGGACTGTAAATCGCTCGGGGAGTGCTTTCTCGACGGCGTATGCAAGCTGTTCATCCGCATCGTCCGGCGCGAGGGGAGCGGCGAATACAAGCTGTCCATCCTCGAGGCAGAGCCCGAGACCCCGCCGCTGTAGGGAATTGCGGTTCGTGGGGGTGGATCTCGCCTGGTCGCCCCGCAACACGTCCGGGGCCGTCGTCCTCGACTGGGATGGCACCACAGGCCGGCCCCGGGTGTGGGAGAGCGCGCTTGGAGGCGATGCAGAGGTCCTCTCCTTCATCGCCCAAGGCGTCGGAGAAGAGAGCGCCCTCGTGGCGATCGATGCCCCACTCGTCGTTCCCAACGAGGGGGGGACGAGGCCCTGTGACCGGGCCCTCTCCCAAAGGTACCGCCAGGGTGAGGCAGGGGCCTACCCCGCCAACCGGGCCCGCCTCGGCCCCGAGGTGCGGGGGGAGATCCTCGTCACCCGCCTGGGTGGCCTCGGGTTCGCCCACACGCCTAAGGTCCGGCGCCAGGCCTCAACCCGTCAGGTGGTCGAGGTGTACCCCCACCCGGGGATGGTCGAGCTGTTCGGGCTGGAGAAGACGCTCAAGTACAAGGCCCGCCGGGACCGGCCCTCCGCGGTGCAGTGGGAGGAGCTCGAGCGCCTGAAGGGGCTCCTCGCCTCCCTGGCCCGGGGCGAGCCGGCGATGGAAGCGGATCGGTTGCTCAACGGTATCACGGTGCGGGGGCTCCGCGGCCGGGAGCTGAAGCGTGTGGAGGACCTCTTCGACGCGCTCTTCTGCGCTCACATCGCCCTCCACCTCTGGTACTGGGGGGAGACGGGCTACCGCTGCTTTGGCGACCTCAACACCGGCTACATCCTCGTCCCGATCCAGCCTGCTACCTGAGGTGCGCCCGCTGGGGAGAGGTGAGGCCCTCGACGTGATCGCGCGCGGCAGCCCGCTCCCGAAAGAGAGCACACATCCCCCTTCAGCCACGATCCCCCCGCTCCCGGGTCACTCGGAGGCTAGAGCCTCACCCCGCGCAGGGCGCGCACGATCCCGAGGAGAACGAGGACGATCCCGATCCCCTGGGGGATCCCCGGCACCTCCCCGAACACAAGGTACGCCCACAGGGTCGCCCCCACCGGTTCGCCGAGGATCGCCACCGCCACCGCCGAGGCGGGGAACCGGCGCAACGCCCAGTTCACGCTCGTGTGCCCGAGGAGCTGAGGGCCGAGGGCCAGCAGCGCAATCCAAAGCCACTCCGTAGGCAGGGGGAGCGGATCGCCACCCCCGCTTGCCCCCGCAAGGAGGAGGGCCGCTGCTATCCCGTACGCCACGGTCGCGTACGGCACCAGGGGTCCCTCGTCCCGCGCCCGTCGCCCGACGAGGAGGTAGGCGGAGGAGGCCACTGCCCCGAGGAGGGCGAGCACGTCGCCGAGGAGGGCCGCTCCCCCGAGCGCGAAGTCCCCCCACCCGATGAGAAGGCCCCCCGCCACCGACAGGCCGATCCCCTGCCACAAGGCCTGCGACGGCCGCTCGCCGAGGAAGAGGGAGGAGAGGAGCCCCACGAAGAGCGGGTTCGTCGTGACGAGGGCCACCGAGCTCGCCACCGTCGTGAGGCGGAGGGACTCGGTCCACAGGGCAAAGTGGAGGGCGAGGAACCCTCCCGCAACGAGGGCCAGCCCCAGCCCGCGCCGGGAGAGGCGGGCCCGGCGAACCCCCCACAGGGGGACCAGGAGGGCCGCGGCGAGGGTCATCCGCCAGGCAGCGACGGTCACAGCGGGGGACACGGTGAGGCGGATGAGGACCGCCGCCCAGGACAGGGACACGACCCCGAGCGTGAGGACGAGGCCCGCCCGAGTCGCCGGGGTGGGGGTCACGTGCCGAGAGCGCGGATCGCGGGGAGCGCGGCCTGGGCAGCCCGGTAGCCAGCTTCCGCTGCCATCCCGACGGATGCGTACGTCGGCGGGCCGTCGCTGAAGTCAGGGGAGATCAGGACCTCCGGCTGCATCGCGGCGACCTCGAGCTCGGCGATCCGTTTCTGAAAGATGGTCGCCATCTGGAAGAGAACGCCGAACACCGTTACCCGGGTGAGGTGCTTCTCCGCCGGGGGGACGAGGACGTCCACCGCCACCACCACCTCCGCCCCGAGCTCCCGTGTCACATCCACCGGCAAGGGGTGGGCCACTCCGCCATCGATCAATGCTCGGCCATCCAGATCCACGGGCACGAACAGGCCCGGCACGGACAGGGAGGCACGGATCGCGTCGGCGAGGCTCCCCCTGCGGATGGCAACCGGCTCGCCGGAGCCAAGATCGGTGGCCACCGCGGCGAACGGGATCGGGAGGTCCTCGATCCGCCGTTCCCCCACGATCTCGAGGAGGACGCGCCGCAGCTCCTCCCCCGAGCTCCACCCCCGCCACGGGAACGTGGGGAGGAGGAACCGCGCCGTTCGCCAGAACCCCAGCTCCTCCCACAACTGTCCGATCTCGGGGAGGGGCACTCCCGCCGCGAACAGCCCCCCCACATAGGATCCTGCGCTCGTCCCAGCGATGGCGCAGATGGGGATCTCGGCCTCGACGAGGGCGCGCAGGACGCCGAGGTGGGCGACCCCCCGCGGGCCGCCCGCGCTGAGGGCGAGGCCGACGCGTTTCATGGGCCGTAAGGCGGGGCCACGGTCGAGGCCCGCCCGTTCCAGCTACCTACTGATCGCCCCGACCGGGCACTGGTCAATGGCCTCGTCCACGCAGGAGAGCGACTGGTCCGCTCCTTTGATCACGTGGGCGTACCCGTCATCGCCGACCTCGAACACCTCTGGGCAGACCTGCGAACACAACCCACATCCCGTACACATGTCTTGATCCACTCGAACAGCCATGGTGCCTCCTTTGATCGCGCTGATCGCGTACTATAACCTGATCTATGCCCTGTTGCCGCCCCCGTGCCTCGTCTGTATAGTACCGGAAACCCACTGTGGAGGTGGTGTGTCGTGTTTCGCCGAACACTCTGGATCGTGTCCCTCCTCGCCGCGCTGGTCGTGCCCTCCCTCGGCGAGACCGCGGCCGAGCTCGCCGCTCAGGGCGATGCCCTGTTCGAGGAGATCTGGGTGACCCAATACACGCCCAGTGTCGCCGCGGAGCTTCAACGGATGCTGGAGAGGGCGATCGAGCTCTACGAGCAGGCCCTCGCCCAAGATGAAAACTACGCCCATGCCCTGAACATGCTCTCCCGCTGCTACTACACGCTGGCCGACATCTTCCTCCCCGAGAAGGAGAAGGCCGATGTCCACGTCAAGGGCCAGGAGTACGGGGAACGGGCCCTCCGCGCGGACCCCGAGTTCGTGCGGGTCGAGAAGGAAAAGGGGTTCGTCGAGGCCGTGCGGACGAGCACGGACATCGCGGCCTGTTTTTGGACGTACTCGAACTGGGCGCGGAAGGTCGAGCTGGGAGGGGGGATGGGGCTCGTGGCCGCCGCGCTGCGCGGCGATGACAAGAAGCTCGTGGCCTTGATCGAGCGGTGTCTGGAGCTCGATCGGGGGTACATCTACGGCGGCCCGTTGCGGGCCCTCGCCGCATACTGGGCCGAGCACCCGTTCTCCAAGGACCCGGAGAAGGTGCGGACCCTGCTTGGGGAGGCCATCGCCTCCTACCCCGACTACCTCGAGAACCGGTTCTTCTTCGCTCAGTACTACCTCATTCCCGCCGGGGAATGGGCCCAGGCGCGGGAGGAGCTCCAGCAGATCATCGATGCCCCGCTCGGGGAGGCTGCCCTCGATAACGGGTACGTCAAGCTCCGGGCCGTGGAGCTCCTCGGCGAGATCCAGGACAGGTAGCCAGGGATGAAGAAGATGACTGGGATCCTTGTCATCCTAGACGGGCTCGCCGGGCGGCCCACGGACCTGAATGGGGCGACGTGCCTCGAACGGGCCGTGACCCCGGCCCTGGACCGCCTCGCCGCCCGCGGCGCGCTCGGCCTGATGGACCCCGTCGCCCCCGGCGTCCGGCCGGGATCCGACACCTCCCACCTCTCCATCTTCGGCTACGACCCGCAGCGCGTGTACACGGGCCGCGGGGCATTCGAGGCCCTCGGGATCGGGATGGACGTCCGCGGGGGCGACGTCTGCTTCCGGGCCAATTTCGCGACCGTGGAGGAACGGGACGGGGAGCTCATCGTCCTCGATCGGCGCGCGGGGCGGCTCCCGGATGGGAAGCCGTTCGAGGAGGCGATCAACGGGATCCGGCTCGACGATTTCGGGGTGGAGTTCTTCTTCCGCGCCTCGACCGAGCACCGGGGCGCCCTCGTCCTGCGGGGGCCGGGGCTTTCCCCCGCCGTCTCGGAGACGGACCCTCACGCGGTCGGCGTCCCGGTGAGCCGGGCGGAAGGGCATGAGGCAGGGGCGCGGAGGACCGCGGAGATCGTGAACGCGTTCACCCGCCGCGCGCACGAGGCCCTGCGCGACCACCCCTTGAACCGGGAGCGAGCCCGCCGCGGCGAGCTTCCGGCGAACGCGATCCTCCTCCGCGGGGCGGCGGCGATGCCCCACCTCCGGCCGGTCACGGATGAGTACGGGATCCGGGGGGTATGCATCGCCGGCGGAGCCCTGTACAAGGGGGTGGCGCGGCTGGCCGGCCTCACCGTGCTCGACGTTCCCGGGGCGACCGGCGACCTCAAGACCGACCTCCGCGCCAAGGCCCGCGCCGCTCTATCGGCCCGGGAGGATTCCGCGCTCATCTTCGTCCACATCAAGGGCACGGACAATGCCGCCCATGACGGGGATGCGCAGGCGAAACGGCAGTTCATCGAGCGCGCTGACCGGGAGTTCTTCGCCCCGCTCCTCGCAGACCTCCCGTGGGATGCCGTCCACCTCTGCGTATCGGGGGACCACACCACCCCCCCGGCGGTGGGCGAGCACACTGCGGACCCGGTGCCTGTGCTGTTCGTGGGACCGGCGGTGCGACCGGACGGGAGCAGGGCGTTCGGGGAGCGGGCCGCGGGCCGGGGCGGGCTCGGCCGGTTCGCGGGCCGGCTCGTGCCCCAGCTCCTCGGGTACTGTGACCTGGGCCCGAAGTTTGGGGCGTGAGGAGGGGCGGTGAAGCTACGGGAGATCGCAGAGCTCGTTGAGGCCGAGTTCATCACCGGCGCCGATCAGGCGGAACGGGAAGTGAGCCGCGCCTTCGCCGCGGACCTCCTCTCCGACGTCCTGGCGATGGTCCAAGAAGAAGGCGTGCTCCTCATCACGGGGATGATCACCCCCCAGGTGGTGCGGGTCGCCGAGGTCATGAACATGGGGGCCGTCCTGTTCGTGCGCGGGAAGCTGCCGGCCACTGCCACGGTCGAGTACGCGATGGGAACGGGGATCCCCCTCCTCGCCACCCGCCGGATCATGTTCGAGACGTGCGGCATCCTCTACAAAGCTGGTTTGCACGCGGCGCAGCGCAAACAAATGCCCCTCGACCATGCCCCCCCGGACGCCACTCGTTCTTAGACGGATCTACCCGGTGGCCCCCCGCGACCTGGAGCAGGCTGGTACGGTGTCCACCGAGGTCCGCCGCGAGCTCCTCGCCCTGGGGATGAGCCCCAACGTGGTGCGGCGGGCGAGCGTGATCTGCTTCGAGGGGGAGATGAACATCGTCCTTTACTCCCATGGTGGACGGGTCATCCTCCTCGTGAAGGAGGACCGCGTCGAGCTCCTGTTCTCCGACGACGGACCGGGCATCGCTGACGTGGAACTGGTGAGCCAACCTGGGTACTCCACTGCCCCCGACTGGGCGCGCGAGCTCGGGTTCGGGGCGGGGCTTGGGATCAACAACATGGAACAGAATTCCGATCTATTCGAGATCCGATCGCGCGTCGGGGAGGGCACCGTGGTCCGAGCGACCATCCTCCTCGGGGTCCCGTTCTTCTAAGGAGGGAGGATGGAGGTTGCGAAGATCGTGGCGGATCTAGGCTGGGAGACCCTCGTCGGCGCTGACCTCACCCGGGATGTCCGGGGCGGCTACTGCTCCGATCTCCTCTCGGACGTCCTCGCCCACGCCCAGGCGGGGGACCTCTGGATCACCCACCAGCGCCACCTCAACGTGGTTGCGGTAGGAAAGCTCCGCGATGTCGCGGGGATCGTGTTCCCGCGGGGCCTGCGCCCCACCCCGGACGTGATCGCCCGTGCCGCCCAGGAACGGGTCAACCTGTTCCTCTCCGCAGACCCCGCGTTCGTGGTCGCGGGGAAGCTCTACCGCGTGCTTCACCCATGAGGTGGTGGCGCGCCGACCTCCACATCCATTCCACCCTCTCCCCCTGCGCGAGCCTCGCCATGTCCCCGCCGCGCATCGTGACCGAGGCGCGGCGAGCCCAACTTGATCTCATCGCGATCTGCGACCACAATGCGGCCGAGAACGGACGGTACGTGCGGCGCCTCGCCGCCGGGGCGCCGATCGTACTCATGGGAATGGAGATTCAGACCGCGGAAGAGGTCGAAGTCCTCGCGTACTTCGCCGACGAGGAAGCCGCTCTCCTCCTCCAGGAGGAGCTCTACTCGTACCTCCCCGATATCGCGTGCGATCCGGACCTGTTCGGGGACCAGGTCGTCGTGGATGAGCGTGAGGAGATCGTGCGGCGGGTGGAGCGGCTCCTCCTCTCCCCGGTGGCGCTTCCGCTCGCGGAGGTCGTGCGCCGGGTCGAGGAGCGAGGGGGGGTCGCCGTTCCGGCCCATGTGGAGCGGGTGCCGGGGGGCCTCCTCGCCGTGCTGGGCCTGCTCCCAGAAGGAGAGTGGCCTCAGGCGGTGGAGATCGCACCGTGGACCCCAGTCGAAGAGGCGCTCGCGGCGTGGCCCACGCTGCGGGGGCGCCCGATCGTGCGCGGCTCGGATGCCCACTTCCCGGAGGAGATTGGGCGGGCGTGGACGGAGTACTTCATCGCGGCACCGACCCTCGCTGAGCTCCGAGACGCGTTCCGCGGCCGGGGCGGCCGGAAGGTGCGGCCGAGCCGAGAAGTGAAGGAGGAAGGATGACCGTAGCCACTGAGACCCGGGTCGCGGAACTGGTCAAGGCCTACGCGGGGCGGCCGTCGGAACTGATCCAGGCCCTCCACCGCGTCCAGAGCGAGCTTGGGCATGTCCCCGCAGGGGCCCAGGCCGTGGTCGCCGCGGTGGTGGGGGTGCCCCTGTCCCAGGTGCGGGGCGTCGTCACGTTCTACCACTTCTTCCGCACCAACCCGGTGGGCAGGCACACGCTGCGCCTGTGCCTGGGCACGGCGTGCCACGTGCGGGGAGCGGAGAACATCCTCAAGGCGATCCGCGAGGAATTGGGCGTTGGCCTGGAGGAAACCTCCGCCGACGGCGCGTTCACCGTGGAAGGGGTGCGCTGCCTGGGGGCATGTGGCCTCGCCCCGGTGATGATGGTGGACGACGATGTCTACGGGAAACTCGATCCCAAGAGGACGAAGCGCATCCTCCGTCAGATCCGAGAGGGCGGGGGATGATCGAGGATCTGGCGATGCACCTCGCCGATCTCGTCGAGAACTCCCTGCGGGCTGGGGCACGGCACGTCTCGATCTCCCTCTCCCGATGCGGTGACTCTTTCCTGATCGAGGTCTCCGATGATGGGGCGGGGATACCGAAGCCGGAGCTCGCCCGAGTGATGGACCCCTTCTACACGACAAAAAAGGGATCGCAGGTCGGCCTTGGCCTCCCCCTCCTCGCCCAGACGGCGGAGGAGACGGGGGGGAGCTGGGCGGTGGAGACGCGGCCGGAGGGGGGAACGCGGGTCCGCGCTCGCCTGGGATGGGACCACCCCGATCGCCCTCCCCTGGGGGACCTCGCGGGCACCCTCGCCCCCCTCATCGCCACCAGCCCCGGGGTTGAGTTCACGGTCGAGCTCAGCGATGATCGGGGGACGTGGCGGCTCTGTACAGGCGAGATCCGTGAGCGCATCGGGGACATCCCGCTGACCCACCCCGAGGTGCTCTGTTTTTTGGAGGAGGCCCTCCGGGAAGGGATGGACGCGGTTGGGCTGAAGGAGGACAAATGAAGCTCGATGAGCTGAGGAGGATCCGGGAGCGAGCGGAGGCCGAGCTGCGGCTCCGCGGGGGGCCGTCCCGGGTGAAGATCGTGGTCGGCATGGGCACATCGGGCATCGCCGCCGGGGCCCGCCAGACCCTGCGGGCGATCCTGGACGAGGTCGCCCGCCGCGACCTCCGGGATGTGGTCGTCACCCAGACCGGGGAGAAGGGGCTCGCCGCCCAAGAGCCGATCGTGGAAGTCCACGAACCGACCCGGATCACGATCTACGGGGAAGTGGACGAGGCCTTCGCCCGGCGGATCGTGGCCGAACACGTGGTCAACGGTCGCCCCCTCTCCGAGCGGGTGGTGGAGGCACGGGAGGTGACGAATGATCAACCTGCGCATTGACGATGTCCCGGCCCAGGCCGAGCCCGGGCAGACGATCCTCGACGCCGCGCGTGCGGCCGGGGTCCGCATCCCCACCCTCTGCCATCTCGAGGCGCTATGTCCAGTCGGCGCGTGTCGGCTCTGCCTGGTCGAGATCCGGAACTGGAACGGGAAACTCGTCCCCGCGTGTGCCACCCCGGCCCAGGAGGGCCTCGACGTGGTCGCCAACTCCGACCGGCTGACCTCCCTCCGCCGGACGATCCTCGAACTTCTGTTCGCTGAACGGAACCACATCTGCGCGTTCTGCGTTTCCAACGGGCACTGTGAGCTCCAGGACCTCGCGACGGAACTCGGGATGGATCACGTGACCTTCCCCTACCGCTTCCCCGCCCTGGCGGTCGATGCGAGCCATTCCAAGTTCGGGATCGACCACAACCGGTGCGTCCTCTGTGGCCGCTGCGTGCGGGCGTGCGCGGAGGTGGAGGGCGCGTTCACGTGGGGATTCGCGGGGCGGGGGGTCCACACCCTGGTCGAGGCCGATCTCGGCGACCCGTGGGGAAGATCGGTGACCTGCACTGGGTGCGGGAAATGCGTCCAGGCATGCCCCACCGGCGCCCTGTTCGAGAAGGGGAAGATCACCGCCGAGCAGGAGAAGCGGCCCGCCCTCCTCGCGGAGATCACAGAAAGGAGGCCCCGTGCCTAAGGTCCGCGTCGCCTCGGTTTGGTTCTCCGGCTGCTCGGGGTGCCACATGTCGTTCCTCGACCTCGACGAGCGGCTCCTGGAGCTGGCAACGAAGGTGGAATTCGTGTACTCGCCGATCGTGGACATCAAGGAGTACCCCGACGACGTGGACGTCCTCCTCGTCGAAGGCGCGATCGGGAACAGCGAGCAGCGGCATCTCCTTACGGAGATGCGGCGGAAGACGAAGATCCTCGTGGCGTTCGGGGATTGCGCGGTCACGGGGAACGTCCCCTCGCTCCGCAATCCGATCCACCGCGAGGAAGTGCTGCGAACGGTGTACGGGGAGGGCGAGGTCCCCGGGCTGGAGGAGGGCGATGTCCCGCAGCTCCTTCCCCAAGCGCTCCCCCTCCACGCCATCGTGACCGTGGACCGCTTCCTGCCGGGGTGTCCACCACCGGCGGACCGGATTTGGGTGTTCCTCCAGGGGCTCCTCGCCGGGAAGAGGCCCGAGCTCACCGGCGCGGACCTCCGGTTCGGATGACGCAGGGGGTGCCTTTGCGCGAGATCAAAGTACCCGTAACGCGAATCGAGGGCCACGGCCTGATCACGGTGGAACTGAACCGTGCCGGCAAGGTGAGCCGGGCTCGGTTCCATGTCACGGAGGGGCGTGGCTTCGAGCGGTTCTGTCGCGGCCGCACCCTGTGGGAGATGCCGGCGCTCACCGCCCGCATCTGCGGGATCTGTCCCGTGTCCCACCTCCTGTGCTCGGCCAAGGCCGGCGACGCGATCCTCGCCGTCCGCCCGCCACGGGCCGCGGACAAGCTGCGGCGGCTCATGAACCTCGGCCAGTACGTGCAATCCCATGCCCTGTCCTTCTTCCACCTCTCCTCCCCCGATCTCCTCCTCGGATGGGATTCCGATCCCAAAGCACGCAACGTGTTCGGCCTCGCTGCGGCAGACCCTCAGCTCGCCCTGAACGGGATCCGCCTCCGCGCGTATGGCCAGGAGATCATCTCCTCCCTCGGCGAGAGGCGGGTCCACCCCGCGTGGGCCGTCCCGGGGGGCGTGCGGGCCCCCCTGACCGCGGAAGCCCGCGATCGGCTGGCGGCCAAGCTCCCTGAGGCGATGCGCATCGCCCAGGATGCCCTTGCCCTGTACGAGAAGAGCGTGCCAGGGTGGGCGGAGGAGGTCCGTTCGTTCGGGGATTTCCCATCCCTGTTCATGTCCCTCGTCGGGGAGGATGGGGCGTGGGAGCACCACGGGGGGAGGATCCGGTTCGTGGATGCCGACCGCGCGATCGTCGCGGATGGCCTCGACCCGGCGCGCTACCCCGAGTACATCGGGGAAGCGGTGGAGGGGTGGAGCTACCTCAAGTTCCCGTACTTCCAGGAAGCAGGGTACCCGGACGGGCTGTACCGGGTGGGGCCGCTCGCCCGCCTCAACTGCTGTGATCGGATCGGGACCCCGCTCGCCGACGCGGCCCTCACCCGCTTCCGCGCCACCGCGGACGGGAAGGCGGTGACGAGCTCGTTCCACTACCACTATGCCCGCCTCATCGAGATCGTGGCGGCGCTGGAGAGAATCGGCCTATATCTAGAGGACCCGGAGATCCTCTCCCCGCGGGTGCGGGCCGAGGCGGGGGTGAACGAGCAAGAAGGGGTGGGGGTCCACGAGGCCCCGCGGGGGACCCTCTTCCACCACTACTGGGTGAACGAGGACGGTGTCCTGGAAAGGGTGAACCTCATCGTGTCCACCGGCCACAACAACCTCGCCATGAACCGCACCGTGACCCAGATCGCCCATCACTACCTCGATGGACAGAAGATCACCGAGGGGCTCCTCAACCGGCTGGAGGGGGGAATCCGCGCCTACGACCCCTGCCTCTCCTGCTCGGTGCACGCCGCGGGCCAGATGCCGCTCAAGGTGGTCCTCCTCGGCCCGGACGGGGAAATCCTGGACGAGGTGGTGCGGGCGGCATGATCCTCATCATTGGCCTTGGCCACCCCTTGCGGAGGGACGACGGCGCGGGGCTGTGGGTGGCCAGCCGCCTCCACAATACGGACGACGTCAAGGTGATGGGAGCTCAGGACCTCGTTCCAGAACTGATCCCGCAAGTGGCGGTCGCCGACCTCGTGATCTTCGTGGACGCCCGGGTCGGCGCGGGCCCGGTGCGGTGGGAACGGGTCCGCCCTGGGGATCGCCCCGCCCTGACCCATGCCTTCACGCCCCGCGGCCTCCTCGCGTGGGCAGAGCACCTGTTCGGCCACGCTCCTCTGGCGTGGCTGGCGACCGTGCCCGCGCGCGACCTGTCGCTCGGGGAGGGGTTGTCCCCCCGCACGCGGCGGGCCGCAGAGGCCTTGGTGGGCCGATTGCGGGCGTACCTCGGGGAAAGGGGGAACCCATGAGGCGCATCCAGGTCCTCCTCTGCTCGGGGACCGCCTGTCAGTCGTCGGGGAGCGATCAGGTGAAGCGAGCCCTCCTCGATGAGCTCGGCTCGCACGACCTCCTGTCCGAGGTGCAGATCGTGGAGACGGGCTGCATGGGGCCGTGCGAACTGGGACCAGTCCTCCTCGTGTACCCGGAGGGGACGTTCTACGTGCGGGTGAAGCCGGACGACGCGGCGGAGATCGTGAGCGAGCACTTCCTGAAGGGCCGCCCGGTGCGGAGGCTCCTCTGGACAGAGGGAGCCCCCCAGCCCCAGGAGATCCCGTTCTTTTCCCGCCAGATGAAGCTCGTCCTCCGCAACTGTGGCACGATCGACCCGGAGAAGATCGAGGAGTACATCGCCACCGGGGGGTACGAGGCGTTGGGGAAGGTCGTTACGCTGGACCCCGCCGAGGTGATCGCCGCCGTCAAGCAGTCCGGGTTGCGCGGCCGGGGGGGGGCGGGGTTCCCGACTGGGACGAAGTGGGAGCTCGTGCGGGCGGCGGCCGGGGACACGAAGTACGTGATCTGCAACGCTGACGAGGGCGACCCGGGGGCGTTCATGGACCGGGCGATCCTCGAAGGGGACCCCCATTCAGTCCTGGAGGGGATGGCGATCGCCGCCTACACCGTGGGGGCAAGCCGGGGCTACGTCTACGTCCGGGCGGAGTACCCCCTCGCCATCCGGCGGCTGGAGGTGGCGCTCGCCCAGGCCCGCAAGCTGGGGCTCCTCGGGGCGCAGATCTTCGAGAGCGACTTCTCGTTCGACATCGAGCTCCGCATGGGGGCAGGGGCGTTCGTGTGTGGAGAGGAGACAGCCCTCATGGCCTCGATCGAGGGCCGGCGGGGCGAGCCCCGGCCGCGGCCCCCTTACCCAGCGACCCACGGCCTGTGGGGGAAGCCCACCCTCATCAACAACGTGGAGACGTTCGCCAACGTGCGCCACATCGTCCTGGGAGGGCCGGCGGCGTTCGCCGCCGTCGGGACGGAGAAGAGCAAGGGGACGAAGGTGTTCGCCCTCGCCGGCAAGGTACGCAATACGGGCCTCGTCGAGGTCCCAATGGGGATCACCCTCCGCGAGCTCGTGTTCGACATCGGGGGTGGGGTCCCCGCCGGGCGGGAGTTCAAGGCTGTCCAGATCGGCGGACCATCCGGAGGCTGTCTCCCCGCCTCCCTCCTCGACATCCCGGTGGACTACGACTCCTTGTCCCGCCACGGGGCGATCATGGGGTCAGGCGGCGTGATCGTCCTCGACGACGCGACGTGCATGGTGAACATGGCGCGGTTCTTCCTCGAGTTCACCGCCGACGAGTCATGCGGCAAGTGCGTCCCCTGCCGGGTGGGAACGCAGATGATGCTCGCCATCCTCAACCGGATCGTCGCCGGCGAGGGAACGGAGCAGGACCTGGTGCGACTCACCGAGATCGGGGACATGATGAAGAACGCGTCCCTCTGCGCGCTCGGCCAGACGGCGCCCAATCCTGTCCTGTCCACCCTCCGCTACTTCCCCGAGGAATACCTGGCCCACATTCGGGACCGGTCCTGCCCAGCCGGGGTGTGCCCCAACCTCGTGCGGTACGTGGTCGTCCCCGAAGCATGCCGCGGCTGCGATGCCTGCCGCCGCGCCTGTCCCACCGGGGCCGCCCAGGGGACGGCGGGGAAGGCCCCGTACCGGATCGCTGACGAGCTCTGCATCCGCTGTGGGGCATGCTTCGATGCGTGCCCGTTCGGCGCGGTGAAGAAGGAGCCCCGATGAAGGAAGAGACGCTAACGAAGGACGCGATCGCCAGCCGTCACCCGCGCTCGCCTTCGGCCCTCCTCGCCCTCCTCCACGACCTCCAGACGGCGAACGCGGGGAACTGCTTGACCCCCGATGACTTGGCCCTCGCGGCGTCCCACGTCGGGCTCCCCCTGTCGGCCGTCCGTGACGCGGCCACGTTCTACTCCATGTTCAGCCTCCGCCCGCGGGGGCGGCACATCGTCCGGCTGTGCGAATCACCGAACTGTCACCTCGCCGGAGCATGGTCGGCCCTCGCCGAGCTGCGGCGGGTCCTCGGGGTGGACATCGGGGAGACCACGCCCGATGGCCTTTTCACGCTCGAACTGACGAGCTGCCTCGGGGCGTGCGGGGTGGCGCCGGTGATGATGGTGGACGATGAGGTCGTGGGGAACCTCACCCCGGCGCGGGTGCGGGAGACGCTGGCCCGGTACCGGGGGGAGCGATGAGCCTCGCCCGAGCGCACGTCCTCGTGGGGGTGGACGACGAGGCCCGGTTGGCGGGCGTGGAGGAGGTCATCCTTGCGTTGCGCGCGGCGATCGCCGACCTCGGCCTGGAGGGCGAGGTCCAGGTGGTGGAGACGGGGTCACTCGGGATCTCCGGGCACGGGGTCGTGCTCGCCGTGCAGCCGGACGGGGTGTACTACGCCGGCGTCACGCCGGCCGACGCGCGCCCGATCGCGGAGGAGCACCTCCTCAAGGGCCGCCCCGTGGCGAGGTTACGCCTCCCGACGATGGCCCCGGTGGCGCGGCCGGCGGACGTGCTCGGCCGCCAGACGCGGGTTGTCCTCTCCAACTGCGGGGCCATCAACCCGGAGCGGATCGAGGAATACATCGCCACCGGGGGGTACGAGGCGCTGGGGAGGGCCGTCACCGTGCTGTCGCCCGACGACGTCCTCGACCTCGTGAAGCGCTCCGGGCTGCGAGGGCGCGGCGGGGCCGGCTTCCCGACGGGGATCAAGTGGTCCGCGGTCCGCACCGCCTCCGATCGGGAACGGTACGTGGTGTGCAACGCCGACGAGGGAGAGCCGGGCACGTTCAAGGACCGCCTCATCCTGGAGGGCGACCCGCACCGGCTGCTTGAGGCGATGGCGATCGCTGGGTACGCGGTGGGGGCCCACGTCGGCATCATCTACGTCCGCGGCGAGTACCGGCTTTCCATCGCCCGCCTCGAGCGGGCAATCGCGGATGCGGAGGCATTGGGGGTCCTGGGGGAGCGCGTGTTCGATACGGACTTCTCGTTTCGGGTCGAGGTCCGCCCCGGGGCGGGCGCCTACGTGTGCGGCGAGGAGACAGCGCTCCTGGAGTCCCTGGAGGGGAAGCGGGGCTGGCCGCGCATCCGTCCCCCCTACCCCGTCACCTACGGGCTGTGGGGGAAGCCGACCGTCGTGAACAACGTCGAGACGTTGGCGAACGTCCCGGACATCATCCGCCGCGGCCCGGCATGGTACCGCACCCTCGGCACCCCCGGCTGCCCCGGGACGAAGGTGTACACGATCCTCGGGAACGTCTGCTACCCCGGGTTGGTCGAGGTGGAGATGGGGACCACCCTCCGCACCCTCATCTACGAACTGGGAGGGGGGCTCCTCCCCGGCCGGACCCTCCACGGCGTCCTCATCGGCGGGGCGGCGGGGGCGTTCCTCCCCCCGCGCGAGCTCGATGTCCGCCTCGACTTCGACGCGTTGGCCGAGCGGGCCGCCGCCCTCGGGTCGGGGGCGGTGCTCGTGCTGGACGAGTCGGCCTGCATGGTGGACATGCTGGCGAGCGTGCTGCGGTTCTTCCGCCACGAGTCGTGCGGCCAGTGCGCCCCCTGCCGGAGCGGGACCGACGTCCTGGTGCGGTTGATCTCCTCCCTCCAGGCGGGGACAGCGGACGGGGGGACGCTCGACCAGATGGTGCGGATCGTGGACGCGATGCGGGCCGCTTCCCTGTGCCCCCTCGGGCAATCGGTGGCCCTTCCCGTGCGCAGCGCCCTCGTCGGGTTCCGGGAGGAGTTCGACGCCCATCTCACCAGCGCCACGTGCCCGCGGTGTCAGGCCACGGTCCACGCCCGGGGTTCCCACTGACGAGGGCGCGATGAAGCTGACGTTCGCCGGAGCGGCAGGCACGGTGACGGGTTCGTGCTTCCACCTCGAGGTAGGAGACCTGAGGATCCTCATCGACTGCGGGATGTTCCAGGGGCCCCCGGAGCTCGAGGCCCGCAACACAGCCCCGTTCCCATTCGACCCTAAGGGAGTGGACTGGCTCGTCCTCACCCATGGCCACCTCGACCACCTCGGCCTCGTCCCGCGTCTGTTCCGGGAGGGGTTCCGCGGCCGTGGGATCTGCACCCGGCCGACGCGGGACATCGCCCACGCGATGCTCATGGACGCCGCCCGGATCCAAGAAGAAGAAGGAGAGGACGCCCTCTACACCGCGGCCGACGCCCTCGCCTCCCTCGACCTCTTTGGGACCCAGCTCGAGTACGGGGAGGAGATCGCCCTGAACGGGGATGTCCGCCTCCGGTTCCATGATGCGGGCCACATCCTGGGGGCGGCGTTTGTGGAGCTCCACGCGGAGGGGAAGACGGTCGTGTTCTCGGGCGATCTCGGCAACCGCGGCAAGCCCCTCGTCGAGGACCCATCCTACCCACCCAAGGCCGACATCGTGGTGCTGGAGTCCACGTACGGCAATCGGGAACATCCTCCCCTTGAAGCGTCGGTGGCGGAGCTCCGCGACGCGATCGTGGATGCCCTCGCCGCCGGCGGGAACGTCGTCATCCCCTCGTTCGCCCTCGAACGGACCCAGGAGGTCCTCTACCTCCTCTTCCGACTGTGGCAGGAGCGAAGAATCCCAAGCTGCCCGATCTACCTCGATTCCCCCCTCGCCACGCAGGCGACGCGGATCTTCGAGCGGTACTCGGAGCGGTTCCCGTCCCCCGCCCGGCGCTTGTTCCAGAGGCGCGAGGATCCGTTCGACTTCGAGCTCCTCGAGTACACCCTCACCCGACAGGCGTCGAAGAAGATCGGAGAGGACTCGGGAGCGATCATCATCGCCGGATCGGGGATGTGCACGGGGGGACGCGTCCTCTACCACCTCCGCGATAACCTCCCCCGCCCGGAGTCAGCCCTCGTGTTCGTGGGCTACCAGGCGATGGGGACCCTCGGACGGGAGATCGCGGACGGGGCATCGCGGGTCGAGATCCTGGGCTCGATCGTCCCGGTGCGGGCCTCGGTCCACAAGATCGAGGGCCTGTCCGCCCACGCTGACCTCCCGATCCTCGTCGATTGGACGCTTCATGCCGATCCGCGCGAGGTGTTCCTCGTCCATGGGGAGCCCCCCGCGTTCGACTCCCTCGCCGCGCGGCTCGCGTCTGCGGGCTGCCGGACACACATCGCGGATTGGCACGAGACGGTCCCGTTGTGAAGATCGCCGTGCTCGGGACGCTCAGCATCCACCTCGTGGCGGAGGTAGACCGCCTTCCCCGTCCTGGGGAGATGGTCCCCAGTCGGGGCGTTGGGCGCGAGCCCGGGGGGACGGGGACGCTGCAGGCGATCGCCGCGGCCCGCCTCGGGGCCGAGGTCACCCTGTACGGCCGCGTGGGAGCAGATCCGTTCGGGGACGAGATCCTCTCTTCCCTCCGCGGAGCAGGGGTCGAGATCGCGGCCGTGGAGCGCTCGGTGCGGGACCCCACCGGCGCGTCGCTCCTCCTCATCGAGCCCACCCGCCAGTTCCTCGCCGCCCAGGCCGGGGGGGCGAACGGAGGGGTGGACGAAGCGTACATTGCGCGGTTCCTTCCCCCCATCCGAGAGGCGGATGCCGTGCTCCTCGACCTCGCCATCCCCGCCCCGGCGCTTGTCTCCCTCCTCGCCGGTCTCCCCCCCGCCCGGCCGATCGTCGTCCTGCACCCGATTCCGCCCCGCGATCTTTCGCTCCCCTGGGAGCGGGTGGACTTCCTCGTCGGGAGCCGGGAGGCGTTGGCCTCCCCGACAGCGGGGAGCAGCCCCGAGGAGGCGGCCCGGGCTGGACAGGCCCTCCTCACCCGCGGGGTGCGGAGCGTGGTGATCACCGCTGGCCCGGATGGGGCCTACCTGATCGAGGGGGCGGGCGCGACCCGCTTCCCCGGCCACAGCCTGCCCGTGGTGGATCCCACCGGGGCGGCCGACGCGTTCCGGGCAGCGTTGGCCGTGAAGCTCGCCGGCGGGCGGGGGCCGTACGAGGCAGCGGGGTTCGCCACGGCCGCCGCGGCCCTCGCCGCCGCGCGGCAGGGGGGGCCGCTCTCCTTCCCCACCGCCGCCGAGGTCCAGGAGCTCCTCGCTCGCCCGGCCCTCCCCTAGCCCGTCAGCCGCGGCGGGCGTCCTCACCTACGCTACGGCCCCAAAACGCGGCGATCGCTTCCAGAACAAGCTTGGCTGCGGTGATCGCCGACACGCCGGACGGGTCAAACGGCGGGGCGAGCTCGACGAGGTCCATCCCCACCACCCGGAACCGACCCAGGGTGCGGAAGATCCCGATCACGTCCCCATACGTGAGCCCGCCCGGTTCGGGGTTCGTCACCCCGGGGCACAGGGCGGGATCGAGGGCATCGAGATCGAGGGTCAGCCACACGGGGAGGCGGGGAGAGAGCCGGTCCGCAATCCCCTCCGGCGGGGCGAAGAACGGTTCTCCGACCTCCTCCCCGAAGAACGAGCGCGCCCCCACGATCACGAGGCGCGCCGCGACCTCACTCACCCGCCGCAGCACGGTGGCGTGGGCCACCTCCTCCCCTCCGTACTCCTCACGCAGGTCGGTGTGGGCATCGAGCGCCACCACTTGGACGGAACCACGGCCCGCCGCCGCGCGGACCGCGGGGAGCGCCACCGTGTGCTCCCCCCCCAGGACGACGATCCCCTTCCCGAGATCAAGGATCCGTCCCACCTCGGCCTCCGTGGCGTGAAGCATCTCCGCCAGGGACGCATGGGGATCCACATCGCCGAGATCGCACACCCCGACGTGGGCGAGATCGCACCGGAAGAGGTGCGAGTAGAGCTCGATCGAGTCCGACGCAGCGCGGATCGCGGTCGGGGCCTGCGCCGGCCCGCCGCGGTAGGACACGGTGCGCTCGACGGGCACCCCAAGGATCGCCACCCGCGCCCGTTCAAGCGGCGTGTCCAGCCCGAGGAACCGCAGCGGCCCGATCATCGTCCCTCCGCGCCTCGGACGAGCTCCTCCACGAACCGGGGGAGGACGAACGCCGCCCGATGAACCCGCGGGGTGTAGTACCGCGTGCGAAGGCCCCGCGCGTGGAACCGCTCCTCAAGGTCTCCCTCACTTGCCCCGAGGTCGCGCTCGCTGGCGAGGACGTACGCCCACATCCCCGACGGGTAGCTCGGGACGAACCCGACGTAGGGGGCGACCTGGGGGAACAGGCCCCGCAGGTCGCCCACCGCACCTTGGAGGACCTGGGGCTGGTAGAACGGGGGCCCCGCCTGCAGGGCGACCACTCCCCCCAGACGCAGCGCCGCCCGGCACGCGGCGAGAAACCGTGGCGCGAACAGGGCGCGGCCCGGCCCAATCGGGTCGGGGGAGTCCACGAGCACCACGTCGAACGATCCCCGATAGGAGGGCACGTGGTCCTCAGCGGGCGAGATCACGATCCGCACACGCGGATCGTCGAACGCGCCCCCGTGAACGGCCGCGAGATGGGCTCGGCAGCAGGCGACCACGTCCGCGTCGATCTCGACCAGGGTCACCTCGCGGACGGGGGGATGGGAGAGGACCGCCCGCAACGCGCCACCGTCACCGCCGCCCACGACGAGGACCCGTTCCGGGCGATCGTGGACGAGGAGCGCAGGGTGGACGAGCATCTCGTGGTAGAACGCCTCATCCCGTTCCGTAACCATGATCCGCCCATCGAGGGTGAGCACCTGCCCCAGCGCGTGGGTCCGGGCCAGATCGAGCTCCTGGTGTGGGGTGCGGAGGTGGAGGATGGGCTCCACCACGGCCAGCGAGAACCGAACCCCGGGGGCCTGCTCTTCCGTCACCCACGCCCCGCCTCTCACTGGAGCCCCCGCCGGATCTCGATCACGCTTGTCCGCTCGGGCCGGAACAGATCGCGGAGCACCTCCACCGCCCCCTCGGGGGTCACGTCCTCCCCGCAGGTGAACACGTCCACCGCGACGTACCCGATCTCCGGCCAGGTGTGCACGGAGATGTGGGATTCGGAGAGCATCGCCATCCCCGACACCCCGTGCGGCTTGAACGGATGAACGTGGACACCGATCACCGACGCCCCGGCCCGTTCCACCGCCCGATAGAGGCCCTCCCGGATCGCCTCGGCATCGTTCGTGTTCTGAGTGCAATCCCACAGCTCGACCACAAGCTGCCGTCCCAGTCCACGCATCGTTCACCCCCTGTGACGTAGGTTGAGACAAAACGAGTGGCCCTCACCGCTCCCTGCGGGGTGGGCCCAGCCCGTCCCGAGTCACGCGTGGGGATTGTAGTGAAGGGAGCGTTCCCCTCCAACGTAGGGGGGCTAGCCTCGGGTGGGCACCGACGCGGCGTCCAGCGCATCGCTCAGCCGTCGCGCGGTGCGCCCCCTCCACGAGCCCTTGTGGTAGACGTAGCTTGCGAGCAGCGGGAGGGCGAGCGTCGCCTCGGAAAACACCATCTGGTCAAAACCCTGGGCGACCTTCCCCCACGAGCTCGCCTCCTTGAGGGTCGAGCCGGACAGGCCTCCGTCCCGCACATCGGCCACCGTGATCTGGATCGCGTACTTGTGCATTGGGGCATCGACCCCGAGGACATCCGCCGCCACGACCACGTCCTGGGCGAAGTTCTTGGGGACCCCTCCCCCCACCATGACGAGGCCCGTCTCCCGCGCCGCGATCTTGATCTTCGTCAGCTCGAGGAAATCCTTCACCGAGTCGATCGCCACGTGCCGGTCCGGGTGGTGCCACTGATGGAGGATGAGGCCGAACCCGGCGCTGGAGTCGGAGAACGCTGGGCAGAAGATGGGAACGCCATTCTCGTAGGCAAGGCGGGTGATCGAGCCCTCCCCCATCCCGCGCGCGACGAGCCACCGCCCCATCTCCCGGATGAACTCCCGCGACGAATAGGCACGGGGAGGGAGGGCGTCCGCGATCTCCGTCACCGTGCGATCGCAGACCCGTAGCTCATCCTCATCGATGAACGTGTCGTAGATCCGGTCGATGTGGAGCTCGCGGAGGACGTTATCGTCCACATCGGGGCTCCCGAGGTAGTGGTGGAACCCAAGGGCCTCGAAGAAATCCTGATCCACGATGTTCGCCCCCGTGGCCACGACGGCATCGGCCATCCCGTGTTCGAGGAGGACGGAGATCGTCCGCCCGAGGCCGGCGCTGACGAGGGATCCGGCGAGGCAGAGAATGATCGTGCAGTCCGGATCCGAGAGCATCCGATCGTAGGTATGGGCTGCCCGGGCCAGATTGCGGGCCTGAAACGCGGTCCTCCCCATCGCGTCGAGGAGGGGGACGAGGTCGAACGCCCGCGGGTCGAGCTGTTCCACCGGGGTCCGGAGGTAGTCGTGCTTGGTGGGGTCCATGGTCCTAGGGCAGGAACACCGCCGCCGCCACGACCGTGGTGTAGCCCTTGTTGTCCACGACCGCGGACTGGGTGATGTTCATCGTGCGCACGATCTTGCCGGAGATCTTCCAGATCTCCTTCTTCGCGTCCCAGACGAGCTCGTCATCGAACTCGATCCCGAGGGTCGAGGCGAGCATCGAGGCGGCGAGGTCCTCGGCATGGTCCCCCGCCTGCTGCTCCTTCTTCCCGAACGAGGTGTACTCGGAGAGGTAGCCGTAGGCGGTGCGATCCGCGGGGATCGCACACCCCACCGACGCTGCGATCAGCCGATGGGGCTCGTTTGAGACACAGCGCGAGAACACGCAGAACACGATCTGTCCCGGCTCAAGCGCCCGCAGCCCCTCGGCGCGGGGGACGATCTTGCACCCGGGGGGGATGATGCTCGACACGTGGACGAGGTTCAGTTTCTCGATCCCGGCATCACGGAGGGCGAGCTCGAACGAGCGAAGCTCCTCCTTGTGGCGCCCCACACCCCGGGTGAAGAACGCCCGGCGGGGGATAAACCGTCCTCCTCCCGGTTCGGGCTCCCCGATCTCTCCCACCTGCTTATTCTGACGAGCCATCGTTACGCGCATTATAGGGGAAGCACCTCCTCCTGTCGCCCTTCCTCCCGTTGCCGGTCACGTGGTCGCCGCCTCGTCGTCGAGGAAGATGTTCCCGGGGACGCACCCGAGCTCGACCTTCGCCTCCGTGACGAGTTCGATGCGCACGAGAGCGGACCTGTACCATGGTTCGAGCCTCCCCGGCACCCGCCGCACGGGGAGGTGTTCCCAACCCCGCATCGCCTCCACGTACGGCCAGTTCACGTACGTGTGGAACCCGTCCCGGAGATCGGTGAGCACCGCTCCCCAGGCGAGAAGCTCCTCCTGGATCGCCCGCCACTTGGCGAGCGACGCCTCGGCGTGGGTGAGCCCGAGGTACCCCGCGCTCCCCGGGCCACGGAGGGCGGACACCCCTCGTCCCGCGAAGAGGAGGAACCCGGGCAGGCTCTCGGTGGGGTCGCAGGAGAACACATCGAACTGGCGCTCAACCTCGCGCGGGAGAGGCTGGCGGAGGTCGTGCGCGAAGGCCTCGATCCCCAGTCCCTCCTGAGAGGCGACCTCCTCCACGAACGAGGTGATGCGGGGGTCCGCATCGAGCACGGCCACCCGCCGCGGGAGGCGGGTGAGGGCTGCCGCCACGGAGACCAGGTCATCATCCCCGAGGACGAGGAGGTCCTTCCCCGCAAGGTCGCCGCGCCTCCACAGCATGGCGATCCTGGCGATCGTCGTGTCCTCCGTCACGTAGCCCTGGTCGAACTCCTGGGACGCCTCGGGCCGGTGGGCGGCGATCCGGTGGAACGCGGTGGCCACGTCGTGCAGGAAGCCCCCCTCGACCCCGCGGCCGCGGCAACGGGGACAGTCCAGGGTCCGGACGGGAGCGATGCCCAACCGAGCGCAGGCCTCCTCCCCCTCCGCCGTGAGGCGGATGAGGCCCGTGTCCCACCTCACCCGGCCCTCCGCGGCGAGGGCGCGCAGTGCGCTGCAGACGACGAGGAGCGGCACCTCCGCCAGCTCCAGAACCCGCCACATGTCCTCGGAGGTGAGGATCGCGGCGAGGACCCGCTCCATGTCCCGTGGCGAGGCGTTGATCCTCGTCTCCTGCCGCACCCGCGCCGCGAGGTCGGCGAGGTCCATCCTAGACCACGAGGAGCTCGTCCTTGGGGGACGAGGAGAGGATGCGGCACCCGTCCGCGGTCACCGCCACGAGATCCTCGATCCGGATCCCGAACCGGCCCGGGAGGTAGATCCCGGGCTCGATCGTGACCACGGTGCCGACTTCCAGGGCGTCGTCGGAGGACGGCCCGACGGTGGGGGCCTCGTGGACCTCCAGGCCCACGCCGTGTCCGAGGCCGTGCCCGAACCGGTCGCCGTGTCCGGCACGCGCGATCACATCCCGGGCCGCCTGGTCCACGTCCTTCCCCGTCCTCCCGGCCTGCACCGCAGCCAGGCCGGCCCGGTTTGCCTCCAGAACAGTGCGGTAGACCTCGCGGACCTCCCCACCGGGGTCCCCCACCGCCACCACGCGCGTGAGGTCCGCACAGTACCCATTGACCTGGGCTCCGATGTCGAACAGGACCACATCGCCCCGGGCAATGGCCCGGTCAGTGGGGCGGTGGTGAGGCATCGCGCTCCCCGGGCCGCCGGCCACGATGAGGTCGAACGCCACGCCCTCCGCCCCGTGACGGCGGTACCAGACCTCGAGGTCGAGGGCCACATCGCGCTCCTTCTGCCCCGGCGCGAGCCTCCCCACGACCCAGCGCAGACCTTCGTCGGTGAGCCTCGCCGCCGCGGAAATCCGCGCGATCTCCTCCTCGGACTTGACCCGCCGCAGCTCCTCGACGAGCCCCGTCTGGGGAACGAACTCGATCCCGGACGCAAGCCGCGTGAGCTCCTGGTACACGTGAAGGCTCGTCCTCTGGGCACCGATCCCAACCTTTGCGACCCCGAGCGCCTTCAGCCGCTCGGCGAGCCAGGGAAGCCACCGCCCCTTGACCTCTTCCACGGGGAGGCCTGCGATCTCCCGCCCCGCCTGCTCCGTGTAGCGGGAGTCGGTGGCGAAGAGCGATCTTTCCCCCGCGATGAGGATCCCGAACGAGCCCGTGAACCCGGTGAGGTAGCGCAGGTTCGGGCGATCCGACCGCTCCACGTTGATGACGAGGAACGCGTCCAGCCCCCGGTTCCGCATTCTCCGCCCCAGCTCCTCCCGCCGTCGCGCGTGATCCATGTCCCCTCCTTCGGGAAACCCAGCGTGTCCCTCCAGACTGCCCGAACAACTGCTCTATTCTAGTAAGGGAATCGGCGCCTTCCAGTGTGAGGGTTGTCTCACGCAAGATGAGCATGAGGGAGGCCCGAGGTCCTCACGCAAGGTGAGCACCGCTGTGGGGCGGAGGCACGCGTGAGTCCCAATCTGGGAGGCGATGACCGTCATGGTGAGCGATTCACGGGTGATGACGATGGAGGAGAGGGCGGCGTTCCTCAAGTCCAGTGGGACGTTGAGCTTCCGGGGAGAGGCGCGGCGGGAGACCTACGCCTGGGTGGAGGGGACGCTCTGACAGCACAAATACAGCCCCAACGGCACCGGTTCCCTACCAACTACACCCATGAAGATCGGGGCACTGCCGGCGGAAGTGGACAACGCCCATAACCGGCTCTCCGGAGCGGCCATCAACCGCGTCGTGGCGGAGCTTTTGGCGAAGCTGCGGTTCGCGTTCACGAAGAGCCGCGCCCGAAAGACGATCAGGCCCTGGTGGAAGGCAAGAACGGGAGCATCGTCCGCAAGCAGATGGGGTACAGGTGGATCGCTCAAGAACAGACAGAGAAGATCCAGGCGTTCTACAGAAAGACCCTCAACGTCCACCTCAACTACCACCGCCCGTGCGGGTACGCGACTGAGTTCGTGGACCGCAAAGGGAAGACCCGCAAGCGCTACGACGCGTACCTCACGCCGTACGAGAAGCTCAAGAGCTTGCCCCAGGCCGAGCAGTACCTGCGGCCGGGGGTGACGATGGCGGAGCTGGAACGGATCGCCCAACGCCACAGCGACACCGAGTACGCTCTCCTTGTTCACCAGGAGAAGGTCAAGCTCTTCCGTTCCTTCGCTCCGCGGGCTACAGTACCCTGACGGCTCACGCCTTCATGCTCATCTTCGGCTGAGAAAAGACTGGGCTACAAACTCGTCCAGGATCCGGGTCTTCTCCTTCCGGCTGGCCCGTAGATACCTCAGAAGAGTCGCCGAGTTTCGCTCGGCGCATCTCTCGGGCCGCCAGGTCTCCACCAACTCTGCTATACTGGCACGGGTCATCGGTCCCTCCTTTGGACTTCGGTAACCCAGTTTATGAGGAACCGATGACCCCTTCGGTAACAGTTTTAACGAGGCAATTCCCCCACTTGACAGCCGGACGCTAAACTTGTATCATTCAGAAGATGTTGGGGCACAATAGTTCTAAGACGACCGAGATTTATACGCACGTGATTGAGCGGAATATCGTAGCCATCCGCAGTCGTTGGGATGAGATCATAGGGAAAAGAAGGGCCGAAGGTGGGGAGTCAGATAGGGTGGAATTAGCGAACCCCGGTTCGGATATTTCATCTCCAAGGAAGGATTTCCGCACTACGGTTCGGAGATGACCAAGTTAGGCGAAATGTCTAAAAAGGAGAGATATTATGACATCATCTGAAAGACAAAAAATAGTCGAAATAATAAAGGAGATTGAACCCGCGTATTTAGCGACATGTGAAGGTCATCAACCAAGAGTACGTCCAGTTAGCCCAATTGTTGAAGGTGATATGTCGATTTGGGTAGGTACACGCGGCACTTCAAGAAAGGTGAAACAAATAGAGCAAAATCCTAAGGTTTGTCTTACCTTTGTTCAACCACCTCATAGTGCAAAAGGTGAAAAAGTCGCCATTGTCATTGGGGAAGCTAAACAAATCCAAAATCTGGAGGAGAAAAAGCGATTCTGGAGACTCTGGACCCAAGTTTACCCAGCTTTCGATTTGAGTAGAGTATACCCCAATGGTCCAGAATCCAACGACTTTTGTTTGCTAAAGATTATTGTAAAGAAGATTGAGTGGTGGGCTGAAAAAGAGCCAATGAAACTCTATGAGCCGGAAAAGGTAGAGTCCCAGGACGTGGTGTAGATCCGGTGGCGTGAGGGCGGTGTGCCGTGCAGGTGGGCACGGCGGCCTTGACGGGAAGGCCACCGGAGGGTTCCTTGGGAGCTATCTCAGTTTGAAAGGAGGAACCCAACCGATGGCCGATGTGAGGATCGCGCTTAGGGAGCTTCTGCGCAAGTACCGGGGCGACACGGAGGTGGACGCCCTGAAGGAGGGCCTGGTGCTTCTCGTCCAAGAGCTGATGGAGGCGGAGGTGAAGGAGAAGACCCCCGGCCGAGCGGTACGAGCGAACGAAGAGCCGCCGAACGTACCGCAACGGGTATCGCCCGAGGCGGTGGGACACCCGGGTAGGCACGGTGACGCTCCGGATCCCCAAGGTCCGGCACGGGAGCTACTTCCCGGCGTTGCTTGAGCCCCAGCGGAGGACGGAGAAGGCCCTGCTCTCGGTGGTCCAGGAGGCGTACGTCCACGGGGTGAGCACGCGGAAGGTGGACGACCTTGTCCGGGCCCTCGGGATCGACGGGATCTCCCGGAGCGAGGTGTCCAGGATCTGTGCCGCCCTCGACGAGCGGATGGAGGCGTTCCGCAACCGTCCCTTGACCGGGGAGTCCCCGTACGTGTGGTTGGATGCAACGGTGGTCAAGGTTCGGGAAGGGGGCTGGGTGCACTTCATGCGGAACCTGTTGGGGCTGGTCCCGCGGGGAGCGCAGCCACTGGTCGGGGCATGGGTGCGAACGATCTTCGCTCAGCCCGACCAAGAGGCAGCGCGGGACCAACTGGAGCTGGTGGCCGGGAGTCTCGAGGGGAAGTACCCCAAGGCGGCGGATCTGCTCCGGGAGGCGGGGGAGGACGTGATCACGCACATGGCGTTCCCGCCGGCGCACTGGCGGAGGATCCACTCGACGAACGTCCTTGAACGGTTGCACCGCGAGATCAAGAGGAGATGCAACGTCGTGGGGATCTTCCCGAACGCACGGTCGGCGCTCCGGCTGATCGGGGCGGTGTTGGAGGAACAGGGGGACGAGTGGCTGGCCGTGCGCCGCTACTTCAGCCTGGGGTCGATGGCCGCCCTCTACGGGAGCTCCCCCCGAGGAGCCCGAAGTCCTCGCTCTGGAGGTCCCGAAGGAGGTGATCGCCGTCTAGCTCGTCACTACCGACGAGGAACCCAATCTCCACCACTTGACGGGACGTGACCAAGAGGGGCTATAGGGAATTAGACATTGGTATATACTGAAACTAGGCCGATTGTGATATTCGGGAGATTTCTTCAGTGAATCGAGTAGATGTTCGAAATATGGTGCCTATCGACGTCCAGAAGGTGGCGGTAATCGCGGAGCAAGCGTTTTTCCAGATCTATCCCTTTGACTGGATGGCTAACGCCGAAGCCTTGGCAAAAGCAAGTATCTCTCAGAAGGCGACAGTGTTGGTTGCAGAAATAGGTGAAGACATCGTCGGGTACTGCAATCTCAGGAAATGGCCAGCAGGTGGCTGGATAGACCAAATAGCGGTTGCGCAGAAGAATCTGCGTCAAGGCATAGGGCGTACACTAGTGAACCATATAATCAGTGAAGCCCGTACGAAAGGCTATTGGAAAGTCAGCTTGATAACGGCAGAAAGTGATGTGAGATCCTCTCGTTTCTTCAAAGCATGTGGATTCGATGTCGTTGGAGTGATGCAGGATGAAATCCGCAAAGGGGAGAACGGCATACTAATGAGTCGGATTGTTGACTACTCACTTCATCCGAATAGATGAAAATCAATGAGTGTGAAGGGGTCAGGTCTTCACCCTTTGTGTTAGGCGCGATATACTCGTCGCATGGCACGCCCGTTACGCATCGAATATGGTGGCGCGGTGCACCACATCAAAAGCCGTGGTAATGACCGCCAGGATATCTTCCTGGACGACGAAGACCGGTTGAGCTTCTTGAACGCACAGCGCAGGGGGCAGGTGTTCACTTTTGGCTGACGCTTGGCGGTGGAGCAGCTACCGAGCGACAGCCGGGGAAGAAGAACCCTCAGACTTTCTCGCCACGGATTGGATATTGTCCCAATTTCACCAGGACCGTGCTCGGGCGGAGAAGGAATATCGGAAGTTTGTCAAGGAGGGGAGCGGGACCGACGTCTGGGCTGACCTTCGCGGTGGGGTGATCCTGGGGACGGAGCGGTTCGTGGAGGCGCTGGAACCTCTATTGCGAGGGAGGTCCCCCGAGGTCCCCCACGGTGGAGATTCCTCGAAGAGAGAGGCTGGTGACCCGGCCCAAACTAGAGGAGCTCTTTTCCGGCATCAAGGACAACTCCGATCGAAATGAGCGGATTTACCAAGCCGTTCCGGGTACACTCTCAAGGAAGTGGCGAATGCATTGGGGTTGTACTACTCGACGGTGAGCGTCATCGCCAACCGGGTGGCAGAGGCGAGGAAACACCAAAAATGAAGACCTGACCCCCCACCGTGTGCCCTCGCCACTCCGGCCACGCTCTGGGCGACCGACTTCACCCTCTCGTAGAACTCCGCACTGGGCGAGAGGCCGAGGAGTACGTACGTATTCTAAGCGGGGGACGGGTTCTCATGGGCTTTGCCGAAGCCAGAGCCGATGGTTAGAATCCAGTCACGGAGGGGTGGGTGAGCGGCCGAAGCCACCTGCCTGGAGAGCAGGTGCACCCCCAAAGGGTGCCGTGGGTTCAAATCCCACCCCCTCCGCCAGAAGGACAGCCGGGGAACTACAAGCCGGCAATCAACGACGGAACCATCGAGGAGAGACACCGAGTTCGCCCAGTCCCTGATACGACGCCCACTCCAGCTACTGTCGCGACATGTTGACTTCCCGACGTACGACCATAGACTGTCCGGTCGGCCCGTGCAGGTGGGGGGTTAGCGGTCCCCTGCATCCAAAACCCGCTATACGTGGAGCCGATGGGCCTCCCGAGAGGACGGGGAGACGGAATCGGCCTGGGAGCCCCGGGCGATGACGGTCGAGCCCTCTGCGACGCATACCGGTGAACCCCGCGAGGCCCGGAAGGGAGCAACGGTAAGCTGGTCCCTGCGGGTGATAGAGGACCCCTTGGCCTGAGCTCGGTCCCCAGGAGCGCCCGTCGAACTGGCCCCGACGGAGGCCCGCACGGGCTAGCTATATTCCAGCGGACCCCACCCGTAAGCCGGAGGACGGCAACCCCCCCTTGACTAAGAGCTGCGTCGGCCCTACTATAAAGGCGATAAGAAGATCCGATTATCTGGAGACAGCGGATGAGGCTCTCCCTGGCGAGCAAGTATGCGATCTTGACCCTGATCCGCCTCGCCGCGCGCGGTGGCGGCCCGGCCACGGTCCGCGAGTTGGCCGCGGATGGACCGGTCCCCGAGCCGTACCTGGCCAAGCTCGTCCCCCCGCTGGTGCGGGCGGGGATCCTCGCCTCGGCCCGGGGCCGGGGTGGGGGGATCGCCCTCGCCCGGCCCGCGGAGGAGATCTCCCTCGCCGAGATCATCCGGGTCACGGAAGGCGAGGCCTCGTTCCGGGAATGCCCGTTTGAGGTGGATCCCTGCCCGGGGAACCCGGATTGCCCGCTCGCCCAGGTGTGGGATCCAGTCCGGGACGAGGTGGTGGACTTCTTCGAGCGGACGACGATCGGGTCCCTCGCTGCACGGATGCGAGGTCAATCCTGAATGGAAGGAGGAGACAGAGATGAGCGAGATGATGGGCAACACGAGGAAGGAGGCGCTGAAGGAGATCCTGCACCGGCTGCATGCCGGGGAGAGCCCGCAGCGCCTCAAGGCTGCGTTTCGCGACGCCGTGGGGAACGTCTCTCCGCAGGAGATCGCTCAGCTCGAGGACGAGCTCGTGCGGGAGGGATTGCCGCGGGAAGAGCTACTGGGGCTCTGTGACCTGCACTTGAGCCTGTTCGAGGAGGCGCTCGCCAATACGGAGGTTCCTACCCCGCCCTGGCACCCGGTGGGGATCCTCATGGCCGAGCACCGGGAGCTCCTCCGCATCGCCGAGAAGCTCAATCGCCTAGCCCAGGGGCAAGGAAGTCCAGAGGAGCTGGCCCACATCCGCGAGCACCTCGAGGAGTCGGAGCGACACTACCTGCGGGAGGAGAACGTCCTGTTCCCCATGGTGGAGAAGCACGGGGTCGTGGAGCCACCGCGGGTCCTGTGGAACGAGCACCAGGAGATCCGCAAGCTCAAGAAGGGGATCCAAACCGCAGAAAGGGGACGGCTCCGGGAGCTTTCCGTGGCCTTGGGGGAACGGCTTTCCTCCCACTTCCTCAAGGAGAACCGCATCCTCTTCCCGACCGCCCTTCAGGTGATCCCGGAGGGGGAGTGGCATGAGATCCGGGCTCAATTCGACGAAATCGGCTACTGCTGCTTCACTCCCGCCGCGCCGGTGCCCCCTGTTACCCGTTCCGAACCTGGCCCGGCGACGGAGGGCCGCGTGCGGCTCCCGACGGGCGAGTTCACCGTCCATGAGCTGGAGGCGGTGCTGAACACCCTGCCCGTGGATATCACCTTCGTGGACAAGGACGACACCGTCCGTTACTTCAACCAGACGAAGGACCGGATCTTCGTCCGCACCCCGGCCGTGATCGGGCGCAAGGTGCAGGACTGCCACCCCCAGAAGAGCGTCCACATCGTGGACCGAATCCTGCGGGAGTTCCGGGAGGGCAAGCGCGACGAGGCCGAGTTCTGGCTCCCGCTCCAGGGGAAGCTCGTGTACATTCGGTACTTCCCGGTGCGCGGGACGAACGGGGAGTACCTGGGCACGGTCGAGGTGACCCAGGACATCGGACCGCTCCAAGAGATCTCCGGAGAACGGCGCCTCCTCGACGACTGAGGGAGGCGAAGGAGGACACGATGGGCAAGCGGGAAGAGTTCTTCGCGGAGCGAGAACGGTTGAACGAGATCGTCCTTAAGCGGGCAGACCTCGTCACGAAGCGGCTGTTCGCCCTCGATGCCCAGGCTTACGAAGATGGGGCGCTGCCCCGCAAGGTGAAGGAGCTCCTCGGCCTGGTGGCCTCCCTCGTCTTGCGCTGCGACGACTGCATCACCTACCACGTCGTCGGGGCATGGGAGGCAGGGGCGACGGGGGAGGAGCTCATGGAAGCGCTGTCGGTCGCGTTGGTGGTGGGCGGGTCGATCGTCATCCCCCACCTCCGCCGAGCGGCAGCGCTGGTGGATGAACTGGAGGAGGGAACCGATGAAGCCGATCGCGATCGAGCTTAGGAAGGGCGTGCACTGGGTCGGGGTCAAGGACTGGGGCCGACGGATGTTCGACGGGTTGATCCCGCTTCCCCACGGGACATCGTACAACGCCTACCTCGTCCAGGGGGAGAAGACAGCCCTCGTGGACACGGTCAATCCCGGGTTCGAGGGCGAGCTGCTGGCCAAGATCGGGGCGATTACGGATCCAGCGACGCTCGACTACGTGATCATGAACCACGCTGAGCCCGACCATGCCGGGGCGATCCCGATCGTCCTCGCGGCAAGCCCACAGGCGCGGCTCGTCCTCACCGCAAAGGGTGCCGACATGGCCGCCCGCTACTACCAGGTGCCGCGGGAGCGGATGCAGGTCGTGACGGACGCTGACATGCTCGATCTGGGAGGCAAAACGCTGCGGTTCGTGGACGCGCCCTTCCTCCACTGGCCGGAGACGATGTTCACCTACCTCGCTGAGGACAAGATCCTCTTCCCGTGTGACTTCTTCGGATCCCACACCGCGGCCGGGGTATACGATGACGAAGTGGCGGACCTTCCCGTCCGCGCCCAGATGTACTTCGGCGAGATCATGATGCCGTTCCACAAGGCCGGGGAGCGGGCGCTGAAGAAGCTCACCGATCTCCCGATCGAGCTCATCGCTCCGAGCCACGGCCCACTGTGGCGCCATCCGGAGCGGATCCTCGACCTGTACCGAAAGTGGACGGCAGGGGAGACATTGCCCAAGGCCGTCGTCGCCTACGTGAGCATGTGGGGGTCCACGGAGCGCCTCGTCCGCATCGTCGCGGAGACTCTGCTCGGCGAGGGGATCCGAGTGGCCGTGCACGACCTGGCGCAGGTGGACGTGGGCGACCTCGCCGGTGACCTCGTGGACGGGCGGGCGCTCGTCCTCGGGGCCCCAACCGTGTTGGGCGGCCTCCACCCCGCCGCCCTCAACGCCGCCAACCTCATCCGGGCCCTCAAGCCGCCCCTCAAGTACGCCGCCGTGCTGAGTTCCCACGGCTGGGCCGGGGGCGCCGTGCGCCAGGCCCAGGAGATCCTCGCCCCCACCGGGATTGAACTCATTGGCGCCCTGGGGGTCCACGGCCGGGCCACCGAGGAGGAAGAGAACGCGGCCCGCTCCCTGGCAGAAGAGCTGGCAAATAGGATCAAGGGGGAAAGATGATCAAGGTAAAGCGGGTGTATGACCCCGCGACGCCTGAGGACGGCCTGCGGGTATCGGTGGACCGCCTGTGGCCACGGGGGCTATCCCGGGAACGGGCCCAGGTGAACCTGTGGCTCAGGGACATCGCCCCCGATAGCGAGATCAGGAAACAGTTCTGCCACGACCCCGAGAGGTGGCCGGAATTCAAGCGGCGCTATTTTGCTGAACTTGCAACTCAACCTGATCTTTTGACCACCATCGCCGAAGAGGCGAGGGATGGCGTCGTAACCATTCTCTATGGGGCCAAGGATCGCCAACACCGCAACGCCTTGGCCCTTAGGGAATACATGGAGACATATGTGCTTGGGTCTACCAGTCCATATGGGTTTCCGGCACGGGAGGGTGGAGCATGAAAGCAGTGCGCATCCATTCAACAGGAGGGCCGGAAGTTCTCCGGATCGAGGAAGTGCCGAACCCCGTCCCCGGGACGGGGGAGGTTTTGGTCAACTTGCAAGCGGCGGCCATCAACCACCTCGACATCTGGGTACGCACCGGGAATATGCCGGTTGAGCTGCCGCGGATCCTGGGCTCGGAGGGGGCGGGAACGGTGGAAAAACTTGGCCCCGGGGTTACCGGGGTGGAAGAAGGCGCCAGGGTTGTGGTCACGCCGTGGATCTATCCCCCTCGCGCGTACCACACACCGAACCTTTTAGCCCAGCTCATCGGGGTCGCCCACGATGGCTGTTATGCAGAATACGTAGCTATTCCTGCCGCCAACGTTTGGCCTCTCCCCAAGGGCCTGAATTTCATTGAGGCTGCATCTATATTCCTGACATTTACCACCGCCTATCACATGATCGTGACCAGAGCGCAGCTGCGGCCAGGTGAGGATGTGCTCGTGGTGGGTGCGACCGGCGGGGTGGGCACGGCCGCCGTCCAAATCGCCCACGCCTTGGGAGCAAGGGTCATCGCCGCCACCCGGGATCCCCAAAAAGGGGAGAGACTCCGCGGCCTCGGCGCCGATGTGATTGTGGATTCCTCTCATAATTTCTCCCAGGAGGTGAAACGCCTGACGAACGGTTCCGGCGCAGACCTCGTTGTGGAGCTGGTTGGCCACACCACCTGGAGGGAGAGCAATGCTGCGGTGCGCAAAGGCAGCCGCATCGCCACCTGTGGCGCCACCTCCGGGGCGGAGATCACGGTGAACCTCCAGGATCTGTACCGGCGGGAGATCGCCTATATCGGTTCCTATGGAGGCACGCCTGATGAGATCCAGCGAGTGTTCAAGCTGGTCGAGGAGAAACGGGTCCATCCGGTCTTGGACAAAACGTACCCGCTTTCGAAAGCCCGGGAAGCCCAGGAGCGGATGGAGAAGAGCCTGCACTTCGGCAAGATCGTCTTGACCATGTGAGGGAGGAAGTTATGGCAGGGAAATTCAGCGGCAAGGTGGCCCTGGTCACGGGGGCGGCCGCTGGGATTGGGAAAGCGACGGCGCTGGCCTTCGCCCGGGAAGGGGCCAAGGTCGTCCTGGCCGATGTCCTGGTCAAGGAAGGCGAGGAAGCGGCCCAAGCGATCAGGAAGGCTGGCGGGGAGGCCATATTCGTTGGGACCGACGTGTCAAAGCCGGCCGAGGTGGAAAGGGCGGTAAACCAGGCGATAGAAAACTTTGGCCGGCTGGATGTTGCGTTCAACAACGCCGGCATCGAGGGGAGGAGGGCCCCCACCGCCGACTGTACCGAGGAAACCTGGGACCGGGTCATCTCCATCAACCTCAAGTGGTCTACGATAAGGGGCTGAAGCTCCCCTGCACCGAGGGAGAGCTAAAGGAGCGAGGGATCCAGGTGCTGTAGCTATCGCTAGCGCGGGTGGAACCGGCTTCCCCGTGGAGCACCTGGAAGGCACCATCGAGGAGAAGGGTAAGGGTTCACCGGTAGTGGAGGCGAACCTGGCCACCCGGATCCGCAGCTAGCCCGGTGGCTCCCCGGGGAGGACTCGAACCTCCGGCCCGCCGGTTAACAGCCGGCTGCTCTGCCAACTGAGCTACCGGGGAATCACGTGAATCCTACCGCGGCCACGGGGGGACCGTCAACTTAGGTCCCAACGTACACGTACACCGCCCGCTCCTGGGGGCCATCGAACTCGTAGAAGTACACGCGCTGGTCGTCGCCGAGGACCATCCGGCCATGCTCGACCACCCCCACCTCGGTGGGGGCAACGAACGCGGCCTTGGTGTACTCCGGCGTCTCCCGATCCGGGTTCACAGCGTCGAGGATCTGATCAAGTTTTGGGGCATTGGCCTCTCCGAGCGCGCGGTGGATGCTCACCGCCGCCGCATCGTGGGGGATGTAGATGATCACGAACCCCTCCCGCGTCCCCGACTCAGCAACCGCTCCCTGGACCTCGTCGGTGATGTCCCGCGCCTCTTCGCGGCGCGTGGTCTGGATGGGGATCCTCTTCAGCACATGACCTCCTTCGTTCTGATCTTGTCTTCCGTGTGGCTCCGGTCGTCGAGCCAGGAGGCGATGTCCTCCCACACCCGTTCCTTCCCGATCTCGTTCAGGACCTCGTGGAGGAACCCCCCGTAGACGTTCAGGGTCTTGTCCTGGGATCCGGCGGCGGCGAAGAAGCGGCGCGTCGCGGAGACGTTGGCGATCGGGTCAGCGTCGCCGTGGAGGAGGAGGAGGGGGATCGGAAGCTTGGGGGCCCAAGCGAATGCGTCCTCCTGCGCCTTCAAGGTCTCGGTGAGCCAGCGGGCGGTGGCCCGCCGGTGCATGAGGGGGTCGCGCCCGTACTCCGCCACGATTTCCGGATCGCGGCTCACGAGCGTCCCCACCAGGCCGCTCGGACTGGAGAACGAGGGCCACCCACGCGAGAGGACGCGGGAGAGGGCTACCTTCCAGGTGGGGATCGGGAGCTCCGCCTTCAGAAACGGGGCGCTCAGGATGAGCCCACCCAAGCCCTCCGCCCCTCCTTGGACGTACCGGATGGCGATGAGCCCGCCCAGGGAGTGGCCGAGGAGGAACACGGGCCTTCCCCCGGCGCGCCCCTGGAGGAACCCGTGGAGGGCGGTGGCGTCGTGGAGGTAGTCCGAGAACTGGCGGATGTGTCCCCGTCGCCCCGGGCTTTTGCCATGGCCCCGCAGGTCGCACGCCGCCACAGACCAGCCGCGCGCGTTCAACCAACGCGCGAACCCGTCGTACCGCCCGGAGTGCTCGCCGTAGCCGTGGATGATCCCCAGCCAGCCCTTGCCCTCCCCCGGCCAGACCCGAACGAACAGGGACAGGCCATCCGCCGTCCAGAGGGAGCGCGGTGTCGCGGTGGGGGCCTCCATGACGGGAATTGAACCCCAACCGCCGGCGCGGGACAAGGGGGGGTGATCCCGGTCAAGAAACCACGCCGTGTCTCCCCGGTTGTTGCAGCACCGCGGTTGGCCCTACAATCCTTTCGTGAGGAAGCTCGCCCTGGTTACGCTCGTCAGCCTGGTGGCCCTCGTCGGCACGGGGGCGGAGGTGTGGCTCCTTCGCATCGAAGGGGAGATCGGGCGGGGGACCGTTCCCTTCGTGCGCACGGGCCTCGCCGAGGCGGAGGCGGCGGGGGCGGCGGTGGTGTTCGACTTCGCGACCCCCGGGGGCTACCTCGACGCTGCGATGGCGTGCCGCGACCTCATCCTCGGGGCCAGGGTGCCGACGATCGCCTACGTGAACCGGGAGGCGTACTCGGCGGGGGCGCTCCTCGCGCTTGCCTGCAACCGGATCTACTTCGCCCCCGGGGGGGTGATGGGCGCCGCCACCCCCGTCTACTTCGACGCGAGCGGGGAGTTGACGACCGCGCCCGAGAAGACGATCTCGGCGGTGCGCGGCCTATTCCGGGCCACGGCCGAGGAGCGCGGCCGCGATCCGAACGTAGCGGAGGCGATGGTCGACCCGGCGGTGGAGATCCCCGGCCTCGTGGAGCGGGGGAAGCTCCTCACCCTCACCGCCCGCTCGGCAGCCGAGTGGGGGTACTCCGACGGCGATGCAGCCACCCTCGGCGAGCTCCTTGACGCGGCCGGCCTGACGGGGATGGTGGTGCAGGAACACCACCCCCGGTGGGTGGACTCCGCGGTAGCGACCCTGACCACCCCCTGGCTGTCCGCCCTCCTCATCGCGATCGCCGTCCTCGGCCTCCTCGTCGAGGCCGTGACCCCGGGGTTCGGGGTGTTCGGCGCGATCGGGCTCGCGTCGGTCGCCACCTTCTTCTGGGCCCACAACCTCGCCGGCTTGGCAGGGTGGGAGTCGCTCGTGTTCCTCGCAGCCGGGATTGTGGCCATCGTGCTCGAGATCTTCGTGTTCACCGCCACCGATTTCGGGCTGGCGGGGATCGTTGGGCTGGTTCTGATCGGGCTTGGCCTCTATTCAGCGATGGTCGGGCCCTTCACCCAACCGAGTCAGGCTGGGCCCGCCGTGGGCGCGGTGTCCCTTGCCCTTCTGGTCGGCCTCGCGCTGACCGTGGTCATCCTCACCCGGCTCCCCCGCTCCCGGCTCCGGCTAGGGGGGGTGATCCTCCAGTCGGCGATCACCAGCCACGCCGGGGACAAGACGCAGGTTGCGCCCACGGAATGGGTCGGGAGGTCCGGGATCGCTCGTACTGATCTCCGGCCGGTGGGGCAGGCCGATTTCCAGGGTGAGCTCCTGGACGTCGTGGCGGAGGAGGGATTCCTCCCCAAGGGGACCGAGGTCGAGGTCGTGCGCGACGAGGGATTCCGTAAGGTCGTGCGCAAGCGAAAGGAGGGTTAGATGGGAGGGATGACATTGTGGATCGTCCTGGGAGCGTTGGCGCTCCTTTTCCTGTGGCTGTTCTTCTACTTCGTCCCCGTGGGCCTGTGGGTCTCTGCGCTCGCGGCGGGCGTCCCCGTGGGTCCGATGACGTTCATCGGGATGCGCCTACGGAAGGTGAACCCCCATCGCGTGATCATGCCCATGATCGCGGCGTGGAAGGCGGGGATCAAGCTCACCACCTCCGACCTCGAGGCCCACTACCTCGCGGGGGGGAACGTGGAACGGGTGGTGCGGGCGCTCATCTCCGCCGACAAGGCTGGGATCGCCCTGGGGTTCCAGCGGGCGGCGGCGATCGACCTCGCTGGCCGCGATGTGTACGACGCGGTGGCGATGAGCGTGAACCCACGCGTGATCGAGACCCCAAAGGTGGCAGCGGTGGCCAAGGACGGGATCGAGCTCCTCGCCATCGCCAAGATCACGGTGCGGGCGAACATCGAGCGCCTCGTGGGTGGCGCCACCGAGGCGACCGTGATCGCCCGCGTCGGAGAGGGGATCGTATCCGCGATCGGGTCCGCCAACTCCCACAAGGAAGTCCTGGAGAACCCGGATTCGATCTCCAAGCTCGTCCTGTCCAAGGGCCTCGACGCCGGCACCGCGTTCGAGCTCCTGTCGATCGACATCGCTGACGTGGACGTGGGCCGCAACATCGGGGCCGAGCTCCAGACCGCCCAGGCCGAGGCCGACCTCAAGGTGGCGCGGGCAAAGGCCGAAGAGAGGCGGGCGATGGCCATCGCCCGGGAGCAGGAGATGCTGGCGCTCGTTCAGGAAAGGAGGGCGGCGGTGGTGGAGGCTGAGGCGGAGATCCCGCGCGCGATCGCGGAGGCGTTCCGCAAGGGCCAGCTCGGGATCATGGATTACTACCGGCTGCGGAACATCCAGGCCGACACCGCGATGCGCGAGGGGATCGCCAAGCCCGAAGAGCGGCCGCGCGGCCATGAGGAGCCTCCGGCGGGGGGGAAGCGGTGACGGAGGAGATAGGCACGAGGGTTCGGGACCTCGTGCGGACGGATCCGCAGCTCGCGATCGTCCTCGGGGAGATCCTCGGCCCGCCGGTGGGCTCGCCCGAGGCCCCTCCCCGTCCCTGGTAGGGAGAACAGCGCCCTGTCCCCTCGTGCCGGGAAGCGGGGGCACCGGGTCCCTCACCAGGGCCCACGCGGTGAGATCGGTTCCCGGGAGGGGTGAGTCGGCGACGATGCGGAACCCGAAGTGCTCGTACATGGCCACCGCCTTCCCGTTCACCGTGTCCACGTAGCACGGGCGGCCCTCCCGGTCGAGCCTGGCGAGGACGGGGCGGAGGAGCCGGCCCGCGTGGCCTTTCCCCTGGAACTGGGGGGCAACGCCGAGGATGAACAGGAACAGGTGGCCCGGCGGGGCGAGTCGTCGCTGCAGCGCGTCGAGATGGGCCCCGGCAGCCCGCAGCCGGCTGCCCCCATGACGAGCGAGGGCAAGGAGGGCCGAGGGGGGGACCGAGCGGATGATCTTCCCGAACGTCATCGGGAAGTGGGACGAGGGGACCCACGCCGCCACGCCCTCAAAGACGCGCGAGGTCGCGTAGACCTCCCCGTAGCGGGCGGCGTAGTGAAGGATGACCCGGGAGAAGGCTCGGGCCAACTGGCCTCGTTCCTCCGGGCGAGGGCAGGCGAAGGTGAGGAGCGGGTAGTCCCGGAACGCCGCGGCGAGGGCCTCCGCTGCCTGAACCACGTCGCCGCTCCCCAGCCGCACCAGTTCGCTCATCTCCCCTCCGGTCAAGCCCAACGCACGGGATCCATGGTACGATACGGCGGCCGTGGAGCTCAGGATCCTCGATGGAGCGGACTCGATCGGAGGGACGAAGGTCTTCCTCCACACCGGCGCGAGCCGGCTCCTCCTCGATTTCGGGATCAACTACAAGCGGTTCGGGCTGTACTTCGAGGAGTACCTCAAGCCGCGGAGCTCCCAGGGCTTGGCCGACCTGTGGCAGCTCGGGCTCATTCCCCCCTGCCCCGACCTCTACCGGCCCGATCTCTGGGTGGAGGGGTTCGCCCCGGCGGGAGACGACCTCGCCGTGGAGCTCATCCTCCTTTCCCATCCCCACATGGATCACTGTGGCCTCCTCGGCGTGGTACGGCCGGAGATCCCAGTGGGTGCCTCCCCGCGGGGGTGGGCTGTTCTGAAGGCGATCCAGGACGCGGGCAAGTCCGAGTTCTATGCCGAGACGGCGTACGTCGTGCCCCGCGTGCCCCAGAGCAGGCGCGCCCTCACCGCCGCGGGGGTCAAGGAACGGCCTGCTCAGGGGCGGGAGATCCGATTCATCGGAGGTGAGGCCGGCCCCGAGCTGCGGGAGTTCCTCTCCTCCTCGCCGAGCCCGAGCGGCCGCGGCCTCGAACCGGCCGGGATCCACGGGTTCGCGGGCCGGGTGGGAGGGTATGAAGTGCGGGCGTTCCCCGTCGATCACTCCGTCCCGGGCGCCCTCGCCTACGCCGTGGAGACCGACCGAGGCTGGGTCGTGTACACCGGCGACCTCCGCCGGCACGGCACCGAGGGGGAGACGACGCGGCGGTTCATCGAGGAGGCGCGGGCCCTGCGCCCCGCCCTCCTCCTCAGCGAGGGGACGCGGGCCGGCCGGGCAGAGGGGGAGTGCACGACCGAGGAACAGGTCCAGGCGCGAGCTCACGACATCGTCGTCCGGGGCAAGGGACGGCTCGTCCTCGCCGACTTCAGCCCCCGTCACGTGGAGAGGCTCACAGCCTTCCTCGCTATCGCCGCAGCGACCGATCGGCGGCTGGCGATCCTCGCCAAGGACATGTACCTCCTCGAGGCCCTCGCCCGGTGCGGGGGGATGGAGGGCGTGGTGGGCTCCCCGCACCTCGTCGTGTACGATGACGTTGTGGTCAAGCCCGACATCTGGAACCGGGACCTCCGCGAGCGGCACCGCGCCCGCCTCGTGGGGCCCGACGAGGTGCGGGCCGATCCGGGCGGGTTCCTCCTCGCGTTCAGCTTTTGGGATCTGAAGAATCTCCTCGACATCCGGCCCACGGGCGGGGTGTACATCTACTCGTCGAGCGAAGCGTATGGGGAGGAGCAGGCGATCGATATGCACCGGCTTTGGAACTGGCTCCAGCTCTTCGGGTTCGAGGTCCACGGGTTCGCGGTGGACGGGCACGGGGAGCTTTCGTTCGGCGGGGGGCTCCACGCCTCCGGCCACGCCAGTGGGGAGGAGCTCCTGGCGATGGCCCGCGAGATTCGGCCGCGGATCTTGGTGCCCCTCCACACCGAACGGCCGGACCTGTTCGTCACGGGCCTGCGGGGGGAGCCGATCGAGGTCCGCCTCATCCCCAATGGCGGCTCCCTTTCGCTTTAGTCCTGCGACAGGGGTGCCCGTCAGGCGGGGCTACGGGGTCACAATCGCGCTCGCCCCAACCGACGAAGGTCCCCCTTCCCACCACCGCTCTTCTCGGTCACGCTCCAGCCAGCGACGGCCCCACGAGAAAGAGCGAAAGGACGATGTCCACCACGATGAACAGAACATACGCGGGGAGGAGCCCTGGTTCATCGGACCGCCGCCAGTACACCCCCACCGCCAGCAGGCCCGTACCGAGGAACGCAACGGGAAGAGCGATGGAGAGCGCCCTGGCCACGGACGGCGCCATCCACCCAGCGAACGGGAACTCGACGACCAGGCCGGAGATGAACAGGAGTTTGAGCGCCGCGTAGGGGACGAGGCCGACCGCGAGGAGGATCCTGGATCGCCACAATCGGAGATCCCCCTCACCACCGAGGATGTAGTGTCCAGCGATGACGAGGAGCCCTGGCACCGCTGCCAGGAGGAAAAGAGGGATGGAAGCGAGCCCCCCCACGATGCCTGAGAGCACAGTGAAGAAGACGTGGGCGAGGTCGGATGCTGAGAACCGGTCGAGGATCGCGCGCTCGGCTGAGGAGGTCGTGGCATAGAGGACGGAGTACTCCCCGGAGGCGTGCATGTCAAGCCATACCACGTGCCAGCCCACAGGTGACCGCACGAGCTCGGCGGCAGCCGGGGATCCCTGGGTGACAGCGACCGGGCACCAGCCCACCTCGCGCCCGCCTTGGAAGGACACGACCGCGGGTTGGAACTCCTCCTTCCGGAGGGAGGAGAGTTTCGCCGCAACTGTGATCAGTGCGAAATCCTCCTCTACCGGATAGCCGGAGAGGACACGGACGTTCACCCCCGGGCGCGGAGCTTCCGGCACCGGGTCCACGAGGAGGCCGTTCCCCAAATCCGTGACGGTCTCGGGGAGGAGGGGGGGAACGTAGAGGGAGATCGTGTGAACCTGTTCCGAAGCATCCTGGGAGACAGCGAAGACCTGGGTCTCCACTGTGCCGGCCTTGGTCCCGCCGCGGTAGTCCACGGAGAGGGCGGCATAGGCCCACTGTTCGTCCAAGGCCAACTCCGGGCCCAAGAACAGAGCGCCCAACCCCCCTGTGACCTTGCCGAGGTACCGAGGCTCGGGCACGGATGGGCTGGCGAGCGTAATCCGCCCGTAGTAGAGCTCGGCAACACCGGGGGCCGGTGATACGAGCCACGCCGCGTGAACGTCGCCCGATCGGTCGACGGCGAGGGCCGGAGATCCCCCCCGCGGCGCGAGGAGCACCGGCGGGCCCATAAGCTCGAGATCCTCCGTGATCGTCTGGATGTGGAGCCCAAGGCTCGGTTCCTCCCAGACGGCGACATATCCCCCTTCTGTCTGGACCACAGCGTACGAATCCACGTCGTGGTCCTCGGGAGACACGGGGCAGGGGACCCCTAGCGGCTCCCCCTCCCCGGACAGTCGCTGACTGGCGAGGCGGTCGGTCCCAGATCCTGTGCGGAAAAGGAAGAACAGGATGAGCTCTTCGTCACGAAGGAACAGGCGGGGGGCGTGGGGGTAGGTAGCTGAGAGAGGAAGGGGGGTAACCCCTTCTCGGCTGGCCTCTCGGCTCAGGCGTCCCATCAGGAGCTGCGGTTCCCCAGCTACCTGGTCGCCCCACACGATCCACCGCGCGTCCGGGGACACGACGAGCGAGGGAGCGTCCCCGAGGGAGGCCGCAGCCAGGGGAAGACCCCGGCTCCATCCGGAGCGGATGGGGTCGGTCCGCCGGGGTTCACACCCCGCCAGAGAGAGTACGACCAACCCGAGGAGGATGGAGCTGACCGATCTCAGCCCACGGTGCCGCCGGTATCCCATACGTGTGGCAGGGATGATAGCCGGAATCCCTCAGGGAAGCAGGGGAAAGAACGGGCCTCCCTCGAGGGGAGGCCCGCTACCCTCAACACTTCGGTCTAGCCCATCATCTGGGCCCTCAGCTCGGCATCGATGCTCCAGGTGTCCCAGTGCGGCGTGTCATGCCAGTGCCGGGTGACCCAGGGCTTCGTGAGCGCGATCTGGGTGTAGTAGTAGATCGGGGCAATGGCCACGATCTCGTCACACAGGAGCCGCTCCGCCTCGAAGTACAGCCTCTGGCGCTCCGCCGGGTCGGTGAGCCGCCCCGCGAGCGTCGTCAGCCGATCGAACTCGGCC
Organism: Candidatus Bipolaricaulis anaerobius; assembly: GCF_900465355.1. Lineage (NCBI taxonomy): Bacteria > Candidatus Bipolaricaulota > Bipolaricaulia (SeqCode) > Bipolaricaulales (SeqCode) > Candidatus Bipolaricaulaceae > Bipolaricaulis (SeqCode) > Bipolaricaulis sanaerobius (SeqCode). The sequence continues at coordinate 448,361 of NZ_LS483254.1, read as the reverse complement.
ACGGCCGCCCCCACCTGCGGGTCGTCCGGGCTCATCCGCGGATCGTTGTTCCCGTAGGTCGGGTTGAACACCTCGTGCACCCAGTTGTTCTCGTCTGGGTAGTCCTGGCACCAGCCGAGCCGGTACACGTTGGGCATGTTCTCCACCGGGGTCTCCTTGGAGATCGTCGTCAGGTAGACCAACCACTCCTGGACCTCAATGGTGAACCTCGCCTCCGGGAAGGCCTTCGTCCACATCGCCTGCACTGCCTGGGCGATTCGGGCGTGGCCCTCACCCGAGTTGTGCATGAGGATGATCTCGAGGCCTGCTCCATTTGGATACCCGGCCTCGGCCATCAACTTCTGGGCCTCGGTGAGCGCTTTATCGTAGCCCCAACCGCCGAGTTTCTCGGGGAGCGCCCAGGGAGCGATCCGCGGGTCGAGGGCGGCATTGCCGAAGATCGACCCGCCAGCGAACGTATTCGCGGGGAGTTGATCGCCCTTCGTGACCTGGTCGATCATGGTCTGCCGATCGATCGTCATCGAGAGGGCCTTCCGCACCCGCACATCGTTCGTCGGCGCCTTGGTGGTGATGAACCCGTAGTAGTACGTGCAGGGGAACGGCCGGATCGTGAGCTCCTTCGAGAGCACGGGGTCCGCCTTCACCCGGTCCATCTCCGGAAGCGGGACGCCGCCCGTATCGAGCTCGTTGTTGAGGTACATCGCGAACGCCGTCGACTCCTCCACGATCATCACACAATGGACCTCGTCAATGTTCCCACCGCCCCACAGCTCGTCCGGGAGGTACGGGTTGCGCACGAACACCATGCTGTCGTTGTGGATCCAGGACTTCATGGCGTAGGACCCGTTCGTGACGATGTTCCCTGGCTCGGTCCATGAGTCGCCGTAGGCATCAATGGCCCACTTCGGCTGAGGGCGGGCGATCCACATCGAGGCGATCTGCCCGAAGTACCCTGCCGGGGCAATGAGCGTGAACTGCACCGTGAACGCATCGAGGGCCTTCACCCCGATTGCGTCCATCAGGGCCGGGAAGTCCGGGGAAGTCGGATCGGTCGTGTTCGCCTCGTAGCCCCCCTGGACGATGTACAGCACGTAGGAGTAGTCGGAAGCCGTCCTCGGATCAAGCGTCCGCTTGACGCCGTACTCCACGTCGTAGGCCGAGACGAGCCGGAAGAAGCCACTGGCATCTGCGCGCTGCGCAACGACGTAGCTGCTACCGTCCGCGCCCTTGCCCACGAAGAGCTCCCGCTCCCCCTCTTTAAGGATCGATATCGCGTCATCGGGCAAGGTGGTTGTTTCCTGGAGGACCCTTCCCACTGCGGTATCGTACCGCACCCAATACACATCGTTCCGCAGGTGGTACGTCCAGGTCAACCCATCCTCCGAGACGTCCCAGGACGTGGCGAGCTCGGGGACAGGGGCCATCGTCACCTCATCGAGGTCCACGAGCCCGAGGAACATGTGCTCGATGATCTCGATCGAGGTCGTATCCGTGCTGACCGCCGGGTCTGCTGACGGCGGCTCCGTTCCCAGGTTCCGGTTCATGATCACTTGGCCCATAACGGGCCACACCACCAAACTCACGAGGAGCACTACTGCAAGCTTGCTCAGCCGCATCAAGCACCTCCTTTATCTCCACCCCAAGGTCCGCACTGCACCTTCTTCCTTCCGCGACATCTCACTTCGGTTCGGCCGACCACCTCCTCTCCCCTGAGCTAGCCAGACCTACAAGGGGACAACATATGCTACTAGTAGTCTACGTCCCCCTCAACCTGGGGTCAAACGCATCGCGGAGCCCGTCCCCCAGGAAGTTGAAGGCGAGCGTGGTCAGGGCCAGGGCCACCCCGGGGATCAACGACTCCCAGGGGTACGTTCGGATGGCTGCATAGGTCTCGGAGATCATCAACCCCCAGCTCGGCGTGGGCGGGGTTACCCCAAGCCCGATGAAGCTGAGGAACGCTTCGGTAGAGATGTACCCCGGGATGGCGAGCGTCTCGGAAACGATGCACGGCCCAAGGATGTTCGGAAGCACGTGGCGGAACACGATCCGCAGGTTCCCCGCCCCCAGGGCGCGCGCCGACTCGATGTACTCCTTCTGCTTCACGGAGAGCGTCTGCGCCCGCGCCAGGCGGGCCATGCCGATCCAGTTGAGGACGCCCAGCGCCACGAACAGGAAGAACATCCCCCCGAGCGCGCGGTCGATGTTGACCATCACGCCCACCAGCCCCGTCGCTCCCCTCCGGCTGACCGCCTTGAAGTAAGCCTGGAGTAGGATGACGAAGATGATGAGGGGGAACCCATACAGGAAGTCAACAAACCTCATCATCGCGTTGTCCACCCGCGTCGGGGCGAAACCGGAGATGATCCCGTAGGTGAGCCCGATGACGAGGCTCACCAGTGCGGCGACTATGGCGATGGACAAGGAGATCCGGGTCCCATAGAGGGTCCGACTGAGGATGTCGCGCCCCAGGTAGTCCGTTCCCAGGAGATAGCCGGGCGTTCCGGGCGGGAGATCCCGCTCGAAGAAGCTCACCTCGGCGAAATGCTTGGGGGCGATCAGGGGCTTCACCTCCCCGCCGAAGATGGCGGCGGGGATCGTCGTGTCCACAAACAAGGCCACCAGGATGACGAGGATGATGAAGATCCCCCCCAGCGTGCCCGCGCGATGCTTGAGCAACCGGTGGAACGCGTCCTGGAGCGGGCTCCGCCCCCTCACTTCCTCCTCGCGAGCATCCCTCCGTTTCTTCGCACTCATCAGTCGTACCGAATGCGAGGATCGAGCCAGGCGTAGCTCACGTCCACAACGATGTTGGCAGCGACAAGGAGCACCGAATAGACGAGGACTGACCCCATGATCATCGGGTAGTCGCGGTTGGTGATAGCCGTCACGAAGTACTTCCCCATGCCCGCGATGCCGAAGATCTGTTCAACGACCAAGCTCCCGGTCACGATGCCGGCGAACATCGGGCCGAGCACGGTCGCGACGGGGATCAGGCTGTTCCGCAGGCCATGGACGATGATCGTACGCCGTGCCGGGAGGCCCTTCGCGTAGGCCGTCTTGATGTAGTCCTCGCGGATGACCTGGAGGAGGCTCGCCCGGGTGAGGCGGGCGATGGATGCGGAGTACGCCAGCCCAAGGGTGACCGCAGGAAGGATCGCATGGAGCCAGAACTTCCCTGAGAAGATGTTGGGGAAGAACCCAAGGTACAGTTGCGTGTAGTCCGTCCCCCACCGCGCCGTCGGCAGCCAGCCCAGGATGATGGCGAATACCCACATCAAGAGCGGGCCGGTCATCATGGTGGGCATGGACACCCCGAGGATGGCCAGGAAGGTCGCCCCATAGTCGATGGGCGAGTTCTGCTTCACGGCCGCGATCGTCCCGAGAGGGATCCCAATAAGCAAAGCGAAAAGCAGGGCGAGAAAACCGAGCTGGAAGGAGATCGGGAACGTGCGCTTGAGGATGTCGTTCACGGTCTGGGATCTCGAAGCGTAGGATGGGCCAAAGTCGAACCGGATCCCATCCCAGATCCACTTCCCGAGCTGCACGTACATCGGCCGGTCCAGGCCGTACTTCCGTTCCAGATTCTTGCGGACCGACTCAGGAAGCTGTTTTTCACCAGCAAAATCGAACGGACCTCCGGGGATGGCGCGGGCGAGGAAGAACGTGACCACCATGATCGCCAGGAGAACTGGGATCGCCCACAGCAGCCGCCGTATGAGGTACTGGATCATCCGAGCGGCGGGTTTATACCCGCCTCCCCGCAGTGTGTCAAGCACGGACCCCCCATGGCGATCGGGACCCGTGCCGGACTGCAGGTTGCCTAGGCCCTCACCTCCTTCGTATCCTCAGGGTGTGATCCTTGTGCAGCGAAAGGGGGACCGTGGCGATCCTTGTTGACGCGGACACGAAGGTGCTTGTCCAGGGCATCACCGGAAGCGAGGGGGCGTTCCACACCCGGCAGATGGTGGCGTACGGGACGAAGGTCGTGGCTGGGGTCACCCCCGGCAAGGGGGGGACGTCCCTCGACGGGATCCCGGTGTACGACGCGGTGGCCGAGGCAGTGGAGGCCGAGCGGGTTGATGCCTCGGTCCTGTTCGTCCCAGCCGCGTTCGCCCCGGAGGCCTTGCTCGAAGGGGCGGCCGCGGGGATCCCTCTCCTCGTATGCATCACGGAGGGGATCCCGCTCCACGCCATGCTCCCCACCTACCACCTCCTCCGCGCCTACCCGGTCCGGTTGATCGGCCCCAACTGTCCCGGGGTGATCTCCCCCGGCCAGGCCAAGATGGGCGTCATCCCGCCCGCCGCGTTCATCCCCGGACCGGTGGGGATCGTGTCCCGCTCGGGGACCCTCACCTACGAGATCGCCCACCACCTTTCCCAGGCCGGGATCGGGCAGTCCACGGTGGTCGGGATCGGGGGCGACCCGATCATCGGGAGCTCGTTCGTGGACCTCCTCCCCCTGTTCGAGGACGATCCCGAGACGGAGGCGGTCGTCCTCATGGGGGAGATCGGAGGGGGGGCGGAGGATGAGGCAGCGCGGTGGTGGGCGGAGAACGGGACGAAGCCCCTCGTCGCCTACATCGCCGGCTTCTCGGCCCCGCCGGGGAAGCGGATGGGCCACGCCGGGGCGATCGTGACCGGCGGAGACGATACCGCCCAGGCAAAGGCGGACCGGCTGGAGAAAGCGGGGATTCCCGTCGCCCGCACCCCGACCGAGGTCGCCCGCCTCGTCCAGGAGGCCCTTCGGTGAGCCGGAGCTTCGGCCTGGTGGGGCTCCCCAACGCGGGGAAGTCCACGATCTTCAACGCCCTCACCCTGGCCGGGGCGCGGGTCGAGGCCTACCCGTTCTGCACGATCGAGCCCCACCACGGGGTCGCCTCCGTCCCCGACGAGCGGCTGGACCGCCTCCATGCCCTGTTCCCCGGGAAGAAGAAGGTCCCGACGACGATCGAGGTGGTGGACATCGCCGGCCTGGTGGAGGGGGCATCGCAGGGGGAGGGATTGGGGAATCAGTTCCTCGCCGAGATCCGGGGGGTGGAGGCGATCCTCCACGTCGTGCGCTGTTTCCCGGACCCGGACATCGCCCACCCCATGGGGGAGCTCGATGTGCGCCGCGACATCCAGGTCGTGGAAGGGGAGCTCCTCGCCAAGGACCGGGAGACCCTCGAGCGGCGGCGGGAGCGGACGGCGAAGGCCGCCCGCACCGGGGATAAGCCTGCGCAGGAGGAGGTCGCCCTGCTGGATCGTCTCCTGGATGCCGTGCGTGACGGGAAGGCGATCCGCACGCTTCGCTTCTCCGCCCAGGAGATGCCCCTCCTCCGCGAGCTGGCGCCCCTCACCTCAAAGCCCGTCCTGTTCGTGGCCAACGTGGATGACGCCGGCGAAAACGACCTGTCGCGGGCGGTGGCGGAGGTCGCCCGCGAGAGCGGGGCGGGGTGGATCATCGTGCGGGGGAAGCTCGAGGCCGAACTCGGGGAGGCGTGCCCCGAGGAAGGGGAGCGGCAGGCGTTCCTCCAGGAATACGGCCTCACCGAGTCGGCCCTCGTCCGCCTCGTACGCGAGGCGTACCGGCTCCTCGCCGTGATCACGTTCTACACAGTGGAGGGGCCTGAGGTGCGGGCGTGGACGGTCCCTGCTGGGACGAAGGCCCCCGACGCGGGGGCGGCGATCCACACCGACTTCCGCGACCGGTTCGTCTTGGCGGAGGTCATGCCCCTGGCGGACCTCCTCGCCGCGGGCTCCGAGCGGGCGCTCCGCGAGGCGGGCCGGGTCCACCGCGCTGGCCGCGACTACACAGTCCAGGACGGCGACGTCATCCATTTCATCTCCGCCTAATGGCAACGTTGGCCCTCCTCCTCACCAGCGCGGTGTGGGGGTGGACGTTCGTCCTGGTGAAGGATGCCCTCCAGGAGGTCGGTCCGTTGTGGTTCCTCGCCCTGCGGTTCAGCCTGGCGACGCTTCTCGCCCTTCCGTTCCTCGTTGGACGGCGAGAAGCTCGCTCTGGGAACAACTGGCGCTGGGGAGGGATCCTCGGGCTCGCCCTGTGTGGGGGGTACCTCCTCCAGACGTGGGGGCTCCTCTACACCACCGCCCAGAAGTCGGGCCTCATTACAGGGCTGTCCGTGGTCCTCGTCCCGGTGGTGGGGTGGGCGTTCGGGCGCCGGCCGAGCGGGAGGACGTGGGGAGGGGTCGCCCTGGCCGCGGTTGGGCTGGCCCTCCTCACCCTCGGCGGAGGGTCGCTCGCGGGGGGGACGTGGACTGGCGATGGCCTGACGGCCCTGTGCGCCGTCGCGTTCGCGGTGCACCTCGTCCTCCTCGACCGGTACGCCAAGGCCGGCGATCCCCGGACCCTCCTCGCCCCGCAGCTCGGCCTCGTTGCCCTCCTCTCCCTCGCCGGGGCGGGGTGGCACGGGGAGATCGCGTTCGCGTTCTCATCGCAGGTGTGGGTTGCGGTGGGGGTGACCTCCGCGCTGGCCACGACCGGGGCGTTCGCCCTCGTCCTCTGGGCGGGGCAGCGGACGTCGGCCGCGCGGATGGCGACCGTGCTCGCCATGGAGCCCGTGTTCGCCGCGCTCGGTGGGTGGTTGCTCCGCGGCGAAATGCTTCATCCCGTCCAGGGGGTGGGGGCAGCCCTGGTGATGGCCGGGATCCTGTCCCAGCGTTCCTGATCGGCGTTCCGTTGACGCGTCCCCCCGATCGGACGATACTCGGGAGCGGAGGGATGTCCGAACGGCAAGGAGCCGGTCTCGAAAACCGGTACGGCTGAAAGGCCTTCGGGGTTCGAATCCCCGTCCCTCCGCCAGAGGCGCAGCCGCCGGTCCTTCGATGGGTGTGAACCGAGAACTGCTGCGCTGTACACTGATCACCGATCTTGTGCGCCCGTAGCTCAGGGGATAGAGCGCTGCCCTGCGGAGGCAGAGGACGCAGGTTCAAATCCTGCCGGGCGTACCAGCTAGAGAGGGGTGCGGCCCTTGAGGGCACGGCCGAGGGTGAGCTCGTCGGCCGATTCGAGATCCCGCCCCACTGGGATCCCGTGGGCAAGCTGCGACACCGCGATCCCCAGCGGCTTGAGGACCCGCAGGAGATGCATCGCGGTGAGGTCGCCTTCCAGCTTGGGCTCAAGGGCGAGGATCACCTCCCGCACGCCCTCTGCCTTCACCCGCTCCACGAGGCCCGCCACGGCGAGGTCCTCGGGGCCGATGTCCTGGCTGGGAGAAACGAGCCCGCCCAGCACGTGGTACCGGCCACGGTACTCCCCGGTGCGCTCGAGGTGGGGGATCTCCCATGGGCGGGCGACGACGCAGAGCGTGGCCCCGTCGCGCTTCGGATCCCGGCAGATCGAGCAGAGGCCGTCGCTCGCGAAGTTCCCACACTGGGGGCAGCGCCCGATCCGATCGAGCCCGGCGAGGGCCTCCGCAAGCCGCTTCCCCTCCCCCGGCTTGGCGAGGAGGAAGAACGCGATCCTCTCCGCCGAGCGGCGGCCGATCCCCGGGAGGCGGGACAGGGCCCCGAGGAGCTCCTCGAGGGGCTCGCTCATGGACCGAACCCGGGGGGGAGGAGCCGCGCCAGGGGGGCCATCGTCTGGTGGGCCAGTTCCTTCGCTTTCGCCTGGGCCTCGCGCACCGCCGCGACGATGAGGTCAGCCAGGAGGTCCACGTCCTCGGGGCGCGCTACCTCGGGGGAGATCTCGACCCTCAGGAGGTCCCCATGTCCGGTGACCACGGCCTTGACCACGCCACCGCCCGCGGTCGCCTCGACCTCCGCCGCGGCGAGCTTCTTCTGGTTCTCCGCGACCTCGGCCTGCAACCGCTGCGCTTCCTTCATCAGGTTCCGCAGATCACTTGCTCCCATCATCACCCTCCCCGAGGATCCTTCCTTCCACTGCCTTGGCGAGGATCCGCGCCCCTTCCTCGAGCGAAGGCTTAGGATGGGCCCCGGCCCACACGAACTGCACGGCGAGGAGCGGGGCGAAGAACTTGTGCGCCGTGGCCTCCACGTAGTCGCGAACCGCGGGCTCGAGGAGCGACTCATAATGGTATCCGCAATCGGGGGGGAGACGGACCGTAAGGAGGCCATCGGCCCACATCACCTCGGCGGGGGCGAGGAACGCCGCCACCGCCACCCGCTCGTCGAGGACGGCCTGGAGCATCGCCTCCCATGTCTCCGGCCGAGGGGGCATCGCCTCCTGCAGCGCCTCCCGGGGTTCCCTGTCCCGCTCGGAAGGAGGGGGGGCGGACGGGGGGGGCTCCGCTTCGCGGACGGGTCCTGGCGAACGGGGCTCTCCCGCCCCCGCTCGCGGCGGACCGCACAGGCCGACGATCGCCACCTCCAGGTGGAGGCGGCGGGAGAACGCCCGGCCCAGCTCCCCCCGGAGCTCGATCAGGCGCTGGGCGAGGGGGATGAGCGCGGCCTCACCGGCGATGATCCGGTCCCGGGCCCGGCTCGCCGCCTCCTCGAGGAACAGGGCGAGGTCCCGCCCCCGGGTCGAGAGGTCGGCCACGATCGCGAGCGCTTGGTCCGCATCACGCCCGACCAGGGCCTCGAGGAACCCGTCCACCAGCGAGAGGGGAGGGAGCCCGAGGAGGTCCACCACCGCCTCCTCCGTCACCTCACCGGCGTGGCCGAGCTGGTCGAGAACGACGAGGGCATCCCGCAGCGCCCCCCGGCTGCGTCGGGCGATGAGCTCGGCCGCCGTGGGAGCGAGGGCGATCCCCTCCCTTTGCGCCACCGTCACCAACACTTGGGCGATCGCGTCCTCGGCTATCGGCTGGAACTCGAACGCCTGGCAGCGCGAGATCACCGTGGCGGGGACCTTGTGGGGCTCAGTGGTGGCGAAGATGAACAGGACATGGGGAGGAGGTTCCTCGAGGGTCTTGAGGAGGGCGTTGAATGCTTCCCCGGTCAGCATGTGCACCTCGTCGATGATGTATACCTTGTATCGGCTCCCCGCGGGCACATAGGCCACTTCCTCCCGCAGCCGGCGGATCTGATCCACGCCGCGGTTCGAGGCCCCATCGATCTCCACCACGTCGAGGGCCAGGCCCTGGAGGATGCGCTGGCACGACTCGCAGCGGTTGCAGGGCTCCCCATCCTCGGGGGAAAGGCAGTTCGCGGCTCGGGCGAGGATCCGCGCCACCGATGTCTTCCCGACCCCGCGCTGGCCGGAGAGGAGGTAGGCGTGACCGAGTCTCCCTCCCGCCACGGCGCGACGGAGGGTGGCCACGATGAGGTCCTGGCCCACGACCTCCCCAAACCGCTGCGGGCGGAACCGGCGGTACAGGGAGAGGTGGTCCGTGGGCTTGGTCATGGGCACCCTGCGAGGATAGCGGATGGGGAGGCGAAAAAAAAGATCCAGGCGGCGACCTACTCTCCCGGGCCGTTACCAGCCCAGTACCATCGGCGCTGGAGGGCTTAACTGCCGGGTTCGGGATGGGACCGGGTGTTTCCCCTCCGCCATCTGCCGCCTGGAATCTCCAAACCGGCCTTGAGAAGTGAATAGAGCGTCCGCTACGTAAGACGATCGGGCGATTAGTACCGCTCGGCTCCACCCGTTGCCGGGCTTCCACCTGCGGCCTATCAACCTCCTAGTCTCGAAGGGCCCTTACATGGGGAGGCCTCATCTTGGGGTCAGCTTCGAGCTTAGATGCCTTCAGCTCTTATCCGGTCCGGGCTTAGTTACCCAGCCATGCCCCGGGTGGGGCAACTGGTTCGCCAGCGGCCCAGCCGCTCCGGTCCTCTCGTACTGAGAGCGGACCCCCTCAAGCCTCCTACGCCCACGGTAGATAGGGACCAACCTGTCTCACGACGGTTTGAACCCAGCTCATGAACCCCTTTAACGGGCGAACAGACCGACCCTTGGGACCTGATACAGCCCCAGGATGGGGTGAGCCGACATCGAGGTGCCGAACACCGCCGTCGATGTGAACTCTCGGGCGGTACTAGCCTGTTATCCCCGGGGTAACTTTTGTCCGATGATCGCTGGCCCTCCCACGAGGAAGCCAGCGGGTCACTAGGACCGGCTTTCGCCTCTGCTCGGCTTGTAGGCCTCGCAGTCAAGCCCCCTTCTGCCCTTGCACTCACCGGCTGATCGCTAACCAGCCTGAGGGGACCTTTGTGCGCCTCCGTTACTCTTTAGGAGGCTGCCGCCCCAGCAAAACTGCCCGCCTAACGCGGTCCCGCGGCCGCTGCTAACGGCCTGCGGTTAGGGCCTCAACAGCTGCAGGGTGGTATTCCAAGGGTGGCTCCACCTGAGCTAGCGCCCAGGCTTCACAGCCTCCCACCTATCCTCTACAGCAGATGCCGAGACCCAACGCCAAGCTACAGTAAAGCTCCACGGGGTCTTCCTGTCCCACCGCGGGTCACGGGAATCTTCACCCGTGCTTCGAGTTCACCGAGCCCCTCGTCAAGACAGCGCTCAAGTCGTTGTACCTTTCATGCGCGTCGGAACTTACCCGACAAGGAATTTCGCTACCTTAGGACCGTTATAGTTACGGCCGGCCTTCACCGGGGCTTCAGTTCAGGGCTTGCACCCCTCTCCTTGACCTACCGGCAGTGGCCAGGTTTCAGCCCCTATACATCCCCTTTCGGGTTAGCAGGGACCTGTGTTTTTGGTAAACAGTCGCTTGAGCCGTTTCTCTGCGGCCCCCCAGGCCACCTTCCGGCAACCCAGGAGGCGCCCCTTGTCCCGAAGTTACGGGGCGATTTTGCCGAGTTCCTTGACAAGGGTTAGCTCGCCCACCTGTGGATACTCTCCTCGCCTACCAGTGTCGGTTTGCGGTACGGACTCCAGATCAGCTGGCTAGAGGCTTTTCTCGGCCGCTGAAGGGCCCTCCCTTCGCCCCTTACGGGGCTCGCCATCACGCCTCGCCTGTTCGTCCCGCCTCGCCCGGAGGCGAGACAGGACGGTCTCGGGGAGGTGGATTTGCCTGCCTCCCCTGGCTTGGCGCTTGGACAGGTGTAACCGTGAACCTGCGGAGGTCCTCCTGCGGCGTCCCCCCTTCGCTCGTAACGCTGATCCGGAGGGGCCGGAATGTTGACCGGCTGTCCATCACCTACGCTTTTCAGCTTTGGCTAAGGCCCGCCTAACCCTGGGTGGATAAGCCTTCCCCAGGAAACCTTGGGCATTCGGTGGATGGGATTCTCACCCATCTCTCGCTACTCAAGCCGGCATTCTCTCTTCCGCGTCGTCCACCAGGTCTCGCGGCCCAGCTTCGACCTACAGCGGAATGCTCCCCTACCGCGGGGCCCTTGCGGACCCCACCCACAGCTTCGGCACCAGGCTTAGTCCCGCTACATCTTCGGCGCGCGGTCGCTAGACTGGTGAGCTATTACGCACTCTTTAAAGGATGGCTGCTTCTAAGCCAACCTCCCAGCTGTTTAGGCGGTCACACCGCCTTGCTCACTTAGCCTGGATTTGGGGGCCTTAGCTGGTGGTCTGCGTTGTTTCGCTCTCGACAACGGAGGTTATCCCCCGCCGTCTCACTCCCACGGAGCGGCAAACCGGTATTCGGAGTTTGAATGAGGTCGGAGGTTGCCCCCCTTCCCCAGCCAGTACTCTACCCCCGGCCGCCTCGAGCGTGAGGCTGACCCTAGAGCCATTTCGGGGAGAACCAGATATCACCAAGTGCGATTGGCTTTTCACCCCTACCCACAAGTCATCCCAAGGCGTTGCACGACCTACGGGTTCGGACCTCCGTGCGCGGTCAAGCGCACTTCATCCTGCTCATGGGTAGATCACCTGGCTTCGGGTCTGCGCCCCGTGACTGAACGCCCTATTCGGACTCGCTTTCGCTACGGCTCCGCCCCAGAGGGGCTTAACCTCGCCACGAAGCGCAACTCGCCGGCTCATACTGCAAAAGGCACGCGGTCACCCGTCCCTGGCCCCTTGCGGAACCGGGCCCAGGCTCCCACTGCACTGTAGGCGGACGGTTTCACGTTCTATTTCACTCCCCTCCCGGGGTCCTTTTCACCTTTCCCTCGCGGTACTGGTGCACTATCGGTCAGTCGTTGGTATTTAGCCTTGGAGGGTGGTCCCCCCAGCTTCGCGCCGGATTTCACGTGTCCGACACTACTCGGGATGATCACCAGGAAGAGCTCCCCCTTTCGCCTACGGGACTGTCGCCCTCTCCGGTCGCCCTTTCCAGTGGCTTTGCTGGCTGTTCGGCTAGAGAAAGCTTTGGTGACTCCCCGAGGCCCCCACAGGGGCCTCCATGATCATCCCTCAACCCCACCTGGGCAACGGCTGTGGCCTTACACCCACGTGGTTTGGGCTGTTCCCCGTTCGCTCGCCGCTACTAGGGGAATCTCGGTTGATTTCTTTTCCTCCCGCTACTGAGATGTTTCACTTCACGGGGTTTGCCTCCAGAGCCTACTTGGGTGTTTCGGCTCTGGATACTGGGCCTCAACGGTCCAGTGGGTTTCCCCATTCGGGCATCCTCGGATCATAGCCTGCTCAGCGGCTCCCCGGGGCTTATCGCAGCTGGCCGCGCCCTTCATCGCCCTCGACTGCCAAGGGATCCCCCGTCCGCCCTTACTATACTTACGTAGCAGACGCTCTATTCACTTTTCAAGGACCAGATTATCATCCACAAGCACACCGTCCCCCCTGGGGGATATCCAGGGGTGACGACCACCGGGATTATACCGAGGGAGGGGAGGCGCGCAAGCCAGGCCAGGGGACGACCTGTCGTTCCGGCCACAGGCCCTCGATGTCGTAGAAGGCCCGCACCTCGTCGTGGAAGACATGCACGATGAAGTCGCCGTAGTCAAGAAGCGCCCACCGGCCCTCCTGCACCCCCTCGGTGTGCCGGGGGGCAAGCGGCAGCTTCGAAAGGAGCTCGTTACAGAGGGCCTTTACGTGGAGCGGGTTCTCGCCGCTGGCGATGAGGAAGTACGAGGTGGGGATCGAGGATCCACCCACATCCACCACCGTCAGTCGGGCTCCTTTCTTGGCAACGATGAGGGCCGCGGCCCGATCAAGGAGGTCGCGCTCAGGATTGGACATCGAACCCCGCTCCCAAGATCAGGATCACGTCCGTATATTGCGGCCACCCGCCCACCCGTGCCAGGTCGAACTCACGGTCGGTCTTGATCTGCACCCCTCCTTGCACTCCAGGGGGGAGGGCCTCGAGGAGGGCCTTCCCTTTAGCGCGGTCCTCCTCCCGCACCACAAGGTAGGTGCAGGGGTAGTTGGACCGGTCAGCATCGGACGTCCCCGTCACCTGGAATCCCCGGTCAGCGAGCCAGGCCCCGGTCCGCGTGGCGAGGAGCTTCTGGCCCGTCCCGTTGAGAACGAGGACGCGGATCTCGTCGCGGGTGAGGAAGGTCGGCCCGCGGACGAGGGACTGGGTGAGCCGGCGCAGCCGCACCAGATCTGGGATCTGGTCACTACTCGCTCCAGCCCGGGGGAGGGTGGGGACGATGGCGAACGTTGCCCGCTCCGGGGGGACGTCACCAAGCGCCCGCGCCAGGTCCAGGGCCTCCCACAGGGTGAGGTTCGTGCGCGCCGCGTCGTAGATGGCCTCGACGGTGGTCCGCCACGCGGCGGAGGGGATGGCCCGTGCCTCCTCCCCCAGTGCGCGCAGGAGCTGGTGCTGCCGCGCCAGCCGGCCGAGCTCGTCGCCGTCCTCGTACCGCACGAAGTCGAGCGCCTTCGCCCCGTCGAGCGTTTGTCGTCCGGGGGGAATGTCGATGAACAGGTTCTGGGAGCGGTCCTGGTAGACGAGCCGGGTCTCCACCATCACCTCCACCCCCCCGACCAGGTCCACCATCGTGCGAAGCCCGGTGAAGTCCATCACCACCCAATAGGGGAGGGGGACCTCGAGGAGCGCGCTCAGGCGGCGGGCCATGCCGGCGATGCCCTCGGAGGGATACAGGGCATAGAGTGAGGTCCAGCCGGCTGCGGTGGGCCAGGTGAGGGTCCGCGGCACGCTGATCCAACTCGCCCTGCCCCCTGGTTGAACAACGGCCACGGCCACGGAGTGCACGTGCGCCGTGCTCGGGCCTCCTTCGTCCACCCCCACCACCAGCACGTACACGGGCGACCCCTGACGGAGGGTCCGCGTGACCTCGGTCTGGGAGAACAGGATGAACAGGGTCACCGCCACCCCGGTCAGGACAAGCCCGATAGCGATCGCCACACGCCGCATGTCGGGGAGAGGTTAGCCAGGGAGTGGGCAGTTCGTCAAACGCCGCGGTTGACGCCGCCCCCCGATCGGATACGCTCGCGGGGCGTGAGTCCGATGGATCCCTACGTGGCTTTGGCCCGGTCGAGCATTGCGGCGTACGTGAGGGAAAGGCGGCGGATCTCCCCTCCTCCTGGCCTGCCGCCGGAGCTCGCCTCCCGCCGCCGGGGAGCGTTCGTGTCCATCAAGAAAGGAGGGGCGCTGCGGGGCTGCATCGGCACCTACCAGCCGACCGAGGAGAACCTGGCCGAGGAGATCATCGCGAACGCGATCCGTGCGGCGACGGAGGACCCACGGTTCCCTCCCCTCACCCCGGACGAGCTCCCTGAGGTCTCCCTCTCGGTGGATGTGCTCTCCCCGCCCGAGCCGTGCCGCGCGGCCGACCTCGATCCCCGCCGGTACGGGGTGATCGTCGAGGCGGGATGGCGGCGGGGGCTCCTCCTCCCCGACCTCCCCGGCGTGGACACGGTGGAGGAGCAGCTCCGGATCGCGAAGATGAAGGCTGGGATCTCCGCCGACGAGCCATGTCGGCTGTGGCGGTTCACCGTAGAGCGGCACACGGAATGAGGGCCATCGTTCACACCGTGGGGTGCCGGGTCAACCAGTACGAGTCCCACCTCCTCGCGGAGAAGCTCGCGGAGGGGGAGGCCCCGGGGGAGGTCCACGTGGTGAACACCTGTACCGTGACCACCCTCGCCGACCGGAAGTCCCGCCAGCTCATCGCCCGCCTCCGGCGCGACCACCCCGCGGCCCTCATCGTGGCCGTGGGGTGCGGGGCGGACGGAGCCGGGCCGGGGTTGACGCGGGCGGGGGCGGATCTCCTCGTGGGGAACCGCGACAAGGAACGGATCGTGGACGCAATCCGGCGCTTCCTAGTGGGTGGGCCGCCAGGCGAGGGGAAGTGGGGAGACCTCGACGGGGAGAGGATCACGGGCCGGGAGGCGAGGGTCCGGGCCCTGCTCAAGGTCCAGGACGGCTGCACGGTGGGCTGCACCTTCTGCCGGACGTGGCAGGTGCGGGGGCCGCTGCGGAGCAAGACGCCCAAAGCGGCCCGCGCCGAGGCGGAGTCCCTCGCCCGAGCCGGACATCCGGAGATCGTGGTCGTGGGGATCAACCTCGCCCAGTACGGGGAGGACCTCCCCTCCCGCCCCACGCTCACCGACCTCCTCACCTCCCTCCTCGCCGTGCCCGGCGTCCGCTATCGGCTCTCGTCCGTCAACCCGGACGGGGTCACGGACGAACTCATCGCCCTGTTCGCGGGCGAGACCCGCCTCTGCCCCTACCTCCACCTCCCCCTCCAGTCCGGCGACGATGCGGTCCTGGAGCGGATGAGGCGCCCCTACACTGCGGCGGAGTACGTCGCGCGGGCCGAGGCGTTCCGGCGCACGGTGCCTCAGGCCACCCTCGGGGCGGACGCGATGGTAGGGTTCCCGGGGGAGGACGAGGGGGCGTTCGCGCACACGGTGGAGGTCCTCGATTCTCTCTCGCCCCTCAACGTGCACATCTTCCGCTACTCCCCCCGGCCAGGGACGGCGGCGGCGCGGTTCGCGCCGCAGGTCCCCGCCGCCGTAGCTGCCCGCCGGGCGGCCCGGCTCGCCTCCCTCGCCGACGGGTGGTCCCGTGCTTCCCAGGAACGGTTCCTCGGGGCCGAGGTCGAGGTGGCGGCGGAGGAGGTAGCAGGGGATGCTGTCCGAGGCCGGAGCGAGAACTACCTTGTGGTGGAGGTGCGTGGATGCGCGGCACCACGCGGTACAATCGTCCCGGCCCGCCTTGTGGCGCGGGCCACCGGACACCTTGTGGGGGTGAGGGCGGATCGGACGCAGAGTAGCTGAAATTGAGTTCGGGAGCCACGATGTGGCGGTAGGGGTCCTCGGCCAGTACAACCGCAACCTGCGGCTCCTCGGCGAGGCGTTTACCGGTGTCCACATCGCAACGCGCGGGGACCGGATCGAGCTCGAGGGGGAGGAGAAGGACGTCAGGCAGCTGGAGCGGCTCCTCGGCAAACTGGTCGAGGTGGTGCGGGGCAATCACCAACCGACCCCGGACGAGGTGCGGTACCTCATCTCCCAGGTCAAGGACGGGGAGGATCTCGCCGGTCTCCTCACCGATATCGTCCAGGTCACCCATTGGGGGGAGGCGATCCGCCCCAAGACCGCGGGCCAGCGCCAGTACGTGCAGGCGATCCGGGATAACGACGCCGTGTTCGCGATCGGCCCCGCGGGGACGGGGAAAACGTACCTCGCCGTGGCGATGGCGCTCGGGTACCTGAAGCGGGGCCAGGTGAAGCGGATCATCCTCACCCGACCGGCGGTGGAGGCGGGGGAACAGCTGGGGTTCCTGCCCGGCGACATCTTCCAGAAGGTCAACCCGTACCTGCGGCCCCTGTACGACGCGATCTACGACATGATCCCAGCCGTGGAGCTTGACAAGCACATCCAGAACGGGCGGGTCGAGATCGCGCCGCTTGCGTTCATGCGCGGGCGGACCCTCAACCATGCGTTCGTAATCCTCGACGAGGCCCAGAACACGACCCACACCCAGATGAAGATGTTCCTCACCCGGCTTGGGTTCGGGTCGAAGGCCGTCGTGACCGGGGACATCACCCAGGTCGACCTCGAGGGCCGGCCATCGGGCCTCGCCGAGGTGGGGCAGATCCTCGCCGGGGTCCCGGGGATCGCGATTGTCCACCTCGACCGCCGGGACGTGGTCCGCCATCCCTTGGTGAAGGCGATCATCGAGGCCTACGAGCGGAGTGAGAGGGAGCCGGGGGCGGACGGAGACCGCGCCTAGAGGAGCGGGGATGGCCGTCCCAACGGAGGTCCGAGCGCGGGTGGAGGCGTTGCGCGCCGAGATCCGGCGCCACGACTACCTGTACCATGTCCTGGACCGTCCCGAGATCACCGATGCTGAGTACGACCGGATGTTCCGCGAGCTCGTGGACCTCGAGGCCCGCTACCCCGAGCTCGTGACGCCGGACTCGCCGACCCAGCGGGCCGGCGCACCGCCCGCGGCCGAGTTCCGCCCCGTCCCCCACGCCCTCCCCATGCTCTCCCTCCAGAACTGCTTCCGCGATGAGGAGCTTGCGGAATGGCACGACCGGGTGCGGCGGCTCCTCGGGGAGGAGCAGGTGGAGTACGTGTGCGAGCCGAAGCTCGATGGCCTATCGGTGGAGCTCGTGTACGAGGACGGGGTGTTCGTCGTCGGCTCCACGCGGGGCGATGGTCGGGTGGGCGAGGATGTGACGGCCAACCTGCGGACGATCCGCCAGCTCCCGCTGCGGCTGTTCCCGGTGAACGGGAGCGTGCCCCGCCTCCTCGAGGTGCGGGGCGAGGTGTACATGGAAAAGGCGGCGTTCCTCCGGCTGAATGAGGAACGGGCCCGTCGCGGGGAGCCGGAGTTCGCCAACCCCCGCAACGCCGCGGCGGGGAGCCTCCGCCAGCTCGACCCCGCGATCACCGCCCGCCGCCCCCTCAAGCTCTTCTGCTACCACGTGGGACGGGTGGAGGGGATCGAGATCCGCTCCCAGGCCCAGCTCCTGACCACCTTCCCCTCCCTCGGCCTCCCCGTGAACCCACGGTGGAAGCTGGGCCGGGATCTCCCCGAGGTCCGGGCCTACTACCGCGAGCTCCTCGCCGCGAGGGACGAGGTCCCGTACGCCACGGATGGGATGGTGGTCAAGGTGAACGACTTCTCCCAGCGGGAGAGGCTGGGGGAGATCGCCCGCGCCCCGCGATGGGCGATCGCGTACAAGTTCCCCGCTGAGGAGGCCCTGACCCGGGTGCGGGAGATCGTGGTCCAGGTGGGGCGGACCGGGGCCCTGACCCCCGTGGCCCACCTCGATCCGGTCGAGGTGTCCGGGGTCACCGTGTCACGGGCCACCCTCCACAACGAGGACGAGGTGCGCCGGAAGGACGTGCGGGTCGGGGACTGGGTGATCGTGCGGCGGGCGGGGGAAGTGATCCCGGAGATCGTCCGCGCCCTTCCCGAACGCCGGACGGGAGAGGAACGGGAGTTCCAGATGCCCGAGCTCTGTCCGGCGTGTGGGGGCCCAGTGGTGCGACCGGCGGGCGAGGCAACCCACCGCTGCGAGAACCTGTCCTGCCCCGCGCGGATCAAGGAGGCGATCCTCCACTACGCCTCCCGCCGGGCAGCGGACATCCAGGGGTTGGGGGAGAAGCTCGTGGACCGGCTCGTCGAGACAGGGCTCGTCGCGCGCATCTCCGACCTGTACCGACTGCGCCGCGAGGACCTCCTGGCCGTGGAGCGGATGGGGGAGAAGTCAGCTCAGAACCTGCTCGGTGAGATCGAGCGCTCGAAGGGGATGTCGCTCGCCCGGCTCATCTTTGCCCTCGGGATCCGCCATGTGGGGGAGCGGGTCGCGGAGTTCCTCGCGGAGCGGTTCCCCTCGCTGGAGGCCCTCTCCCACGCCACAGTGGAGGAGCTGACGGCGCTCCGCGGTGTGGGCCCCCAGATCGCACAGAGCATCGTTTCCTTCTTCCGAAACGAGGAGAACCAGCGGCTGATCGCGGAACTGGCAGCGGTCGGGGTGGATCCCCGCGCCGGGGAGCCGCAGGCAGGCCCCCTCTCGGGCAAGGTCTTCGTGTTCACGGGGACCCTCGGGGGGCTGACCCGTGACGAGGCCCAGCGCCTCGTGGCCTCCCGCGGAGGTCGGGTCGCCTCCACCGTGTCACGTCAGGTGGACTACGTCGTCGCCGGGGAGAACCCGGGGAGCAAGCTCGACCGGGCGCGCGAACTGGGGATCCCCGTGCTCACCGAAGCGGAGTTCCGCCGCCTCATCGGCTACTAGGCGGTGGCGATGAGCTGGCGGTAGAACTGGAGGGCCTTCTCCCCCCACGCTTCCTTCAGCCTTTTCAGGGCCCGTTCCTCAAGCTGGCGGGCCCGCTCGCGGGACACGCCGAGGGCTTCCCCGACCTCGGCCAGGGTCCAGGGCTCTCCTCCCTCCAGGCCATACCGCCAGCGCAGGATCTGGGCGTCGCGGGCCGGGAGCCGGTTCACGACCGCGATGAGCTCGTCGTGGAACAGGGCCTGCAGCGCAGCCTTCTCCGGACCGGGCAGCGTTTCATCCGCGACGAGCTCGTCGAGCGTCTCCAGGCCCTCGTCATCTGCGAGCGGGCTGTCGAGGGAGATGACATCCGCCACGGTCCGTTCCACTTGCTGCACGCGATCGAGGGTCATCCCCGGGGCGAGGAGGAGGTCGCCCCACTCCTGGACCTCGCTGCCACCGAAGCTCGCCCGTAGGCGATGGAACCGGACGATCGCCCGGAACAGGTGGACGGGGATCCGGATCATCTGAGCCTGGCGCTCGATCGCTGCCCCCATCGCCTGGCGGATCCACCACCGGGCGTAGGTGGAGAGGCGAACTCCCCGCTCGGGATCGAACCGATCCACCGCCTCGATGAGGCCGAGGTTCCCCTCCTGGATCAGGTCAATGAGGTCCAGCCCAACCTCACCGTACTCCCGGGCCATGGACACGACGAGGCGCAGGTGGGACACGATGAGGCGCTCCCGTGCCCCGTGATCGCCGTTGCGCATCCGCATGGCGAGGTCCCGCTCCTCATTCTCCTCAAGGAGCGGGAGGCGTGCCACCTCGGCGAGGTAGATGGACAGGGCATCTGCCTCATCCTGGCGTTGGGCTTCCTCGATGAATTCCTGCTCAGCCGTGTCCATGGTTCGTCCCAAGCGGAGTGTACCGGGGGGCAACCGGTCGTCCAAGGGAGTTGCTTTCCTCCCCTTCCCGGCTATACTTGCGACCGTAGGACCGTACGAAATGCAGCACCGCAGTGGCTGCTCGGGGTTTCCCTATGCAGCGAAGAGGGGCTCATGTAGACGGTCGAGACACAAGAAAAGGGGGGAACAACCGAATGGCCACGGGTAAAGTGAAGTGGTTCGACGACGCGAAGGGGTATGGCTTCATCGAGCAGGATGGAGGCCCAGATGTGTTCGTGCATTTCTCGGCGATCACCATGCCTGGGTTCAAGAGCCTGCGCGAGGGCCAAGTCGTGGAGTTAGACGTCGAGCAGGGCCCAAAGGGGCCGCAAGCCAAGAACGTGACACCGCGCTAGACCCAAGCTGTGCCGATGAAGAGGGCCCTGGAGAACCAGGGCCCTTTCCTTTTGGGGGAGCTCCGTCCGCTGGGCGAGGACGCTACCGGCTGAGCTGGGCCACACGGAACTCGTCGAGGAGCCGGATCCCGGCAGCGAGGTCCTCCTCGGCGAGCTTCAGCCGGGCGAGGGCCGGCACGGGGAGGCGGGCCAGGGCATCGAGGGACCGCCACAGGCGGGGCGGGACGGGCTCCCCCCGGCCCCCACAGCGCACACAGAGGAGCCCGCCCCTTTCGGGGGACCACGTCAGGCCAACGAGGGCCCCGCACCGGACGCAACCGCGGAGATGGGGGGCATGCCCGCCGGCGCCAAGGAGCCGCAGGAGATAGGCCACGGTGAACACGGGGGGAGGGAGGCCCTCGTCGAGGCCAGCGAGGGCCTCCAACGTCAGGGCGTAGGGGCGATCATCGGGCGCGTCGGCGGGCACGAGGTCCACCACCCACGCCAGGGCTTTCAGGGCAGCCGTGGCCCGTTCGAGGTCGCCCCGGACATGGGGGAAGGTGCGCACGAGGCTCGCCTCCTTGAGGAGGTGGAGGCCGCGGCGGCGGTAGTGGATCACGTCCACGACGTGCAACGGATCGAGCACCGCCCCCACCGGTCCCTCCAGGCGCCGCGCCCCCTTCGCCAGGACGTCCAGCCGGCCGCGGGGGGTGAGGAGGACCGCAATCCGGTCCGTCTCAGCGTGGTCCTGGGTGCGGAGGACGATCCCCCGATCCCGGGAGAGCTCGGCCATAGCCTACTCGGGCGCCCCGGCGAGGATCTGAACGCCCTTCGAGGCCCCGATGCGGTTCGCCCCGGCCTGGATCATGCGGAGGGCCGTCTCGTAGTCGCGGATCCCGCCCGCGGCCTTAACCCCGAGCGCCGTCCCCACCGTGCGGCGGAGGAGGGCCACGTCCTCGACCGTCGCCCCCCCGGTGCTGAACCCCGTCGAGGTCTTGACGAAGTCCGCCCCTGCTTCCTGGGCGAGCTTCGCCCCGACCACCTTCTGCTCAGCGGAGAGGAGGCAGCACTCCAGGATCACCTTGAGGACGATCGGCCGAGGCGCTGCCTCCCGCACCGCGCGGATGTCGGCGAGGGCGCGGGACCGATCCCCCTCCTTGAGCGCGGCCACGTCCACCACCATGTCCACCTCGTCCGCGCCATCGTCCACCGCGGCCCGCGCCTCGCACGCCTTGACCTCCGGCTTGTGCTGGCCATGGGGGAACCCGACGACCGTGCACAGGCGCACCTCCGTATCCCGGAGGAGGGACTTCGCCCACGCCGCATGCCCGGGCGGGATGCACACCGCGTAGAACCCGTGCTGAGCCGCTTCCGCACACGCCTGCCTCACCGCGGCGCGTCCCGTCTCCGGCCCGAGCACCGTGTGGTCAATCATCTTCGCCAGTTCCGCTTTCGTCATCCATCCCTCCTCACGGGCGCCACGCCCACGCTGCTTCTGTGAACCGGTGAAGCCGCGCCAAGTCCACCTCCACCCCCAAGCCTGGCCGCTGGGGGACGCGGACCCACCCCTCCTCCAGGCGGAACGGGGGGAGCGCGATGTCCTCCTCGTAGTAGCGGTCCGTGGCCGAGATGTCGTGGGGGAGCGTGAACCCCGGGAGGGAAGCCAGGGCGACGTTGACGGCGCGGCCGATCCCCGTTTCGAGCATCCCCCCACACCACAAGGGGACCCCCCTCGCCCGAGCGAGGTCGTGCACGGCGAGGACCGCAGACAGGCCCCCGATCCGACCCTGTTTGACGTTGATGATCCGGCACGCTCCGAGCTCGAGCGCCTCCCATGCCCGGTGAGGGGAGGAGATGGACTCGTCGAGGCAGAGCGGGGTGCGCAGGGTCCCCGCGAGCCGGGCATGGCCGACGAGGTCGTCATAGGCCAGGGGCTGCTCGACCATGAGGAGCCCGAACCGATCGAGCTCCGCGAGGTGAGGGGCCCTATCGAGCGTGTACGCGGCGTTGGCGTCCACGGACAGGGGGAGATCGGGAAACTGCTCCCGCACCGCGGCCACGGGTTCAAGGTCCCACCCCGGCTTCACCTTGAGCTTCACCCGCTGGTACCCCGCCGCAACGTACGCCGCGACGCGGGAGATGAGCGTCGCAATGTCGGGCTGGATCCCCACGCTCACCCCGGAGGGGACCCTGTCCTGTGTTCCCCCGAGGACCGCGGCGAGGGGCTTCCCCTCCCGCTGGGCGTGGAGATCCCACAAGGCGGCCTCCACGGTGGCCTTGGCCATCGGGTGCCCGCGGATCGGGGCGAGGAGCCGGGGGACATCCGTGGGATGGGAGATGCCCTTCCCCGCGAGGAAGGGGAGGGCGAAGTCGAGGATCACGTGGCGGGCCGTATCCGTCGTCTCCGCGGAGTACCACGGCCCACGATCGGCCACACACTCCCCCCACCCCGTGAGCCCGTCGGCAGCAAGGGAGAGGAGGAGCGCGGTTCGCATCCTCTCTTCCCCAAAACTCGTCACGAACGGGGCGACGAGGGGCAGCTCCACGAGGGAGAGGGTCGCACGCTCGATCCGGATCACGGCCGCTCCAGGACTTGGGCGAGGGAGGCCTTCTCCAGGACGAGGAAGCTCCGATCCCCCTGGCGGAACAGCGAGGTCACGAGGTAGCCCTCATCGAGGTACGCGCCGAGCGCCCGCCGCGCCTCAAGCCGCCAAGTCCGGGCGAGATCGAGGTCTGCTCGGCGCACCGTCTGGAGGTCAGACGGGATCTCGAACAGAAGGTTGGGGGCCCGGAGGTCCGGGCGGAACCCAGCCGGGGCACGGAGCCCCGTCGCCGTACGCTGGGTGCGGTTGATCGTCTCCAGATCCCCCAAGGCAAGGGCGGGCGGCCTCTCCCCGGCGAGGTGGCCCTTCGCCCGCGGCGAGTCGAGGTGCCACTGGCACAGAAGGCGATCCGTGTCGATCCCCCGGTTGCGGACGTCGCGAAGCTCCCCGAAGTAGTTCGGCAGGTACTCGGTGACCACCCCCCCCAGCTTGTTGAGGTTAAAGTGGGCGTTCCGGGATTCCAGCGGATCGAACGTCCAGGTGATGATGCGGATCCCTTGGGCGAGCACGCGCTCCCGCTGGGCGCACTTGAGCCGGTAGCCGATGCTCCGGTCCTGCCAATCCGGCCGCACCGCGGCCATCAGCGAGTGGTGGCGGAGGGTCGTCCCAGCGAGGAGGCCGACCACGGACAGGGTGAACCCGATCATCTCCCGCCCCGGGCCGATCCCGTCGAACGCGCCGAGGAGGAGCCCGCCCGCGCTCGTGACCATGTGGATGAGGTGGTCGGGGATCACCGCCACGTCCGCAAACCCCCACACCTCCTGCTGCAGCCGCTCGCACGCGCGGTAGCCCACCCTATCCCGGACCGGCTCGATCACCACCTCGTCGCAGAGCTCCATGCGGGAGGAAGTATAGCATGCCGTTCCCCCTTCTCGGCCGCGCGGCCCGCCGGAGCCGAGAAGCCCGGGCGAGGCCCGCGGCGAGCCCGGCGATTCCTCCACAGCTCTGCCACAGGCCTGCCACGGGACCTTCCCCGCGCGCGCGGACACTGCCGCCCTCGATGCCTAAGGAGGTTCAGCATGAAGGGAGATCGGCGGTTCGGTGCCACCATCGTCGCGCTGCTCCTCGGATCCACGTTTGCCCTGGTCGGCAGCGCTCAGACGGACGAACCGGGGGTGGGGCAGCCCCCCGTCAACCTGTTCGGGGGTGGGACGTTCCCCGGCGGCTACCTGAAGTACACCTACACCATTTCCCGTCAGGGAGGGATCCAGCCCTCCACCACCACGACCGAGATCACGCTGCTTCCTGACGGCACCTACTCCGTCGTCTCGACGAGCACGGAGACGGTGTCGCTGGAGATGGTGAACATCGGGTTCTTCGGCATCCCCCTCCCCCGGCTGGGCATCCACGTACCGGAGGACGCGAGCGGGACCCTTGACCTCTCCCCCCTCTCCACCATCGCCTCCGCGGCGATCGAACCGGGCAAGAACTACCTCCTCCCCGATGGTGGCCGGTTCCAAGCCGGGGAACTGGGGACGATCGCCGGGGTTCAGGTCATCCACGGCACCTACACCCACGCCGACTACATGAACGTTGAGATCGATCTCGCGTTCGCGGTGGATCTAGCGATCCGCGGGCTGCTGCCGTTCCCGGCGAAGATGGTGTTCCGCTACAGCGCGGCCTCCACCGACGAGCACCCGTTCCGGATGTTCAGCTCGGTCGAGCTATCCGAGTTCGTCTACACGCCCTGAGGAGGACCGTTGATCGCGTTCCACGATGTCCATAAGACCTACCCGATGGGCGAAACGCGCGTCGAGGCGCTGCGCGGCGTTTCGGTGGAGATCCCCCGCACGCACCTGACCGCGATCATGGGCCCCTCCGGCTCGGGCAAGTCTACGATGCTCCACTTGGCGGGATGCCTCGACACGCCGACGAGTGGCCGTGTGACCTACGACGGCCAAGACCTGGGCTCCCTTTCGTCGCGGAGGCGAGCCGAGTTCCGTGCCACCCAGGTGGGGTTCGTGTTCCAGAAGTTCAACCTCATCCCGAACCTGTCCACACTGCGCAACGTCGAGCTACCGCTCCTCCTGCGCAGCGAGGCCGCGCCCACGGCGCGAAAGAAGGCCCTCCATGCCCTGACCGTGGTCGGGCTGACCGACCGCAGTCACCACCGCCCGACGAAACTCTCCGGCGGCGAGCAGCAGCGCGTGGCCATCGCCCGCGCCCTCGTCCACGATCCCCCCCTCATCCTAGCTGACGAGCCAACCGGCAACCTCGACACGGGGACCGGAGAGCGCATCCTCGAGCTCCTCCGTAGCCTCGTGCGCGCCGGCAAGACCATCGTCGTCGTGACCCACAACCCGGAGATCGCTCGGGAGGCGGATGCCCTTATCGCCCTGCGCGATGGAAAGGTGGAATCCTTCTCCGAAGGGAGCGGAGGGCGCCCGTGATCCTCCCCTTGATCAAGCTCGCGATCGGGAGCATCCGCAGCCGGAGGACGCGCTCGTGGCTGACCGTAATCGGCGTCCTCATCGGCGTAACCGCCGTCGTGTCCCTCCTCTCCATCGGGACCGGGGTCGAGCGCGCTGTGCTTCAGGAGTTCACGGACATCGGGTACGACATCATCATCATCGCCCCCGGCGGCATGGCCGGCCCGCCCGAAGAGGGGACGTTCGGACCAGGAACGGCTCCCGCTTCCCAGCCTGGCAGGGGCCAGGCAACGGCCACGCCCCCCTCCAGCGGAGGGACATTCGACCCCAGCCGGATCGGCCAATCCGCCGCAAACGCCGCGGGAGCGGGGCTCCCCCCGGTCAGCGCCGTGGACACGGAGCAGCTCGTGCAGGCCGTTCCAGGCTTGGTCGAGGCCGGCAACGTGGGCACGCGGGTGGTGAGCGTGGACGGCCCGGCGGCGAGCGGGTTCCTGCGGCTCACCACCCTGTCGCAGGGCTTCCTCCAGGCGTTCCCGTCCATCGTCGGCGGGTTCGAGGTCCAGCGTGGCACCTCGTTCACCGGCACCGCGACGAATGAGGTCGTGGTCGGCGCGCGCAGCGCGACGAGCCTCGGGGTCACGGTGGGCGACACGATCCGTGTGGACGGGGAGGCATTCACCGTGGTCGGGATCCTCGCTCCATCGAGGGCGGCGGACGACGAGGCGGCCAGGGGGGCCACCGTCAGCGCGACGCGGATCGCCACCGATGCGGCCCGCACCAGCGGCGCCTCGTTCCTGACGCGGAGGATGACGAACACCGACGACTCCCTGTTCGTCCTCGAGGAGCGCGCAACGGCATTGTGGACCGGCCAGGATGGGAACCTGACCACGATCGCACGGATGGCCGCTGGGGCCGACGTCGCAGAGGTGCTCGCCGGCATCACCGCTGAGCTCACTGCGCAGGGCGTACGAGGGACCCCGACCTCCGTGCAGCAGATCGCGGCAAGCATCCAGGGCACCCTGGGAATGATCGCCACCGTGCTGGCGAGCATCGCGGCTGTGGCGGTGGTCGTCGGAGGGGTAGGCATGATGAACACGATGTACACGTCGGTCCTGGAGCGGACACGGGAGATCGGCATCCTCAAGGCGGTCGGCGCCCGCGACGGCCAGGTGATGGCGTTGTTCCTCGTGGACTCCGGCCTGATGGGCCTCATCGGCGGCGTCCTCGGCCTCATCGCGGGCGGCATCCTAAGCTTGTTCGGCACGCGCCTCCTTGGGCCAGCACTCGGCGTGGGATCGTTCCGACCCGTGTTCGAGCCCGCGCTCATCCTGGGCGTGGTCGCCGCTTCGTTTGTGATCGGCGCCCTGTCCGGCGCGTGGCCGGCGTGGCGCGCGTCGCGGCTGAACCCGGTAGAGGCATTGACCACCGAGTAGCCACACCCATCCGTGGTGCCGGCGGAGGGAGCCGCGCTATGATGGAACCATGGGTGTGATCTCCTACGCGTTCATCGTGGCGGCGGGCTACCTGCTTGGCGGGATCCCAACGGCATTCCTCATCGGCCGACTGTGGGGGGTGGACATCCGCCGCGTGGGGTCGGGGAACGTGGGAGCGACGAACGCGCTGCGGACCTTGGGGTGGAAAGCGGGGATCACGGTGATGGCGCTGGATGTGGCCAAGGGCTACCTCGCCGCGGGCCTGCTGCCGCTCCTTCCCGTGTGGGAGGGGGAGAGGGTGTACCTCGGGATGGCAGCGGGGGTGGCCGCGATCCTCGGGCACGTGTTCACACCCTACCTTCGGTTCCGGGGGGGAAAGGGGGTCGCCGCAGCGGCGGGGGTGCTCGCCGCGCTCGCCCCGCTCCCCACGGCGATCGCGGCCGGAGCATTCGCCCTTGTCGCGTTCGGAACGGGGATCGTCTCCCTGGCGTCCCTCACCGCAGCGGTGGCCCTCCCCGTGGCCGCGTTCCTCCTCGATCGCACCGCCGCGTACGCCGTGCATCCGGCGGTGCGGGCGGTGACGGTGGGGTTGGTGCCGTTCATCTTCTACACCCACCGCCAGAACATCCGCCGCCTCATCGCAGGGAAGGAGAACCGGTTCCGACGCCCCTGGGAGAGGCGGAGCGGGAGGGGGTGAACCCTCTTCGGCCGCGTCCGTTGAGGGGGCAAGGGGACGGGGTAGAATGGGGCTCTCGGGTCGTTCCTGATCTCAAGCCGAGTCGCGTCTAGGCCGGTTTCCGCCGGCAACGGGCGAGGGAGGGAGAGGGTGAAGGTCGCAGAGAGGCGCATCGCCGAGTGGTGGGAGGCCCCAGGGATCGATGGCCGCGAGGCGTTCGACGAAGAGATCCTTTACCTGAACAGCCTAAGCGAGGAGATCTCCCTCCCCCGGTGGGCGATCCTCGTCCGGGACCGGATGCCGCGGTGGGGGTTTGAGCCCTGTGCCCATCGGTTCCTGGAGGGCCTGGAACAGGTCCTGGCCATGATCGGGGCGGGGCGCGTCTGGCCGCGGTTCGGCGGCTGCGGCGACATCCCGTTCTCCGTACAGCGAAACCTCCTCCGCCTCGGTACGGGGCTGGTCCAGTGGGCCGACCACGGCAACGGGAGCGGTCCCCTCGTGGGCTCGCTCGGAACCCACACCCCGGAGCGGGCCGAGGCGGCCCGCGCGATGGGGGAGGTCGTCCTGGGGATCGGCCAGGGAGCGGCAGCGCTCGATGCAACCCTCGACCGCTGGGCGGACAAGGCCCAGTTCCCTCCCGCGCGCGCCCTCGTGGATGGAGAGGAGGCCCCCCTCTCCGTGGTCGCCCAACATCCCTGTGCCTACACGCTACTGTGGAACCTCGACCGCCTCGCCCACAGCATCGGGAACGGCGAACCGCCGTCGGCACTCGTGTGCATCCCTTCCCTCCGGATCGCCCCAAAGCTCGACCCAGAGCGTATCTCCACCCTGCGCGACATCGGCGAGGCCCTCGCCCAGTGGATCCAGAAGGGGCCACCGCGGAACTCCCTCGAGGAGAGGGTCCACGCCATGGTCGGTCCGCGCGACGACGTGCGGCGGTGGCTGGTGGCCTCCCTCTACAAAACCCTCAAGCTGTGGCAGGTCCACCTGGATACGGTCCTCGGCGAGGAGCATCCCTACCTGTCCCTCATCTAGGGTTGCGCGCGCCGTCTTCCCCGCTACCCTAGGCACCACCATGGCTACGTTCGTCCTCGTCGAGCACCCGCTGATCAAGGCCAAGCTCACGATGCTCCGCGATCGGCGCACGGACCGCCTCCAGTTCAGGCAGATCCTCGAGGAGGTCACCGCGCTCATGGTGTACGAGATCACGCGGGACTTCCCCCTCCGCCAGGTCGAGGTGGAGACCCCCCTCGAGCGGACGGCGGGGGTGGAGCTCGCCCGCCCCGTGGTGCTCGTCCCGGTCCTCCGGGCAGGCATCGTCATGCTCGACGGCGTCCTCGACCTCATCCCCAGCGCCCGGGTCGGGCACATCGGGATCTACCGGGACCCTGCGACCCTCAAGCCCGTGGAGTACTTCGCCAAGCTCCCCGCCAACCTGAGCGATGCGTTGGTGATCGTGGTCGATCCGATGCTCGCCACCGGCGGGTCGGCTGCCCGTGCGGTATCGATCGTGAAGGAGCGCGGGGCGCGGGATGTGCGGTTCCTGTGCCTCGTCGCTGCCCCGGAGGGGCGGCGGGCAATCCACAACGCCCATCCCGACGTCCCAGTCTACGCGGCCTCCCTCGATCGGGAGCTCGATGCCCATGGCTACATCCGCCCCGGCCTGGGGGATGCCGGGGACCGCCTGTTCGGCACCTAGGGGATGCGATGAAACGGTGTGCGCTCGTCACCGGCGGATCGCGGGGGATCGGGGCTGCGGCAGCGGTGAAGCTTGCCGCGCAGGGCTGCGATGTGGCGCTGAGCTACCGTACCCAGCGTACGGCGGCGGAGGAGGTGGCGGCGGCCATCCAACGCCTCGGCAGCCGGGCCTTCATCCTTCAAGCCGACCTCGCCGACTTGGAACAGGCGCGGGACCTCGTCCACGAAGCGGCCGAGGGCCTGGGAGGACTCCACATCCTCGTGAACAACGCGGGCTACGTGCAACGGGTGCCGTGGGAGGAGCTGTCGCTCGAGGATTGGGAACGGATGCTCACGGTGGGGCTCACGGCCGCGTTCGTCTGCTCGCGGCACGCGGTCCCCTACATGCGGGAGGGGAAGTACGGGCGGATCGTGAACGTCTCTTCCCTGCGGGCCCTCACCGGCTCGGCCCACGGGATCCACTACGCCGCCGCCAAGGCAGGCCTCCTTGGCCTCACGAAGTCCCTCGCCCTCGCCGTGGCCCCGTTCGGGATCACCGTGAACGCGGTGTGCCCCGGGTTCGTGGCCACGGAGATCAACCAGGAGGCGCTCGCCGCGCGGGGGGACGAGATCCGGGCCCAAATCCCCCTCGGCCGCGTGGCCACGGCGGACGAGATCGCCGCTGTGATCGCGTTCCTCTGCTCGGAGGAGGCGGGCTACATCACCGGGGAGACGGTCTCCGCCAACGGCGGCATCCGCATGGGGTAGGATGGACCGACACCAGTTGGGGCTGTCCACATTCCTGTGGCCGGGGATGGACGTCGAGCGGTGGCTCGAATTGGCGCTTGGGCTCGGGTTGGGCGGGGTCGAGCTGCGGGCCGACCCCCGCGCCGCCGGCCCGGGGGACCTTTCGCCCGCGGTGCGCCTCCGGTTGCGGAACCAGTTGGCGGAGCGCGGCCTGTGGAGCACGGTCCACGCGCCGATCTATGACCTGAACCTCGCTTCCCCCCTGCGCGCGATCGCTGCGGCATCGGTGGAGGAGGTGATCGGGGCGTTGGACCTTGCCTCCGACCTTGGATCGCGCCTCCTCGTTGTCCATCCCGGGCACGTAGACTCAGACTACCTGCCCCTCACGGGGGAACGGGACCTCGCCTGGCGCCGGTTCTCGTTGGCGATAGAGGTGATCCTCGCCCGTGCCGCGCGGAAAGGGGTACAGGTCGCGCTCGAGAACAAGCAGCGCCCCCGCGGGTGGGACATGGTGCACACCCCAGCGGAGCACGTTCAGGCGGTGGATCGGTTCCCTGGGCTTGGGGCGTGCCTGGACTTCGGCCACCTCCACACCACCGGAGGGGACCCCACGGCCTACGTGGCCGCGCTCGGGGAGAGGCTCGTCCACGTCCACCTCCACGATAACCGCGGGGAGCGGGATGAACACCTGCCCCTCGGCCGCGGGAGCCTGCCGTGGCGGGCGGCATGGGCAGCGCTCTCTAGCGCCGGGTACCGCGGCCCCATCGTGCTCGAGATCCCTGATCCCGACGGGCTGCGGGAGTCGGTCGCCGTGCTGGAGCGAGGATGAGGGCCCCCCGCTGGTACTGGGCGTACGTCCTGTCCAACGCAGCGATGGGTGCGGCGTCGCCCCTCCTTTCGCTTTACGCCTATTACCTTGGGGCGACGGCGGGCACGGTGGGAACCCTGGCCGCCGTGGGAAGCCTGATGAACATGGTGGCAAGCCTGGTGTGGGGGAGGCTTCTCGACCGCACCCGGCGGCGGCGGGTGTTCGTCGCGCTGAGCTTCTTCGGGGTCGGGATCGCCTACCTCCTCCTCCCGCTCATCACGCAGCTCCCCCAGCTGCTCCTCGTCAACGGCTGGGTTGCGTTCGCCTGGATGGCCGCCTCGTCGGTATCGATCCTCCTCGTCCTCGCCGGGTTCCCCAAGGAGCACTGGGAGGGGGAGATCGCCCGGTTCAACGTGTACTGCGGGGTGGGGTGGACCCTCGGCCTCGCGTTGGGTGCAGGCTGGATTGCGCTCGTCGGGCGGGCCCTCGGGGAAGGGTGGAGCCTCAAGTCGCTGGGGATCATCGTGGGCGCCCTTGCGCTCGGAGGCCTGCTCGTTGCCCTGCGGGAGATCCGCGAGCCCCGCATCCAGATCGAGGCCCCTTCGTTCCGGGACATCGCGGTTGCGGTAGGGAATTTCCTCTACGAGCGGTTCCGCTACGGCCCTGTGCAGCTCTATGACATCCTCCGCCCATCGCAACTCGTGCGGTTCCTGCAGGGGCGCACGGCCTTCGGGCCGGACTTGGTCCTGTGCTACTACGCGGCGATGCTCGCCTTCGGGGGATTCTCCATCGTGTTCGCACCGTTCCCCGTGTTCGTGCGCCAGGAGCTGGGATGGCCGAGCGAGCTCGTGTTCGCGCTGAACGTGGTCCACCACGGGGTGAGCGTGGTCGCGTTCGGACTGGCGCGCCGCGCGGTTGCGCGGTGGGGCCACCGCCCGGCGGCGGCGCTCGCCCTCCTCGGCCGGGCCGGGATGTTCGTGGGGTTCGCCCTCACCACCCCGCACGTGGCGCGCTGGCTCCTTCCTCTCCTGTGGGGCGTGGCCGGCGCAACGTGGGCCCTGTTCCAACTGTCAGTGACGGCGATCGTCTCCCGTCTCTCCCCGAGCGGACTCCAAGGCCAGGGACTCGGGATCTACAACGCCGTGGCGGGGTTGGGGAACGTGCTGGGCGCCCTCGCGGGGGGATTCGTCGCCGATTTCATCGGGTTCCCCGCCGCCTTCCTCCTCGGGGCGATGCTGATGGTGGTGGCCCTCCCGATCCTCCTCGTGGAGGGGCGCCCCGTCTCGTAGGGGGCTACTTCTTCTCCGTTTGGACCACGACCATCCCGTTGTAGTACCCGCACGACGGGCACACGCGGTGGGGGAGCCGGAACTCGTGGCACTGCGGACACACGGCAGCAGGCATCATCTGCGCCCGCCACTGGGTACGGCGAAGCCTCACCTCGCGGTGGGACTTTCGTGATTTCGGAACTGCAGCCATCAACCCTCCTTAGGTGCGTCCCAATTGTGCCGGCGCCCGCTCCAAGATCAAGGTCACCGGCCCGTCGTTGACGAGGGCAACCTCCATCCGCGCCCCAAACAGGCCGCTCTGGACGGGGAACCCCTCCTCCCGCAGCCGGGCGAGGAACGTCTCGTACAGGGAAGCGGCCTCGCTGCCCGGCGCCGCCCGGTCGAACCCGGGGCGGCGGCCCTGGGAAGCATCCCCGTAGAGGGTGAACTGGGATACGCACAGGATCTCCCCCCCCACGTCGCGGAGTGAGCGGTTCATCCGACCGTCGTCGTCGGGGAAAACGCGCAGCTCAGGGATCTTGCGCGACCAGAACCGGAGTTCATCCTCATCATCCCCCCTGCCGATGCCCACGAGGAGGAGGAGCCCCCGGCCGATCCGGGCGACCTCGCGCCCCGCGACGCGTACGCTCGCCTCGCTCACCCGTTGCAGGACGATGCGCATCTAGGGGCGCAGCGATCGCACGTAGGCGACGAGCCGGCGCAGCTCGTCCACCGGCAGGCCATCGAGGAGGTACCCGATCTCGCGGGTGAGATCGGCTCGCTCCCGCTCCTGGCGGCTCCGCTCCCGGAACGCCTGTTCCGCGAGGCGGTGGGCAGGGTGGTTGATCTCCCGCTCCACGAAGTTCACCCGCCAGCGCGGGAGTTTGGAGAGGAGATCGAGGGCGTTGCGGTTCAGGAGCTCGAGGTGGGGCTCGCGGACCTGGTAGAACCCATTGACCTGGTTGGCGACGACCTGGTTATCAGTGAGGAACACCGCCTCGTCCGGGGAGAGAGCGAGGGCGAGGCGAATCCCGTCGAGGAGGGCCTTGTACTCAGCGACGTCGCTCGTCGCCCGGCCGATGAGCTTCGACTCCTGCCCGAGGACCTGGCCCTTCTCGTCCGTGACGAGGATCCCAATCGCGGCCTCCCCAGGGCTACCGTGGGAACTGCCATCCACGTTCACGAAGATCTTCCGCATCCCCCCTCCTCAACCGAACTGGGTTCTGGGCCCGGCAGGGTTTGAACCTGCGACCAACCGGTTATGAGCCGGCTGCTCTACCCCTGAGCTACGGACCCGCCGGCCCATGGTAGTCGCGCTCTCTGGCAGCAGCAACTCGCGCCAGGACCCGCTGACCCGCGGCGACGACGGCGGAAGGGGTGATCCCGAACTCGCGGAGGAGGACCGGCCCCGGGGCGCTCGCCCCGAACGACGACAGCCCAACGATCTCTCCCTCCAGGCCCACGTAATGCTCCCACCCCAGCCGGATCCCGGCCTCGACCGCCACCCGCGCCCGGACCGCGGGAGGGAGGATGTGATCCAGGTACGGAGCAGGTTGACGGTCAAATAGCTCCCAGCTTGGAAGGGCCACGACCCTCACCCGGAGGCCGTTTCCCGCCAGCTCCTCCCCCGCGGCGAGGGCGAGGTGGACCTCCGATCCGGTGGCGATGAGGATGAGCTCCGGCACGGCGCCCGAGGAGCTCTCCCACAGGATGTATCCCCCCTTGCGCAGCCCAGCGGGGGGGGCGAGGCGGGAGCGATCGAGGACGGGGAGATCCTGGCGGGTGAGGACGAGGGCGGTGGGCCCCTCCTGACGCTCAAGTGCTGCCCGCCATGCCGCGACCGTCTCGCCCGCATCGGCGGGCCGGATCACGGTCAGGTTGGGAATAGCACGCAGCGAGGCGAGGTGCTCCACCGGCTGGTGGGTTGGGCCGTCCTCGCCAAGGGCGATCGAGTCGTGGGTGAACACGAACACGACGGGGGCGCCCATGAGCGCGGCGAGCCGGATCGGGGGCCGCATGTAGTCGGAGAAGACGAGGAACGTGCCGGCAAACGGCCGCACCCCGCCGTGGCGGGCCATCCCCACCGCGATCGCCCCCATCGTGTGCTCGCGAACGCCGAAGTGGAGGTTCCGCCCACCGTGATCCCAGCGGCCGCCGACCGCGCCCTGGATGCCCGCCCGGCGGCCGGGGGCCTGGAAGTCCCCTTCCCCCTTGAGCCAGGTGAGGCAGGACGGGTTGAGGTCCGCCGACCCGCCGACGAGCTCGGGGACGGCCTTGGCGAGGCTCTGCAGGACCGCCTCCGATGCCTTGCGGGTGGAGATCGCCTTCCCTCCTGCCGCGAACGAGGGAAGGCCCGCATCCCAGCCGACGGGGAGCTCGCCCCGCAGCCGGCGGCTGAGCTCCCGGGCGAGCTCGGGGTGGTCCGTCCGGTAGCCACGCATCGCCTCGTCCCATCGCTTCTGGGCTTCCGCGCCGCGGGCCGCCGCGTCCTGGAACGGCCGGCGGGCTTCGTCCGGGACGAAGAAGGGGGGCTCCTCCGGCCAGCCCAAGGCTCGTTTCGCCCCCCGCAGCTCTTCCTCCCCGAGGGGGGAGCCGTGGGCGTGGAACGTACCCTGCTTCTGCGGAGCCCCATAGCCGATCGTCGTCGAGACACAGATGAGCGAGGGGCGGGCGGTCTCCTCCCGCGCCGCCTGCAGGGCGCGGTCGAGCGCGGTGAGGTCGTTCCCATCCAAAACCTCGGTCACGTGCCACCCCTGGGCGGCGAACCGCGCCGGCACGTCCTCGGTGAACGCCAGCTCGGTCGAGCCAGCGAGGGAGATCCCGTTCCGATCGTAGAGGACGATCAGCTTCCCCAGGCGAAGGTGCCCCGCGAGGCCGCACGCCTCGGCGGAGATCCCCTCCATGAGGTCCCCATCGCTCGCCAGGACATAGGTCGTGTGGTCCACGACCCGGTAGGGGGGGCGGTTGAACCGCGCGGCGAGGTGGGCCTCGGCCATCGCCAGCCCCACCGCCATCGCCAGCCCCTGCCCCAGCGGGCCGGTCGTCACCTCCACCCCTGGGGTCACCCCGGCCTCAGGATGCCCTGGGGTCCGGCTCCCCCACTGCCGGAACCGCGCCAGCTCATCCCGGGGGAGGTCGTAGCCCCCGAGGTGGAGGAGCGCGTAGAGGAGGGCCGACCCGTGCCCCGCAGAGAGAATGAACCGGTCCCGGTCCGGCCACGCCGGATCGCGGGGGTTATGCGTGAGGTGGCGCGTCCACAGAACATAGGCCATCGGCGCCGCGCCGAGGGGGAGCCCAGGGTGACCGGACTTCGCCTCCTCCACCATGTCCGCAGCGAGGAATCGCACGGCGTTCACGGCTACACTCTCGGTTCGGTTCACCAGGCCCTCCTCCGGTTCAGGAGGATTATAGCCGTCAGCTCACGGAGACCAGGGGTTGGCACGCCACTCGGTAACGGTCTATCCTTCATCCGTGACGCTCGATCGGTATGCGCTCGCCCCGATGAAGGACCTCTGGACGCCCGACGCCCAGTACGAGAACTGGCTGCGGGTCGAGCTCGCCGCCCTCGCGGCCCTGGAGGAAGCAGACGGGGTCCCGGCTGGGACAGCGGCCACTGTCTCCGCGCGGGCGAGGATCGATCGGGACCGAATTCGGGCCTGGGAAGAGGAGACGGGGCACGACCTCCTGGCGTTCCTGTGGGCCCTCGAGGAGGCCGTGGGCCCGGAGGGGCGCTGGCTCCACTACGGCCTCACCTCGTCCGACGTCAAGGACACCGCCCTCGCCCTGACCCTCGTCGCGGGCCTCGACCTCGTCCTCGACAAGGCCGCGCGGCTGGGGGAGGCGGTGGGGGAGCTCGCGGAGCGGCATCGCGATGTCCCGATCCTCGGCCGGACCCACGGCCAGTGGGCGGAGCCGACCACGTTCGGACGGAAGGCCCTCGCCTGGTACGACGAGCTGGGGCGGGTGGTCTCCCGGCTCCGCCGGGCGCGGGACGGGATCGCAGTGGGGAAGCTCTCCGGCGCGGTGGGGACCCATGCCCACTACCCTCCCCAGGCCGAGGAACGGGCCCTCGCCTCCCTCGGGCTTCGGCCCTGTCCGATCGCGACCCAAATCGTGTCCCGGGACCGGCACGCGGAGGTCCTGTTCGCCCTCGCTTCCGCGGCGTCCCTCGTCGAGAAGATCGCCCTCGAGGTCCGCCACCTCTCCCGATCCGAGGTGGGGGAGGTCGCGGAGGGGCGGCCGGAGGGATCGTCGGCGATGCCCCACAAGAAGAACCCGATCCTCTCCGAGCGGCTGTGCGGCCTGGCCCGTGTCGTACGGGCCGGGATCGGCCCCGCCTGGGAGGACAACGCCCTCTGGCACGAGCGGGACATGTCGCACTCCTCGGTGGAGCGGGTCCTCCTCCCCCAGAGCTTCATCCTCGTGGACTACATGCTCGACCGGGCAGCTGGCCTCGTGCGCGGCCTCGTGATCTTCCCGGACCGGATGAGGGCCTGGATCGAGGAAGCGCGGGGCCTCCCGTTCTCGGAGGGGCTCCTCCTCGCCCTCGTGCGGTCGGGGCTCGGCCGGCGCGAGGCCCACGAGCTCGTGTCCCGCCTCGCCGCCATGGCCCGCGCGACCGGAAGCGACCTCGCCCAGGTGGCAGCGGCGGACCCGATCGTCCGCGCCCGGCTGAGCCGGGAGGACCTGCGGTCCGCGTTCGACCTCCGCTCCGCCCTCGGCGACGTCGGAGCGGCGTTCGACCGCGTGCGCAGGGCGGGGTATACTGCGCCCGGAGATCGCGATGGTTGAGCGAACGTGGATCTGTTGCTTCATCCTGCCCCCCCAGGGGCAGGTATAACGTCCGCGAGCATCTTGCCGGCATTCCCTAGCGAGAAAACCCATGGATTTGGGGGACAGGTAGGAGGAACGGGTGGGGTTCACGAAGCTTGAGGCAGATCCAGCGCAGCGCGAGGCCGCCGTGCTCGCCTTTTGGGAGGAGAACCAGGTCTTCGCGCGGTCACTCGAACAGAGGTTGGGCTGCCCCCGGTACGTGTTCTACGAAGGCCCCCCCACGGCCAACGGCTATCCCCACATCGGGCACCTCCTCGCCCGGCTCGAGAAGGACCTGTTCCCCCGCTACCACACGATGCGCGGCCGCTACGTCGGCCGGAAGGCGGGGTGGGATTGCCACGGCCTTCCCGTGGAGCTCGAGGTGGAGAAGCAACTTGGGATCAGCACCAAGGCCGAGATCGAGCGCTACGGGGTGGAGGAGTTCGTCGCCCAGTGCAAGGGCTCTGTGCGGACCTACATCCGGGCCTGGGAAGAGATGATCCGGCGCATGGGGTTCTGGATCGACCTCGAACACCCCTATGTCACCTACCACGATGACTACATCGAGACCCTGTGGTGGGAGCTCCGGGAGATCCATGCCCGCGGCCTCCTCTACCAGGGCCACAAGATCTTGCCCTACTGCCCCCGCTGCGGGACATCGCTCTCCTCCCACGAGGTGGCCCAGGGGTACCAGCGGGTGGCTGACCCCTCCGTGTTCGTGCGGATGCCCCTCGCGGATGACCCGGATGTCTCCCTGTTGGTGTGGACGACGACCCCGTGGACGCTCCCCGCGAACGTGGCGGTGGCGGTCAACCCCGACGCCTCGTACGCGGAGGTCGTGTACAGGGGGGAACGGCTGATCCTCGCCGCGGCCCGGGTACCGGCAGTGCTGGGGGAGGAGGCGAACATCCTCCGCGTCTTCCCAGGGCACGAGCTTCTCCACCGGCACTACACGCCCCTGTACCGTGTGGCACAGAGCAACGATGCATACCAGGTATGGCCGGCCGCGTTCGTGTCCCTCGACGAGGGGACGGGGATCGTCCACATCGCCCCCGCGTTCGGGGAGGAGGATTACGACCTGGGCCAGGAGAAGGGGCTCCCCTTCCTTCAACCGGTGGATCGCGGGGGACGGTTCACCGACGAGTTCCCCCTCGCCGCCGGCGTGTTCGTGAAGGACGCGGACCCGCTCATCCTGAAGGACCTCGCCCAGCGCGGGCGCCTGTTCCGGGAGGAGACCTACGACCACGACTACCCGTTCTGCTGGCGGTGTGACACCCCGCTTCTCTACTACGCCCTCGACTCGTGGTTCATCGCCACCACGAAGGTTCAGGACAAACTGATCGAGGAGAATGAGAAGGTGAACTGGCATCCTGAGCATATTGGGCGGGGCCGGTTCGGTGATTTCTTGAGTTCGCTCAGGGATTGGGCCCTCTCCCGCGATCGGTACTGGGGGACGCCGCTTCCGGTGTGGATCTGCGCCACGTGCGGGGGAATGAAGGTGGTCGGCTCGCGGGCGGAGCTCGTCGCGCACGCCCTCGATCCTGACCTCGCCCGGGCCGTGGAACTGCACCGTCCCTATGTGGATCGGGTCGAGCTCCGTTGCCCGTGCGGGGGGGTGATGCGGCGGGTGCCCTACGTCCTCGACACCTGGTTCGACTCGGGCTCGATGCACACCGCCCAGTGGCACTATCCGTTCGAGAACGTTGACCAATTCAAGGAATCCTACCCCGCGGACTTCATCAGCGAGGGCCTCGATCAGACCCGGGGTTGGTTCTACACGATGCTCGTCACGGGGGTCCTCCTCCACGGATCCGCCCCCTACCGGAACGTGCTCGTCACGGGGCTGGGGCTCGATGCTGAAGGGCAGAAGATGAGCAAGTCCCGGGGCAACGTGCTCGATCCGATGCCGATCGTGGCGGCTCACGGCGCGGATGCGGTGCGGTGGTACCTCGCGTCCGAGTCCGCGCCGTGGAACGAGCGGCGGTACGACGCAACCGGCGCCCGGCAGGCCCGGTTCGGGTTCCTCGATACGGTGCGGAACTGCCACGACTTCCTCGCCCTCTACGCGGAGATTGACGGGTTCGCTCCGTCCACCTCTGTCCCCGCTCCGGCGGACCGCCCGGCGCTCGACCGCTGGCTCCGGTCGCGGGTCGGGGGAGCGGTGGAGCGGGTCACGGCGGCGCTTGATGGGTACGATCCGCTCACGGCGACGCGGGAGATCGACGAGCTCGTGGACGATCTCTCCAACTGGTACATCCGCCTCTCTCGCCCGCGGTTCTGGGGTGAGGGTCTGACCCAGGACAAGCTGTGCGCGTACGGGACCCTGTACGACGCCCTGCGGACCCTGGCCCTCCTCCTCGCCCCGTTCACCCCGTTCCTCGCCGAGGCGATGTGGGCTTCCCTGCGGATGGAAAATGATCCAGACTCCATCCACCTCGCCAACTGGCCGGAGCCGTCCGGGCGCGACCCCTCCCTCGAGGCGCAGATGGCCCGCGTGCGCCGGGTGGCCTCCCTCGCCCTCGGGGCGCGCAACGTGGCGAAGGTCAAGGTCCGCCAACCGCTCCCCACCCTCCACGTCCTTCGCCAGGGGGGGGACGAGGTGATCCCCGACGAGCTGTGGGGCCTCGTCCGTGACGAGGTGAACGTGGCCCGCATCGTCCTCACGGACAGCCTCGACCCGTATCGGGTGCCGAAGGTGACCCCCGACTTCCGGCGGTTGGGCCCCCTGTACGGGGGACTCCTCCCCAAGATCGCTTCTGCTCTCTCCCAGGCCGATCCGGCGACGCTCGCGGCGGACCTCGCCTCCCGCGGCCGGATCGAGGTGCGGGTGGAGGGGAACCCCGTGGTGCTCGATCCGGAGTCGGTCAAGGTGGAGTGGCGGCCGGTGGAGGGGTTCGTGGTGAGCACGGGGCCGGAGGGGGCGGTGGCCCTCGATCTGCGGGTGGACGAGACGCTTCGGGCAGAGGGAGACCTGCGGGAGCTCGTCCACCGCCTGCAGCTTTCCCGCAAGGAAGCGGGGTTCCTGGTCACGGACCGGATCGAGATCGGCTACGACGGGGATCTCGGGGAGATCTTCCGCCGGTTCGCGGATCGGATCCGCGATGAGGTGCTCGCCGTGGCGGTGAGGGAGGGCGCGCTCCCAGGCGCCGAGCACGAGGCGGAACTGGAGGTCCACGGCCGGGCCGGGCGGGTGTGGCTGAAGCGCAGCGGGGGGCAGGGATGCCAGCGGTCGCGGTGATCGGGGCGCAGTGGGGGGACGAGGCGAAGGGGAAGGTGGTCCACCACCTGTGCCGGACCGCGCGGATGTGCGTGCGGTTCAACGGGGGGGCCAATGCCGGGCACACGGTGGAGGACGGGCGGGGCACGGCCCGGCTCCACCTCGTCCCATCGGGCGCGCTCCACCCGCGGTGCCAGGGGGTGGTGGGACACGGTGTGGCGCTCGACCCGTGGGAGCTCGAGCGGGAGCTGGGGGAACTGGAGGCTCAACGCCGCCCCGCGCCGGACCTCCTCCTCTCGGAACGGGCCCATCTCGTCCTGCCCTTCCACCGCCTGCGGGAAGAGCTGAGCGGGGCGGCCGATCGCATCGGCACCACCCGCCGCGGGATCGGCCCCTGCTACGAGGATCGGGTCGCCCGGCGAGGCCTGCGGTTGGCTGATCTCGCTGATGAGAAGATGGTGCTGGATCACCTGATAGAGTGCGCACAACGGGCGGGCGGCGGGCCCGACCCCAAGGAGGTCTGGGGCGAACTGCTCCGGTTCCGGGAGCGGTTCGCCGATCGGATCGGGGACGCCCAACGCGCGATCGCGACCGCCCTCGACGGGGGAAGCGACGTCGTGTTCGAGGGAGCGCAGGGCACGCTCCTCGACCTCGACCTCGGGACGTACCCCTGCGTGACTTCCTCCACGACCACCGTCCACGGCATCGGGTGGGGCACGGGGGTCCGCGTGAACTTGGCACGGGTGGTCGGGGTGATGAAGGCCTACACGACCCGCGTCGGAGAGGGACCGTTCCCGACCGAGGAGTTGGGCGCGGTGGGGGACCGGCTGCGGGAGGGGGGAGGAGAGTACGGGGCGACCACGGGCCGCCCCCGCCGCTGCGGTTGGCTCGACCTCGTCGCTCTGCGCCATGCCCACCGCGTGAACGGGTTCACCGAGCTCGCCCTGACCAAGCTGGACGTCCTCTCCGGGCTCCACGAGATCAAGGTCGCTGTGGCCTACACGATCGCGGGACAGGGGGGCGCGGCGTTCCCGGCCCGGGTGGAGGACCTCGCGCGGGCCGAACCGGTGTACGAGGTCCTCCCCGGCTGGGGGGAGGACATCGCGGGGGCACGCGACGAGGAGGAGCTCCCCTCCGCGGCCCGCGGTCTTGTGCGGTTCGTCGAGATGGAGCTCGGCGTTCCGGTGACGCTCATCGGGACCGGTCCCGGTGAGCAGGCGATGATCGAGCGGGGTAGCAAGTGAGGATCGTGCGCTTCGGTCGAGGGACATGGGGGACCCTCGACGGTGATGAGATCCGGGTGACCCGTGGTCCGGGCGGGGGCACCACCGGGCGGACGTTTCGCTTGGGTGAGGTCCGGCTCCTCCCCCCGGCACGGCCGACGAAGATCGTGTGCGTGGGACGTAACTACCGGGAGCACATCCGGGAGATGGGGCACCCGGACGAGGCACCGGCCGAGCCGGGGCTGTTCCTCAAGGCCCCCAATGCCCTCGCTGCCCCCGGGGAGACGATCCCGTACCCCCCGTTCACCCACTCCCTCCACTACGAGGGGGAGCTAGCGGTCGTGATCGGCCGCCGCATGAAGGCCGTCCCCGAGCGGGAGGCCTTGGACTACGTCCTCGGCTACACGTGCGCCCTCGACCTCACAGCGCGCGACCGCCAGAAGACGGATCTACAGTGGGTTCGCGCGAAATCAGCTGACGGGTTCCTCCCGCTGGGGCCGTGGGTCGAGACCGACCTCGATCCCCGGGCGCTCTCCATCCGCACCCATGTGAATGGAGAGCTCCGCCAGCACGGCCAAACCGCGGACATGATCTTCCCTGTGCCCCACCTCCTTGCGTACACAAGCGCGTTCATGACGCTCGTGCCGGGGGACGTGGTGCTGACGGGAACGCCGTCCGGCGTGGGCGAGCTCCACCGGGGGGACACCGTGGAGGTGGCGGTGGAGGGGATCGGTTCCCTCGCCGTGCGCATCGCGTGACCAAGCCGGCGCGGTTGATGTCCGCTCCGCCAGCGTTTATGATCCGGCCCCATACCAGGAGGCAGGGATGCAGAAGACGTACATGGCCAAGAAGGGCGATGCCGGGGTGACCTTCCGGCGCGACTGGCTCGTGGTGGATGCCACGGACCAGCCGCTCGGACGGCTCGCCTCCAAGGTAGCGACGATCCTTCAGGGCAAGCACAAACCGACGTACACGCCGTTCTTCGACGTGGGCGACTACGTGATCGTGATCAACGCCGATAAGGTCCGCCTCACGGGAAAGAAGTGGGATCAGAAGATGTACTACCGCCATTCGGGGTACATCGGCCACCTCACGGCCACGCCGTACCGCGAACTCCAGCGCCAGCACCCCGAGATCCCGATCCGGGTTGCGGTACGGAGGATGCTCCCCAAGAACGAGCTCGGGCGGAGGATGCTGCGCAAGCTGAAGATCTACCCGGGGCCCGACCACCCGCACGCGGCCCAGACTCCATCTGCCTTCTCCCTGTAACCTTCTCTGACCGGAAGCCAGGTGATCCAGGTCCCCTCGCCCCGTGACAAACCGGGGGCGGAGGATCCTCCTCTTTCCCGCAGTCCGTCCCGCGCCCGGGGTAGCCTGTCCCTCTGATGCACCGATGACGCCGGGGGGTGATCCCAGTTACAGACACGAACAGAGTTTGCCGCTAGACTGGCTGTGGTGCACAAGGTAAGGAGGTTGACGATGGTGAGGAAGACCAGCCTATGGTTCTTGGTCTCCCTGATGGTCGCCGTGCCCTTGAGCGCGCAGGGCTACTTCCAGGTGACCCAGGGAGCGGTCAAGGCCGCGATCCCCCCGCTGGGGGGGGCGAAGGCGG
Source organism: Candidatus Bipolaricaulis anaerobius (assembly GCF_900465355.1). Lineage (NCBI taxonomy): Bacteria > Candidatus Bipolaricaulota > Bipolaricaulia (SeqCode) > Bipolaricaulales (SeqCode) > Candidatus Bipolaricaulaceae > Bipolaricaulis (SeqCode) > Bipolaricaulis sanaerobius (SeqCode). The sequence goes on along the minus strand of NZ_LS483254.1, from coordinate 405,671 downwards.
CCGCTGAGTTCTATGCCTACGATGGTGGGCTGTCCCGCAGCGGAAACGAGCTCGCGGAGACGGGAAACCTGGTTTTGTTCCTGTACCGGGAGCCAACGACGCAGGACCTGTACCTCTTCTTCATCGTGAACAAGGCCGACACCGGCGCGGGCGGGAACGTGCGGCTCACGCTGACGGATCTCCCCATCGGGGCGGACTTCGTGGTCAAGGATGACGAGGGGTTCCCCCTGTTCGCGATCTTCCTGCCCGAGCTCAACGATGAGTACGTCCTCGCGAACGGCGAGTACCAAATCCTGTGGACGTGGGGGGCGAACAGCACGGATGGGGGCGTGTTCGGCCCGCTCGGAGAGGAGTTCAGGATCACCCTCACCCCCGGCGCGTTCTCCGGGGTGCAGAGGATCGTGGTCAAGTCCGGCAACATCAACGCCCCGACGCGGCTTGAGCTCAACACGACTGAGCCGATCGTGATCCAGGGGATGACAAACCAGCCGCCGGTGGCCAACCTCGTCCTCAGCCCGGCCGCTCCGCGGGCGCGCCAGCAGGTGACATTCGACGCCTCGGGGAGCGTGGATCCCGATGGGTCCATCGTCCGCTACCGCTGGGACTTCAACGGCGACGGCGTGGTGGACCTGGAGAGCACGGAACCGACCGTGAAGTACGCCTACCTCACCGGTGGCTCGTACACCATCCGTTTGACGCTCGTGGACAACACGGGGATGGAGACAACCTACTCGATGCCGGTGTTCGTATCGCTCGTCACCGTGACCGCGGTCCGCTCGATCTCCACCACCACCGCCCTTCCGGGGTACGCGTTTCGGGTTCAGGTACGGATCCACACGGATCAGGACCTGGCGGGGGCGGGGCTGGACGAGAACCCACCGGTGGGTTGGGAGATCACGCCGGTCGCCAACGGCGGCGCGATCTTCAAACGGGCCGAGGTGCAGTGGGTGTTCTTGGAGCCGATCAAGGCGGGCACTGAGCGGGTCATCATCTACGATGTGACCGTGCCGGAGGTCGAACTGCTCGCCTCGATCCGCCTCCCGCAGCAGTTCTGCATCACCGGCATCTTCCAGGCCAAGGTCCCCGACTTCGAGTTCGAGGTCGCCGGCGAGTCGTGCTTCCTTGTCAACGACTGCCTCTCCGTCCTCGAAGCGGTAGCCCACCTCGTCCCGGCCGCGATGCCAGGGGAAGAGGATCGGGTGGACCTCCGGCTGTCGGAAGCGATCACAGCCGACCAACTCGCCCGCGCCACGGAGCTGTGGCGGACCGATCGGCCGGTGGTGAAGGCCTGTGGCGAACGGATCAGCCTGCACATGCTGAAGCTCATCGCCGCGTACTCGCTATCCTGTACGGCGATTGACCAGCCGCTCCCCACGATGGCCCCCGCGAACCTCCAGGCCCAACGGTGGATCATCACCCCCATCCCGTGCGAGGGCGTTGTCATCGGGTTCTACGACTCGGCGGGCAATGTCGTCGGCAACAGGTTCACGGTCAAGGTGGAGATCACGACGGACCGGGACGTGTACGGCGTGGGCCTCGACGAGGACCTCCCCATCGGGTGGCGGGTGACCCCGATCCAGAACGACGGCTTCACCTACAAGCCGGGCGTGGACCAGTGGGCATTCACCGGGACCCTCAAGGCCGGGCAGACGAAGACGATCATCTACCAGGTCGAGGTCCCACCCACGGTGACGGTGGAAACCACTCCGCCGGATCCCTGTAAGGTGCTGTCGTCGGAAACGGTCGTCGGCCGCGCCGACAGCGGTCACCCCTGCCTCGAGGTCGAGGTCACGGGCGCGAGCCGGGTCGACCTCACCGACTGCCTGAACGTGATCGTGGCCATCTCCCGCTGGGATGTGGTTCGGGATACGATCGATCTCTCGCTTTCGGACAAGATCACGTTCCCGCAGGTGCAACGGGCGATCGCGTTCTGGCTCGAAGGGACGAAGGTTCCGCGGACGTGTGCCCCAGGGATCGTGGACTACGAGACGATGAAGACGATCATTGCCCTCTGGCTCACGGGCACCCCGATCTGCGAGGTGCTTCCCGGCCGGGCGCCGGGGGTCTGCGACCGCTAGGCAGAACCTGGTCTTCCTCAGCACTGAGGGTGGCGGGGGCCGAGGTCACGGCCCCCGCCTGCCCCCGAAGGAGGCGACGATGCGAACGGTCATGGTGACCGCATGCTTGATGATCGGGGTCCTCTCGTTTGGTCAGGGCCTCGCCCTGATCCCATCCACCGCGATCCCCGAGCCGGGGAGCGAGGTGAGCTTCCAGGTGAGCGGGGCCCCCGCTGGCGCCCAGTTCAAATGGGACTTCAACGGCGATGGGCGCCCCGATGCGACCACGAACCAGCCGTGGGCGAACTGGACCGTGCCCGCCGGGGCATGGAACGTCATGGTGGACGTCATCCAAGGCAGCCGATCCATCTCCCAGCTCGGCGTGGTGGTGGTCGCCGACTCCCGGCTGGGGGCCGTGGGGGAGGTCCGCTGGACAGGGGATGTGGCCGAGGTGACGGTTGTGATCCGGGCCCGAACGGAGATCTTCGGCCCAGGCCTCACGGTGGACGTTCCGCCGGGCTGGACAGCGACGTCGCTCGATCCGGCGCGGATGAACGAGCAAGGGCAGCTCGAGATCCTCGCCGCCTCCGCCACCGTCCTCTATCCCGGCCAGGAGCTGGTCCTCCAGTATGTCCTCTACCCTCCGTCGGCCAGGGCGCGGGCCCGCCTGGCGTGCTCGGTCACAGGCATCGTCACCGTTGGGGACCACAAGGAACGCGTGAGCGTCCCGGTGGCGGGCCCCCTCACCTTCTAGGGCAGGGGTCGGGCCTCGTCCCACAGCACGTCGAACCAGTGGGCAAGGGGCCGGCCGACCTCGGGCGCGGAAAGGAGGAGGATCCCCGCCTCGACGTTGTGGACAAGCGAGGAGTAGGAACCGTTGGCCGAGGTGACGAGGACGTCCCGCCCGTCCACGATCAACCCCTTGGCGTGGAGGGTCGTCCCCGGCGCATCGAACCGCACCGCGACCCCGCAGGCAGTGAGGTACGCCGCCGCCACCCGATTGTCGTGGGCTAGATCCGCGAAATCCTCCCCCCCCTCCAGAAGGACCTGCACCACGACCCCCCGGGCCGCAGCGGCACAGAGCTCCTCCACGATGCGGTTCGAGGGGCTATCGGAATAGGTCGGGTAGTACCCCAGTCGGTAGAGGATGAGCCGCACGGAACGCTCGGCCCGGCGGATCAGGTCCGGGAGGTATCGGGCATGGAGCCCGCCCTGAGGAGGGTCGAGGAGGGGGACCACCGCCGGCTCCGGCCACGGGGGCGGGGGGTGCGCGGGGATCGCCTTAAGCTGCCCCTCCCAGAGGAGGTCGAAGAACTCCCCGAACGCGGCCCCCAGCTCCGGAGATTCGAGCGCGAGGTCGAGCTGAACGCTCCGCGTGAGGGCGGACATCGTCCAGTGGGTCGAGCCCACCACCACCCACCGCCGATCCACAACGAGGAACTTCGTGTGAAGGGTCACCTCCGGCGCGTCCCACCGCACCCCTACCCCCCGCTCCGCCAGGTACTCGGCGGCTCCCCTCTGTTCGAACAGAGGATCCGTCTCCCGCCGCTCCGCAAGGACCCGCACCCGCACGCCGCGGGCGGCAGCGTCGGCGAGGGCCACCAGGAGGCCTTCCGTTGCCCCATCCCCGGTGTAGCGGCGGATGTCGGACAGGGAAGCCAGGACCTCCTCCCGCGCGCCCGCGACGAGATCGGTGACGAAGCGGACGTATTGCGGATCGTCGGGGGTCGTGGCGAGGGGGACGACGGGCACCGCCCCGGCCGCCCAGGTGAAGAAGGAGAGCAGAATGGCAACGCGCTTCATCGCTGGGTATGATAACGGACCTATGAACCGAGAGCTGCCTCCTGCTCGACTCCGCCGCACGTGCGATCCCCGTACCTTCTCGTTCTCCACCACCGATGACCTCGCACCCCTTACGGACATCGTGGGCCAGGAGAGGGCGATCGAGGCCCTGTGGCTGGGGCTCTCGCTCCATGATCCCCAGCACAGGTACAACATCTACGTGTCCGGCGAACCGGGCCTCGGCAAGACCTCCGCCGTCTCCCGCCTCCTGGAACAGGTCTCGCGGACGAGGCCGGTCCCGCCGGACATCTGCTACGTGCACAACTTCCGGGTCCCCCACATGCCCCACTACCTCCTCCTCCCGGCGGGGCGGGGGCGCGAACTGCGCCAGGACATGGAGCGGTGCATCGAGTTCGTGGCCCACGAACTGCCGCGGGTGCTGGAGTCCGACGAGTTCAAGACCCGCACGAAAAAGGAACGGGATAGGATCTCCCATGAGCGGGACGAGGAGTTCCACGAGCTGGAAGCGAAGGCGGCCCAGCTCGGATTCGCCCTCCAGCGTACCCCCCTCGGGATCAACACGATCCCCCTCAAGGGCGACGGGACGCCGTACTCGCAGGAGGAATACGCCTCCCTCCCCGAGGCCGACCGCGCGGAGATCCGCCGCCGGCAGGAGGAGCTGCAGGGCCTGATTCGGGACACGTTCCAGCGCCTGGCGAAGCTCGACGAGACGTGGCAGGAGGCCCAGCACCTCCTCACGAAGCAGGCTGTGGAGTTCCTCGTCGAGCCGCGGTTCGCCCAGCTTCGGGAGAAGTACAGCGGGATCGAACGCGTGCCGACTTTCCTGGCCGAGGTGAAGGCCGACATCCTGGAGAACGTGGAGCAGTTTCAGACTGCGAACAAGAAGCCACCGCCGATGGTGCCGATCCCGCTCCCCGAGGGCGGGGATCGGTTCCTCCGCTACCGGGTGAACGTGGTCGTGGACCGCTCGGGGAGCGAAGGGGCGCCCGTGGTGGTAGAAGGAAACGCCACCTACACGAACCTGTTCGGGACGATCGAGCGTCGGGTCCAGTTCGGGGCCGTGACCACGGACTTCACCCAAATCCGGGGCGGGGCCCTGCACCGGGCGAACGGTGGGTACCTCGTCCTCACCGCCACGAACCTGCTGCGGGCCGCCCTCTCCTGGGACGCGCTCAAGATCGCGCTCAAGGCCGGCGAGATCCGGATCGAGGACCCAGCCCAGATGCTCGGGTTCGCGTCCACGGAGGGACTGCGCCCGGAGCCGATCCCCCTTGATGTCAAGGTCCTCCTCGTGGGATCCCCGTACCTCTACCACCTCCTCCACCACTACGACGAGGATTTCCGGAAACTGTTCGGGATCAGGGCTGACTTCGACACGGTGATGCCGTGGTCGGACGCGTCCGTCCAGGCGCTGGCGCGGTTCGTCCGCATGTGTCGGGATGAAAACCCGGCCGTGCTCCCGTTCGACCCGTCGGGGGTGGCGCGGCTCGTCGAGCACGCGGCCGAACTCGCCTCCGATCAGGCCAAGCTCGTGACCCGGTTCGGGACCCTCGCCTCCCTCGTCGCCGAGGCGAGCTTCTGGGCCCGCGAGGCGGGAGCGAGCGCCGTGGACGCGAACCACGTCCGACAGGCGATCGCCAAGGGGAAGTACCGCCACTCCCTCCTCGCCGAGAAGGTCCGGGAGTGGATCCGGCGGGGGAAACTCATCGTGAACGTGCAAGGGGTAGCGGTGGGGCAGGTGAACGGCCTCGCCGTGCTCGACCTGGGGGACTTCGCGTTTGGAAAGCCGACGCGGATCACGGCGAACGTGTTCACGGCCAAGAGCGGGGTGGTGGACATCGAACGCGAGGCCGAGCTCGGGGGGAAGCTCCACACGAAGGGGGTCATGATCCTCAAGGGCTACCTCGCCGCCCAGTTCGGGCAGCGGGAGGCCCTCACGCTCGGGGCGAGCCTCGCCCTTGAGCAGTCCTACTCCGGGGTCGAGGGCGACTCCGCATCAGCAGCGGAGCTGTTCGCCCTCCTGTCTGCCCTGTCCGGGGTCGCCGCCCGGCAGGGGGTCGCCGTGACGGGAGCCATCGATCAGAAGGGGCGGATGCAGGCGATCGGGGGGGTCAACGAGAAGGTGGAGGGCCACTACCTCGTGTGCCGGGAGCTCGGCCTCACCGGCGACCAAGGGGTGATCCTCCCCGCCGCCAACGTGGACGAGCTGATGCTCCCCGAGGATGTGGTGCAGGCGGTCGCCGCGGGGGAGTTCCACCTCTGGAGCTGCGCCACGGTGGAAGAGGGGGTGGAGATCCTGTTCGGGATCCCGGCAGGCGAGGTTGGTCCCGATGGCACGTACCCGGAGGGCACGCTCTACCACCGCGTGGCGCAGCGGCTGGCGGAGATCCGGGCAAGCCTCCGCGCGGAGAAGGAAGAGAAGAGCGACTAGTCCTCCCCCGCCATGGGGAGGGCGTCCCGCTTGAGGAACCGGGGGAGCACCGCGCCCCACACCGGGAGGGGGAGCCGCGCCCCCGGCTCGATCTTCTCGGGAAGGCCTCGCTCGGCGCCGAGGACGAACCCCAGCGGCGTCCCCTCCCCCAGCCCGCGCACGGAGAGGAGGGCCATCCCCACCTGGCCCGTTTCCAGCACGACACAGCTCGTGACCCACCCCACCACCTGCCCCCCCTTGTCCACGACCGGGGTCCCCGCCCGCACCGGCCGCTGACCGGCGGGAATGGAGAACCGCACCACCTCCCGCGTCCAACCCGCGACGGCGCGGAGGTAGGCAGACCGACCGACGAACGCCGGCTTGTGGAGCTTCACGTAGGGCGCGAACCCCGCCTCATGGGGGAGGATCTCGTGGGATCCGGCCAGCTCGTGGCCGTAGAGGGGGAGGCCCGCCTCCGTTCGGAGGGAGTCCCGCGCGGCGAGCCCGATCGGCTGCAGGTTGCGCTCCTTGTCCGCCGCAAGGAGCGTCGTCCACAGGCGCATCGTCTGCGCGGGGGAGACGAGGATCTCGTACCCCAGGGGCTCGCCCGTGTACCCGGTGCGGGCGCAGAGGACAGGAACCCCATCCACGCTGAGCTCGCAGAACTCCGCACGCCGGAGGGAGGTGAGTCGGTGCCGGTCCGGCCCCGTAAGGAGCCGTTCGAGGAGGGCCCGGGACCACGGCCCCTGGAGGGCGATGTCCACGAGCGCGTCGGGGTTGTCCCCACGGAGGTCGCGGAGGGTCACCGGTCCATCCGGCTCGACCCACGGCCGGTCAGGGTCGAGGAGGACCTTCCCGGAGTTGATCGCCGAGAGCCAGTCCCAATCCTTGCTCGCATTCGCGGCGTTGACCACAAGCAGGAAGTGGTCGCGGGACCGACGGTACACCATGAGGTCGTCCACCACCGCCCCGTCGGGGGTGAGGAGGAAGGCGTACTGGGACTGTCCCGGCTGGAGCCACCCCGCGTAGTTCGTGGTCACGAGGTTGAGGAAGCTCTCCGCGTAGCGGCCCGCGACGGAGAACGCCCCCATGTGCCCAAGGTCGAACAGCCCCGCCGCCTCCCGCACCGCCCGGTGCTCCGCGAGGGCCGACGTGTACCAGAGCGGCATCGTGAACCCGGCGAACTCGGCCATCCGCGCCCCGGCGTCGCGGTGCCAGTCGGAGAGCGGAGTGCGGGCGATGCCAGCGCTGGGAGCGTGCGGCGCGTAGGGCTCCTTGCCCCCCGCCAGGCGGATCCGCTGGCACCCGATGAAGTAGGGCTTGCGCGGGGAGACGAGGTCAGGGCGGCTTTCCAACGCATCCCCCGACCGGGGGGCGCCCGCGAAGAGGTCCATCTCGGCCGACACAACCGCCCCGTCGGCGAGGCGGAACGAGGCACCTCCCGCATCGGGCTCCACGACCGCCGGGCCCTGCACCTTGCGGTAGAGGTCGTCGGGATCGAACAGGACGTAGCCATCGGCGAGGGCCGTGAGCCACTGCGCCACAACGGGGCCCCGGTCGCTCGGGACGAGGACGGCGAACTCCGGCCGGCCCCAGCGGTCGTCGGGCAGCCTCCCCACGATCGCCGCGGCGAGGATCGTCCCCTCCTGATCGAGGAACAGGGTGCGGCACCCCTGCCCGGGATCGAGGGAGAGGACGTGAGCGGTGCACGCCTCGTGGAGGAGCTGGGCCGCCCGGCCGCCCCGTACCCGCAGCGCCGCGACGCCGCTTGCCGCGGGCCGTCGCCCGCTGGGGGACCGGAAAGCGCGCCCGCTGAACCGCGAAGCGAGCGCCTCCACGCGCTCCTTAGCTTCGGTGAGCACCGCGAGGGGGAGCTTCCCGCGAGGGAGGGGGCCGGTCACGCCCTGGTACGTGAACGGGTAGATCGAGGTCAGGACGAGGCGGGAGATGTCCGCGATCTCCTCCATCTCCTCCTTCCCCATCCCCCGCTGGGTGGCCCACGGAGTCCCGTACCGGAGCCCACGGGCGTCAGCGGCCGAGGCGTCCCCGGGGATCGTGTTCTTGTTCACCACCAGGCCGGCGAGATCGAGGATCCGAGCTGCGATCTCCCCCATCAGCTCTCCCCCACGGGGGGGGCGGATCGCCCGGAGGTCGAGGACGAGGAGGTGGGTGTCGGTGCCGCCGTAGGCGAGGCGCAGGCCCCGCTCCCGGAGCGCAGTCGCGAGGGAGGCGGCGTTGGCGACCGTCCGGTGCTGGAGGTCGCGGAACGCCGGCGTCTTGGCCAACGCGAGCGCGGCGGCGATGCCAGCCCACTTGTTCACGTGGGGGCCCCCTTGGGCCCCGGGGAACACCGCCGCGTCGATCCGGGCCGCGATCTCGGGATCGAAGGAGAGGACGATCGCCCCCCGCGGGCCGCACAGGGTCTTGTGGGTGGTGAACATGACCACGTCGGCGTACCCCACCGGGCTGGGGTAGGCCCCAGCGATCGCCATCCCCGCGGTGTGGGCGATGTCCGCCATGAGGAACGCCCCGCAGCCGGCGGCGATCTCTCGCAGCGCCTTCCAGTCCGGGGCCCACGGATACGACGTGTACCCGGCGATGATCATCCGGGGGCGGTGCTGCCGGGCGAGGTCGGAGATCTGGGCATAGTCGAGGCGTTCCGTCCGCGGATCCACGCCGTAGCGCACCATCCGGTACCGTCGGCCGGACTGGTGGAACGGCGACCCGTGGGAGAGGTGGCCCCCTTGGGAGAGGTCCATCGCCATCAGCGTGTCCCCCGGCCGGAGGAGGGCATCGTAGATCGCCATGTTCGCTGCCGCGCCCGATAGCGCCTGAACGTTGACGAAGATGTCGTCAGCCCTGACGTCGGGGGTGGCGAAGCACTCCGCGGCGCGGCGACAGGCGAGGGCCTCCACGAGGTCGGCGAACTCGACCCCCTTGTAGAACCGGCGATCGCTGTAGCGGCGAAAGTACGCGAGCTGTTCCGCGATCTCCATCAGCCGGTCCTCCGGAAGGCGGAGCATCTCCTCGCGCGGGTACCCTTCAGCGTAGATCGAAGTGAACACGCTCCCCATCGCCTCGCGCACAGCACGGGGGGTCAGGGATTCCGACGGGATGAGGATGATCTTGCGGCATTGGCGCTCCTCCTCCGCCTGGATGAGGGCCTCCACCGCCCGATCCACCTTCGCCAGTTCCATCGTCCACACGTCGCTATCGGTCACGGTAGGCTCCTAATCGGGGAAGGGCAACGGACGGAACCGGACCGCCCGGTCCGCGTTCGTCCATGCCAGCTCAAGGGCGAGGTACATCCCCCCGGAGACGAGGGCATGCCCACCCAACAGGAACGGGACCGCTGCGCCGGCACAGGCCGCGGTCAGTTCCCGCAGGACGGGGTTCGTGAGCCCGGTGGGATCGAGGAGGTCGGACGCGAACCGCTCCCCCGGGGGGGGCCAGAACCCGAGGTGGGCCATGAGGACGCGCGTGTCCCACACCACGGCGTCCCCGAACTGGGAGAGGAGCTCCACGAGCTCGGTCGCGGTCCGGCCGTGGGCCAGGGCTCCGACGAGGGACCTCACCGCGCCCCGCTCGGCGCGGCCGCTCGACTCCATCCCCCGCTCCTCGGAGAGGATCCTCGTCCGGCATGCCGCCTCCCTCTCCAGGTGGTGGGCGAGGTGGGCCCCGATCCTCCCCAGGAGGACGAGCTCCTTCTCCGGGTCCACCAACACCTCGAGGACCTGCTGGGCGCGCGCGGTGGAGACCACCGCGAGGACGTCCCGGAGCTCAGGGGGCAGGGACGGGTGGAGCGCGAGGAACTGCAGCTCGCCCGGGGTATCGATGTCGAACTGGGTCCCCGCCGATCGGGGGAGTTCATAACACGCGTACCCTGCGCCCCACAGCCGGGTCCCGATCGGGTTGTCCCGCGTCAGGTCCCCCAACGCGGCGGGAGGGGCGAGGAGCGCGAAATCGGTGGAGTAGAAGTTGTTGAGCACGGCGTACGCGGATCCCGTCGGTGCCGCGGTGATGAAGCGGTCGAGCAGGGGATCGGGCAGGAGGAACGCGCTGCCGGCGGAGAAGTAGAGGAGCCGCTCCGGCCGGAATTTGCGGATGAGGGCGCTGAACCGAGCCCCGAACGCCCACGGCCCCGGGGGATCGGGCTCCACCTCGACCCCACCCCCCATCCACGCCTCGGGGCGGGGGGTCGCCACCACCACCTCGTCCACCTGGGGATGGGTCACGATGCGGCGAAGGAGGGCCTTGGCTGACGCCGTCCTTGCCCGTCCGACCAGATCCTCGCCCCCACTGTCGAACAGGAAGGCGACTGTGCGGGGCATGGGAGAGGGGCGGTTAGGGCTTGTCCTCGTAGGGGAGCAGGGCGAGCTTGCGGGCGCGATCGACCTCGGTTGCCATCCAGTTCTGGTGCTTGGCACAGAGGCGGGACACCCGGCGGGAGAGGATCTTCCCCCGGCGGTTGACGAACTGGCGGAGCGTCTCCGGATCCGTGTACCGCAGTTCCAATCCCTGATCACAGACACGACAGACCTTACGTTGGTGCTGCATCGTCAAAACGGAACCTCCTCTTCGGGTGAAGGATCGGGGGGGGTCTCGGTCCCCTCTTCCGTCGGCTGCGGCTCGGCGGTGGTCGGCCGGCCGCCGAGGAAGTGGACCGACTGCGCGGCCACCTCCGTGGTCCGCCGCCGATCCCCGTTCTGGGTGGTGAACGACCTCACCCGAAGCCGTCCATCCACCGCCACCTGGCGTCCCTTGCGCAAATAAGCTGCGCAGTTCTCAGCTTGCTTCCCCCACACCACGATGGGGAGGAAGGTCACTTCTTCCTCGGGTTGCCCACTCTCCGGGTTGACCCACCGCCGGTTGACCGCGATGTCGAACCGGAGCATCGCCCGGCCGCTCTGAGTGTACTTGAGATCGGGGTCGGCCGTGAGGCGTCCCGTGAGGACGACCCGGTTGAGGTCGCTCATCCTAGTTCTTGCTCACCCGCACGGTCTGGTAGCGGAGGAGGGCATCGTCCATCGCCAGCCTCTCCTCCACCTTGCGCACCCGATCGGCCGGGAGGGCGAACGTGACGAGGACGTAGTACCCCTCGCGGAAATGGTCGATCTCGTAGGCGAGGATGCGGGTACCCCACTCGTCCGTCGTTTGGACGGTGCCTTCCTCGGATTCAATGATCTGTTGGACCTTAGCGATCTTGGCCCGCCGCCCCTCCTCATCGAGGTCAGGGCGGAGGATGTACACCATCTCGTAATCGCGCACCTCACCGGCCACCGGCGTCCCTCCTTCAGGAAAGATCACGTATCACCCCGAACTCTACCCCTCTCGCCGTGCGTCGTCAACCGCTTTTCCGCGAAAAGGGGCATGGGAAGTACGTTCACACTTGACAACACCGGGAAAGAGCTCTATACTAGCGCATCTTTGACCCAGGGAGGGGGTGTTACAATGAACAAGGGAGAACTGGTAGATCGGATTGCACAGCGGACTGGGCTTACGAAGAAGGACGCTCGGAAGGCGCTCGATGCCACGATTGACATCATCACGGAGAGCATCGCCGCCAACGAGGAGGTCCTCCTGACGGGGTTCGGGAAGTTCGAGGTGCGCACGCGGAAGCAGTCGCAGCGCATCAACCCGCAGACCCAGCGGCGGATCATGGTGCCGGCGAAGGTCGTTCCGGCGTTCAAGCCCGGTAAGAACCTGAAGACCCTGGTCGCCAAGCGCCTAACGGTGGTGGATCAGCGCGGCCAGTTGGCAGTGAAGAAGCGCTGACGTTCGCTCGTCAGGGGCTGAGGTGGGCGGCTACCGCTAGGGCAGCCGCCCACGCTCATGGTACAGCCGATTCGAGGAGGCGGCGCAGCCGGGACAGCCCTTACGCCGTCGTGTCTCCTGCCCGCCACGGGCGAGATCCCCCTCCACGAACGTAGGGGAGTGGACGGGGGTGACCCACGTGATGGGTCAGGGCCCCCAGTGTAACCCACGCCACCCTCACCCTCAAGGGTACAGGCGGTCGAGGGTCCGCGGGAACGGGATCGCCTCGCGGATGTGGGGTATTCCGGCGATCCACTGCACGGTCCGTTCCACGCCGAGGCCGAACCCGGAATGGGGGACCGCACCCCAGCGGCGGAGATCGAGGTACCAGCGGTAGGGCTCCTCCGGGAGGCCCGCCTCCCGCAGTTGGGCCAGGAGCTCCTCCTCCCTGTCCACGCGCTGCGAGCCACCGATGATCTCCCCGTAGCCCTCGGGGGCGATGAGGTCCGCACACAGGGCGAGGTCGGGCCGCCCCGGATCGCGCTTCATGTAGAACGGTTTGATCGCAGCGGGGAACCGTTCCACGAACACCGGGCGGCCGAAGTGCTGCGACAACGCGTCCTCCGCCGGGGCCCCGAAGTCGTCCCCAACCTCCATCGCCACCCCCGCCGCCTGGACAAGGGCCACCGCCTCGTGGTACGTGACCCGGGCGAACGGCTCGGCCACCTCACGGCGCAGGAGGGACGAATCGCGCTCCAGTTCGTCCAGATCGCGGGGGCGTTCCGCCACCACCGATTCGACGACGTAGCGCACGAGGTCCTCCTGGAGGGCGAGGTTCCCCTCGTGGTCGAGGAACGCTTGCTCCGCCTCGGCCATCCAGAACTCGGTCAGGTGGCGGCGGGTCTTCGACTTCTCCGCCCGAAACACGGGACCGATCCAGTACACCTTCCCCAGCGCCGCGCACGTCGCCTCGAGGTAGAGCTGGCCGGACTGGGAGAGGTAGGCCGGTGTCCCAAAATAGTCCAATGGGAACAGGGTCGTCGTCCCCTCAACCGCGGTCCCGACGAGGACCGGGGCCTCGGTGGCCACGAACCTCCGCTCGTGGAAGAAGGAGCGGATCGCCCACAGCACCGCATCCCGCAGGCGGAGGATCGGCGTCTGACGGCGGCTGCGGATCCAGAGGTGGCGGTGGTCCATCAGGAACCCGGGCCCATGTTCCTTGAGCCCGATCGGGAACGGCGCGGTCGGGATATGGACCGGTTCAAGGTGGGTCACGGTGACCTCAAACCCGCCGGGGGCGCGCGGTTCGGCCCTCACCGTCCCCCCCATGCGGAGCGATGCTTCCTGGGGAAGGGAGTCCGCGAGCGCGAACGCGGCCGGATCCGCCGTGGGGGTGACGACCCCCTGAACGAGGCCCGTCCCGTCCCGCACGAGCACGAACCGCACCTTGCCCGAGGAGCGCTTGTTGTAGAGCCAGCCCTGGATGAGCACCTCGCTCCCCACGTGCTGGCCCAGTTCCTCGATGTACACGGATCTCATCGTCCGCCTCCGGGTGGCGTCCCCTACGCCCCGCCCGCCCCTTCCCTTTCGTGGACGCGGGCCTCGATGTAGGCGATCGCCTCCCCCACCGTGGCGATGTTCTCCGCGTACTGGTCCGGGATCTCAATCCCGAACTCGTCCTCGAACTCCATGATCAGCTCGACCGTATCGAGGGAGTCCGCACCGAGGTCGTTCACAAACGACGCTTCATCGGTGATCTCATCGAGGTCCACCATCAGCTGCTCGGCGATGATCTCCCGTACCCGATCGGCAATCTCACTCATAGATCCCACACCTCCTCGCTGCCCCACCGCGGGGCGGCGCCGTCCCAAGCGTGGGCCAGTTATATAGGGCCCCCCGGCACGGCGCAACACCACTCCCCTGTGGCGGCCCTCAGGCCGCGGCCGTGGGGGTGGCGGAGGGTACCCGGGGATCCCCCGGGTTGGCAAGCCCCGGCTCGGCGGGAGGGGAGGAAAGGCGGGAGCGAAGGACCTCCACGATCTGGGATCGGCTGGCCTGAAACGTGCGTCGCAGGGCTCCCTCGATCGCCGCGGCGTCGGACCGGCCGTGGGCGACGGTCACGAGGCCGTTCACCCCGAGGAGGGGGGCAGCGTTGTGCTCCTCGTAGCGGAGGCTCTGCGCCACCGCGCGCAGCGCCCGACGGGAGAGCAAGGCCCCGAGCCGGGCGCGGGCCGAGCTCCGGAGGGCGCCCTTCACCATCGTCAGGACCGCCTCCGCTCCCCCCTCGACCGCCTTCAAGAACAGGTTCCCGCTGAACCCGCCCGCGACGACGACATCCACCGGCCGCTCGGTGAGGATCGTATGGGGCTCGACGTTGCCCACAAACCCCGCCGTACGGGCAAGCAAGGGATGGGCTTCCCGGGTGAGGGCGTCCCCCTTCCCGTGCTCGGTCCCGATGTTGAGGAGGCCCACCGTGGGCGAGGGGATGCCGAGCACCGCCTGGGCGTAGGCCGCACCGAGGTCCGCGAACTGAACGAGGTGGGCGGGCTTGGAATCGGCGGTGGCCCCCGCGTCGATGAGGAGCACCTCGCCGCGGAGGGTGGGGAGCGAGGCGCAGAGCCCGGGGCGGACCACCCCGGGAAGCCGCCCCAGACGGAGGATGGCTGCGCTGACCACCGCCCCTGTGCTGCCGGGGGAGAGGAACGCATCCGCCTCTCCCCGGCGGAGCGCGTCCAGGCCCCGGGCGATCGAGGTGTCCTCCCGGCGTGCGACGCGGGTCGCCCCCTCCTCGTGCTCGGGAGCCGGCGGGCACTCGAGGACTTCCACTCCGGGGGGAAGGGGTGGGAGGAGCGGCCGATGGGCGACGAGGATGAGTCGGATCGGGAGGGCCGTAGCAGCGCGGATCGCCCCCCCCGCGAGCTCGGCAGGAGGGCGATCAGCCCCCATCACGTCCACGACGATGCGCGGCTCCACCGGTCCTGGTGCCGAGGGTGGGATTTGAACCCACACAGGCCGAAGCCCACTGCCCCCTCAAGACAGCGCGTCTGCCAATTCCGCCACCTCGGCGCGGGAGGGATGGTAGCCGCATGGGCCCACAAGCTCAACATTGTAGCCGTGTCCGGGGGGAGGTAACGTTCGGCGATGGCCGGGCCGCGGATCGTCGCCTACTGGGGGGACCCGCTCCTTGCGGAGCGGGCCCTCGCCCGGGCGCTGGGGTCGTGGGGCCAAGCGCGGCGGGTGGTCCTGTTCGGGGACGAACCGTGCCTCGATCGGCTGATCGAGGAGCTGGGGAGCGCGGACCTGTTCGGGGAGCCGCGGGCGATCGTCGTCCGCCGGGCGGACCCCCTGATGGGGGAGGAGCGGCTGGTGCGGGCGCTGGCGCGGGGGGTGCCGCCCGACCTCGGGGTGGCTTTCGTCGGCGCTGCACTGAGGGGCCCTGTGGTGCAGGCCGCCGAGGAAGCCACGTCCTTCCCCACGCCGACCGGCCGCACTCTGCGGGCCCTCACCTCCGAGCTCCTCTCCGAGGCGGGCCTGGCGGGGACGGCCGCGGTGGTGGACCCCCTCATCGAGGCGGCGGGGGGGAACACGCTCCTCCTCTCCCAGGAGGTGGAGAAGCTCTCCCTGTGGAAGGGGGAACGGCTCCCCGCGCGGTGGCGGGAGCTCCTCTCCTCCTCTTCGGGGCCGGCGTACGCGTACCTCGACGCCGTGGGGTCGCGGGAGATCCCCGCCGCCCTGGCCGAGCTACGGCGTCTCCTCGCCGCGGGTGGGAACCCGTCCCCCCTCTTCTTCTCCCTCGTCGGCCACGTGCGGGCGCTCCTCGCTGCCCTCGCCGCGAGCGAGGACGGCCGCGAGCCGGCCGGCCCGCCCTGGCTTGTCCGGCGGCGGCTCGACCAGGCCCGCCGCTGGGGGGAGGCAAGGCTCGTCGGGCTCCTTGCCTCCCTTCAGGCGCTTGACCTCCAGATCAAGACCGGCCAGATCTCCCCTGAGGCTGCCCTGCACCAGTTCACCCTCGGTCTGGCGCGGACCGGACCGGGATGAACTCCCCCAGCCCCGTCGTCTCGAGGAGGAGGCGAGACAGGACGAGGGAGGAGAACATCGAGGCCACGATCCCCAATCCCAGCGTGATCCCGAATCCCTCCACCGGCCCCGAGCCCAACAGGAACAAGATGAACGCCACGATGAGCGTGGTGATGTTTGCGTCGAGGATCGCAGACAGGGACTTCGCGAACCCAGCGGTGACGCACGCCCTGGGGGCCTTGCCCGTGCGGCGCTCCTCCTTGATCCGCTCGAAGATGATCACGTTCGCATCCACCGCCATGCCGATGGTGAGGACGAGCCCCGCGATCCCGGGCAGGGTGAGGGTCGCCCCGAACGCGCGCAGCGCGGCGAACACGAGGAGCATCGTCATCACCAGCCCGGCGTCGGCAACGATCCCCAACCAGCGGTAGTAGACGAGCATGTAGACGAGGACGAGGGCGAAGCTTGCCACGAGGGCGGTCATCCCCCGCCGCACGTATTCCGCGCCGAGGGTCGGGCCGATCGTCTGCTGTTCGATGATCGCCACCTGGGTCGGGAGGGCCCCGGACCGGAGCACGGCCGCAAGGAGCTTCGCCTCGTCGAGGGTGAACCGGCCGGTGATCGTCGTTGAGTCCTGAACAGCCCTCCACCCCTGCTGGGCCGCCTGCTTGATCGAGTCGGCCACGAGCGGGGCGGAGTAGACCACGTTGTCGAGGATGATCGCCAACCGATCGTTCACCTGCATGCGCCGGATGGCCTCGGCGAACTTCTCTGCCCCGTCACGATTGAAGGTGAGGGCAATGAGGAACCCGGGGTTGCGCGGGTCGGTGGAGGTGCGGACCACCGCGTTGTCGAGGACGTCCCCGGTGAGAAGCGGCTCGACCTCGACGAGGTACCACTCGCTCTGGTCCTTGTTGGGCAGGACATCGAACAGGAACCCCTTGCGCGCTTCGAGGTCCTCCCGGTTGGAAGAGGCCTCGATCACCTTGCGGAACTCGAGGAGGGCGGTGCTCCCGAGGAGCCTCTGCGCCTCTTCCGGGTCCTGGACCTTGGGGATCTTGACCTCGACCCGATCCCGTCCCAAGGGCCGGATCTCGGCGTTGACCATCCCATACTGGTCCACCCGCTCCGAGAAGATCGTCACCAGCTGGTTCACCGCGTCCTGCTGCTTCGCCGGTTCGAGCTGGGACTCGCGAAGCGGGATGAGCTCGCCCGTCGCCGGGTCGAGGACCTGCGCCTCGAGCACGAGGCGCACCCCTCCCTGGAGATCCAGGCCGAGCTTGATCACGTCCTGGAACGGGAAGAACGGGTAGAGGAGGCCAATCGAGGCGAAGAGGGCTGCCAGTACGAAGCCAAACCGAACCCAGTCCGAACGTTTCATCGTCGCACCTACTTCCGCACCTTGTCCACGATGCTGCCCTTCGAAAGCCGGATCTTCCCATCCTCAACGGCGAGGAGAACCGAATCCTCGCTGATGTCCTCGATCGTGCCGAGGATCCCGCCCGCAGTGACCACACGATCCCCGCGCTTGAGCGATCCGAGGAGGTCGCGATGCTCCTTCTGATGCCGGCGCTGGGGCCGGATGAGGAGGAAGTAGAAGATGGCGGCGAACGCCACCAGCATCACGACGAGGGTGATCATGGACTGGGTCGTCGTCTCGGTCCCCGTCTGAGCGTATGCGATCATACCATCACTCCTTTTTCCCGTAGTCTACGCGCTCCGTTCGTCCCATCCAGAATGGCGACGAGCGCACTCCCCACGCTCCACAAGGCGCACCCCGACCCCGTTCGATCCCGGCCGCCGCAGAGCGAAAAGGTTGAGCCGGAGTATAGCGTACCCAGCGGGGGCGAGCGACCGCCCGCGGGCGGCCCCGGTCAAGTGAGGTAGGGGAGGAACGCCGTGGCCAGTCCGAGGAAGAGGAAGAACCCGGTGATGTCCGCGACCGTGGTCGCCACGGGGCCCGAGACCATCGCCGGATCCAGCCGGAGCCGCTTCAGCACGTAGGGGAGAGCCCCCCCGACGAAACAGGCAGCGATCGTGTTTCCCATCAGGGCCACCGCGCTCACCACTCCGAACAGGGGCTTCCGCCACAGGAGGAACGTGATGAGCCCGATCTCCGCCCCCAACATGAGTCCGTTCAGGATGCCGACCAAGAGCTCCTTTCGCATCACGTGGGGCAGATCGGACCATTGGACCTCCCCGGTGGCGATCCCGCGGATGGCGACCGAGAGCGCCTGGGACGCCACGTTCCCGCTCATGTCGGCGATAAGGGGCATCAGACTTGCCACAAACGTGATCTGGGCGATCGTCTGCTCGAAGTGGGCCACTACGGCAACGATCGCCAGGTCGAGGAGGATGTAGGCCATCATCCATGGGAGGCGCTTGCGCACGGAGCTCAACGGTGGATCGAGCGGGTGCTCCTCTCCCGCCGGGATGCCGCCCAGCCGCAGCACGTCCTCCGTCGCTTCCTCGCGGATCACGTCGATGACGTCGTCAATCGTGACGATCCCGAGGAGCTTCCGATTCTCGTCCACCACCGGGAGGGCGAGGAAGTTGTACTTGTCGAACAGATGGGCCACTTCCTCCACGTCCATCGTCACGGGGAGGGTCACCGCGTCCGCGTTCATGATCTGGCGGAGCGGGGTGGTGGGACGGGCGAGGACGAGGTCGCGCAGGGACAGGACCCCCAGGAGCGTGCCCCGGTCATCCACGACGTACGCGTAGTAGACGGTCTCCGCCTCCTCCGCCCTCGCGCGCAGTTCCCGGATCGCCTCCTCCGCGGTCATGTCCGCGGGGAGGGCCACGACCTCGGTGGACATGAGCCCGCCCGCCGTGTCGGGGGGATAGGAGAGGAGTTCCCCTAGCTCCTTCGCCTCCTGCGTCTCGAGGCGGGACAGGATGTCCCGCACCGTCTCCGGGGGGAGCTCGGCGAGGAGGTCCACCGCGTCGTCGGGCTCCATGTGGGACAGGATGTGGGCAGCATCCTCCCGGTTGAGCTCGGCGAGGAGCCGCGCCGCCTCCTCGGGCTCCATCTCCCCCAGCGGCGCGGCGGCGGCGCGGCGGAGGTAAAGGCGGCGCAGGAGTTCCACTGCCTCCTCCTCGCGGAGCGCGGCGAGGATCTCCGCAATCTCCGCGGGGTGACGGCGGATGAGCTCGGCGATATCCAGGGACCGGGTGTTCTCCTCAGCCATGATGCCCGACTATACCCGTCATCCCGCGCCGCGCCACATCAGGCGAAACGGGTCACAAGACGGCGATCACGCCGAGCGAGGCGAGGAGGACGATGACCCCGGCGAGGAGGACCCCGAGCGAGATCATGAGGAGCGCGCGGCGCCAGGGGATCCCGAACAGGACGGCGAGGAGGGACCCCGTCCACGCCCCCGTCATCGGGAGGGGGATCGCGACGAGGAGGACCAGCGCCCCTTCCCCGAACTTCGCAAACCGTGTGCGGTGGCGGGTCTCCTGCCAGGTGAGGTAGCGCCGGGCGGCCCGGCCGAGGGGCCCGGGGATCCTCCCCGCGGAGGGGATGAGCGCGGAGAGGCCGAAAAGGAGGAGCGGTACGGGGAGGAGGTTCCCCACCACCGCGACGACGTAGGCGGTCGCCGGGGAGAACCCAAGCGACAGGGCGAGCGGCAACCCGCCCCGCAGCTCCGCGAGCGGGGCTGCGGAGAGGAGAAGCACCTGCCCCACCGCACCGAGGTCCATGGCCGCATTATGCCCGGGAGCGGGCCTTGGGAGGGAGCCAGTTCCCGCGTAGGATTGGCGACGTGGCACGAGCGAGAGGAGGGCTGAGCTGATGCGCCTCTACAACACGCTGACCCGGAAGCTCGAGGAGCTGGTCGTCCACGACACCACGGTGCGGATGTACGTCTGCGGTCCCACCGTCTACGACCTCATCCACATCGGGAACGCCCGGCCGATGATCGTGTTCGACGCCCTGCGGCGGTACCTGGAGAGCCGTGGTTACACCGTGATCTACGTCCAGAACGTGACCGACATCGAGGACAAGATCATCCGCCGCGCCCAGGAGGAGGGGCGCACCCCGGCCGCGGTGGCTGCCCACTACACCGCAGAGTACTTCCGCGATCTGGCGGCGCTGGGGGTAAGGGAGCCGACCCACGCTCCCCGGGCCACCGACTACGTCCCCAAGATGGTGGCGTTCATCCAGGGCCTCGTTGCCTCCGGGCACGCCTACGTCGTGGACGGCGATGTCTACTTCTCCGTCCGGAGCTTCCCGGGGTACGGCAAGCTGTCGGGGAGGGTGAGGGACGAGCAGGAGGCAGGGGCGCGGGTCGAGGTGGACGAGAGGAAGCGGGATCCGCTCGACTTCGCCCTCTGGAAGAAGGGCAAGCCCGGCGAGCCCACCTGGCCGTCCCCGTGGGGGGAGGGCCGCCCCGGGTGGCACACGGAGTGCGTCGTCATGTCCCGCGATCTCCTCGGGGAGACGATCGACATCCACGCCGGCGGGAGCGACCTCATCTTCCCCCATCACGAGAACGAGCTCGCCCAGGCCGAGGCGGCCACCGGAAAGGAGTTCGTGCGGATCTGGCTCCATAACGGGCTCCTCACCGTACGCGGCGAGCGGATGGGGAAGTCCATCGGGAACTTCGAGTACGCCCGCGACGTGGTCGGGCGGTACGGCAGCGAGGCCGTGCGCTACTTCTACCTCTCCCGCGACTGGCGGAAACCGCTCGACTTCTCCCACGACGGCCTGGCGGAGGCGAAGCGCACCGTGGACCGGGTGTACGACTTCCTGTGGGCGGCGGAGGCCCTCCCCGACGGGGGCGCCCCCGGGCCCACCGCGGAGCTCGACGCGCTCAGGCGGCGGTTCCACGACGCCTTGGAGGAGGACTTCACCACCCCCGCTGCCCTCGCGGTGCTGCAGGAGATCGTGGGGCTGGGGCACCGTCGGCAGCAGGGGGGCGACGTGGCGGGAGCGAAGGCCGCCGCTGCGGTTGTGCGGGAGCTCGGGGCGAGCCTCGGCCTGTTCCAGGCCGGCCGCCCAGCGACGGAAGGCCTCGCCGAAGACCTGATCCGGCTCCTCATCGAACTCCGCGCCGAACTCCGTACCGCGAAGCAGTTCGCCCTTGCCGATCGGGTGCGGGATCAGTTGGGCGAGCTCGGGATCGAGCTCCGCGATGGCCCCGAGGGGACGACGTGGGCGATCCGCCCCCCGTCCCAGGAGGAGGCCGGCCCCTGAACGTAGGCCGCCTGTTGTCCGCTGCGGGCGGGGTCGGTACGATCGTTCTGGTTCGGCCATGCCCAGGGCGAGGAAGAGCGCGCAGCGAGCAGATTCCACCGGTGCCACAGTGGGCTACGAAGCCCAGCTGTGGAAGATGGCCGACGCGCTGCGTTCCAACATGGACGCCGCCGAGTACAAACACGTCGTGCTCGGCCTGATCTTCCTCAAGTACATCTCCGACGCCTTCGAGGAGCAGCACACGCAGCTCGAGGCGGATCGCGCCCAGGGAGCCGACCCGGAAGACCCCGACGAGTACCGGGCCGTCAACATATTCTGGGTTCCAAAAGAAGCCCGCTGGTCTCATCTCAAGGCCAACGCCAAGCAGCCGACCATCGGCAAGATGGTCGACGATGCCATGCTCGCCATCGAGCGCGACAACCCCTCGCTCAAGGGCGTGCTCCCCAAGGACTACGCCCACCCCCGCCTCGATAAGCAGCGCCTCGGCCAGCTCATCGACCTGGTCAGCGACATCGGCCTGGGCGACAAGGCCAACCGCTCCAAAGACATCCTCGGCCGTGTCTACGAGTACTTCCTTTCACAGTTCGCCAGCGCCGAGGGGAAAAAAGGCGGTCAGTTCTACACGCCCCGCTGCGTGGTCAGGCTCCTCGTTGAAATGCTCAGTCCCTATAAAGGCCGTGTGTATGACCCCTGCTGCGGTTCCGGCGGGATGTTCGTCCAGTCGGAGAAGTTCGTGGAGGCCCACGGCGGCAGGATCGGCGACATCAGCATCTACGGCCAGGAATCGAACCACACCACCTGGCGGCTGGCCAAGATGAACCTGGCCATTCGCGGCATCGACGGCAACCTTGGCCAGGAACACGCCGACAGCTTTCACCGCGATCTGCACCCCGATCTCAAGGCCGATTTCGTCCTTGCCAATCCGCCCTTCAACGATTCCGACTGGGGTGGCGAACGCCTCAAGGACGACAAGCGCTGGAAATACGGCATCCCGCCCGCGGGGAACGCCAACTTCGCCTGGGTCCAGCACTTCATCTACCACCTGACCCCGACGGGGCTCGCGGGCTTCGTCCTGGCCAACGGTTCGATGTCCTCCAACCAATCGGGCGAGGGCGAGATCCGCAAAAACATCATCGAAGCCGACCTGCTTTTGAAGGGCGAGGGCAACGCTGCCGACAATATCGTCGGCGGGCCGGAGCATTGGACGCTCTCCAACGACGCCTTCCCCGACCGGGAGTTCGACTTCATGCTCTCCAACCCGCCCTACGGGAAGGGTTGGAAGAGCGACCTGGAACGCATGGGCGGCAAAAGTGGCATCAAGGATCCGCGCTTTGTCGTGCAGCACCGGGCGAGGAGCTTTCGCTCATCACCCACACCAGCGACAGCCAGATGGTGTTCCTGGTGAACATGCTCTCCAAGATGAAGCACGACACCTTGCTCGGCAGTCGCATCGCCGAGGTGCACAACGGCTCGTCGCTGTTCACGGAGGACGCCGGCCAGGGCGAGAGCAACATCCGCCGCTGGATCATCGAAAACGACTGGCTCGAGGCCATCGTCGCTTTGCCGCTCAACATGTTCTACAACACCGGCATTGCCACCTACGTCTGGGTGGTCACGAACAGGAAGCCCGAGCACCGTAAAGGCCGCGTGCAGCTCATCGATGCCACGCAGTGGTGCAAGCCCCTGCGCAAGAACCTGGGCAAGAAGAACTGCGAGCTATCCGAAGAGGACATCCGTCGCGTCCTCGACACCTTCCACAAATTTGAGGAGACCGAGCAGTCCAAGATCTTTCCCAACGCGGCCTTCGGCTACTGGAAGGTGACGGTGGAGCGCCCCTTGCGCCTGAAAGGTATCGACACCGAGCGCACCTACACCCCCAAGGAGATTAAAGCGCTTCGGGAAACGGTTGAGCGTGCCGACGACGCACCGCTGGTTATCAAGAAGATTCACAAGCCTGGCACGGCGCCTGATCCTTTACGCGGGCTGTTTGAGGTCCACATCCACGGCAAGCCGCGGGCGGTGGAGTACGAGCCGGACACGGAGCTTCGCGACACGCCCTGTCTCTGTCGGCCCGGCATCGAGGACCTGGGCGGAGAGCCGGCGGACGATCTCCTTCCAGAAGTGGAGGCTACCGCATGAGAAACGAGGCGGACACGCGGGCGACGCTCATCGACCCGAAACTGAAAGCCGCAGGCTGGGCTGACACGCAAATCACAAGGGAGCACTACTACCAGCGGGACCAGCGGTACACGCAGGGGCGCGTCATCCTGGTGGGCGATCGGGTTCGCAGGGGCGAGGCCCGCAAGGTGGACTATCTTTTGCGTCTTTCTGATTCTTTTCCCATCGCCGTTGTCGAAGCGAAGTCCGAGGCGGAAGCGGCCGAGGCTGGGCTTGAACAAGCCAAACGCTATGTCAGGGAGCTCGGGCTCGCGTTCGCCTACGCTGCGAATGGTCACCAGATCATCGAATTCGACTTCTTTACAAAGTCAACCCAGGTTCTTGACCGATTCCCGAGTCCCCGTGAGCTGTGGGAGAGATGGCAACAGAATCAGGGAAGCCCAGATGCGTCGCGCGTCGCCGAGCGCCCAGAGGAATACGGCGTAGGCAAGCGGAGCAATCCGCTCCTTCATCCATACTGCCCGGAAAGCCTATGCGGGAAAACGCCGTTTTACTTCCAGGAAGTGGCCATCCGCGAAGTCATCAAGCGCCTTGTGCGCGGCCAGAAGCACGTCCTCCTGACGATGGCCACCGGAACCGGCAAGACCTTCGTCGCCTTCCAGATCGTTTGGAAGCTCGTTAAATCGGGTTGGCTCCAGCGCCGGCATCCCGACCGCCCCGGGCGCGTTCTCTTCCTGGCAGATCGCGTCGTGCTGCGCAACCAGGCATACAATACCTTCGCACCGTTCGCCGACGGAACGAGCGAGCCTCGCTTCAAGATCGAAGGGCATCCGGCCAACTTGACGCGGGACCTCTACTTCGGGATCTATCAGACGCTGTGGGGCCCGGATGAGGTGGGTAAACGCCTCTTCGAGAAATTTCCGCGAGACTTCTTTGACCTCGTGATTATCGACGAGTGCCACCGTTCGGGTTTTGGGACCTGGCGGGAGATCCTCGATCACTTCGGCACTGCCATGCAACTCGGCATGACTGCCACGCCCAAACAGGACGAAAATGTGGACACCTACGCTTACTTCTGCGCCGAAGAACCCGGGGTTGCCATTGACGCAGACGACCCGGGCCGGGGCACCTGGAGGCCACCAGCGTATCAATACAGCTTGGGGCAAGGTATCGAGGACGGCTTCCTGGCCACTTACAAGGTGCATCGCGTGCGAACGACTGTTGACGCGACTGGGTTGCATCTGCAGGAGGCTGTAGAACAGGGAGCGGAGGTCTTTATCCCCGAAGAGGTGGAGCCGCGCGAGGTCTACACCACGCCCCAATTCGAAAGAGAGATCACCCTTCCGGACCGGACCCGGGAGATGGTGCGCCATCTGGCAGGGCTCCTGCGCCGCTTCGGTGCGAGGGAAAAAACCATGGTCTTCTGCGTGGACATGGAACATGCGCGGCTGGTCACCCGCCTGCTCCAGGACGAATTCGGACCCGAGACCGGGCTCGACAACTACGCCGTCCCCATCATCTCTGAGGAAGGCGAAGAAGGTCGCCGTTGGCTGGAGGCCTTCGCCGACTCGGACAAACATGCCCCGGTTGTGGCGACGACGGCGGAACTTCTCTCGACGGGTGTCGATGTCCCTTCGTGCCGCAATATCGTGTTCATGAAGACGCTGTCTTCGCCCATTCTGTTCAAGCAAATCATCGGACGCGGCAGTCGCCTGGATTCCGCCACTGACAAGTACTGGTTCCGTATTATCGACTACACGGGCGCGACCCGCCTCTTTGATGAATGGGATCGTCCTCCACTGCCGCCGCCGGAGCCGCCTAATGGCCCACAGACTGCCGTCTTAGAGGGGGTCGTATTTCATGCCGACACAAACGACCTGATTGTCGGCGCACGAGTTAGCGTCCGAACCGGGCCCAACAGCCAGCGAGGCCCGATCCAGACCGATGAAAATGGCCGTTTCAGTTTTGACCGCCTTCCCGCTGGCAACCTCCAGCTCATGGTGAGCGCCAAGGGCTTTGTGAGCCGCACCATCGTCGTGGAAACATTGACAGACCAGACGATTCAGGAAGCTGTTGGCCTCAAGCCGGCGAGGAAAAAGGGCGGAAGGATTCGGGTGGAAGGTCTCGAGGTGAGCATTGCCGATGAAGCGATATTCCTGATCGAGTCCACAGGCGAGCAGCTCACGCTCGAGCAATACCGCGACTACACCAAACACCGCATTCTGCGGTCTGCCGACAGCCGCACAGCCCTGCGAGACATCTGGGTGGATAGCACGCGCCGCCGCGCTTTCCTGGAAGAGCTGCGCCGTTCCAGCATCCATCCTGAGGTGCTCGCCGAAGTCCTTGGCCAGCCCGAAGCAGACGCCTTCGACCTTCTCTGCCATATCGCCTTCGGCAGCCCTATCCGCACCCGCAGCGAGCGGGCCGCCGGGTTCCGAAACCGTGAGCAAGCCTTCATTGCCGCTCACAAGGAAGATGCTCGCAAGGTCATCCTGGAGCTCCTCGACAAATACCGCATTGGCGGCATCGAGCAGCTTGAGCCGGAGATTTTCGGGGTCTCACCCTTCCGAGAGTGGGGCGGTGCCGCCAGGATCAGCGGGTGGTTCGGCGGTGCAGAGTTACTCGGTCAGTCTCTGAAGGAAATGCAAAAACGAATCTACGCTGAGGAGGTAACAGCATGAACGGGCCTCAAACTCGGGAATCCCTTGCCAACGAAATCTGGCGGGCCTGCGACATCTTGCGCCGCGACAACAACTGCGGTGGCGTCATGGAATACATCGAGCATCTGGCCTGGCTGCTCTTCCTGCGGTTCTTGGACGCCCAGGAAGAGGAGTGGGAGACTCAAGCAAAGCTTGCCGGCCGCCCCTACACCCGCATTCTGGATGGCGACCTGCGCTGGAGCGCATGGGCTACGAAGGACTGGCCCGCTGATCGCTTGCTGGAGTTCGTCCAAGGCCGGTTGATTCCCTACCTTCAGAGTCTGGGAGGCGATCCCCTGCGCGAGACGATCCGCAGCGTGTTCGCCGAGCGCAACGTTATTGTTTGCGCCTCGGGTTACAACCTCAAGGATGTCTTGACCATCATCAATGGCATCGACTTCCATAGTCAGGACGACATTTTCACCGTCTCCCAGGTGTACGAAGAGCTCCTACGCCATCTGGGCAGCGAGAACCGGCTGGCCGGCGAGTTCTACACGCCGAGACCGGTGGTGCGCTTTATGGTGGAGCTCGTCGCCCCCAAGATCGGCGAGACCGTTTATGATCCTGCCTGTGGCACCTGTGGTTTCCTGGCTCAGGCCTACCTCTTCATGATAAAATCCGAGCGTACCCTGGAAGACCACAAGACCCTGCAGGAAAAAACCTTCTTTGGCCAGGAGAAGAAGCCTTTGCCGGCCCTCCTGGGCCTCATGAACATGGTGCTTCACGGCGTGACCGCCCCCCGCGTGATGCGGCGCAATACCCTCGAGGAGAATATCCGCAACGTCACCGAGCGCTACGATGTGGTGCTCACCAATCCCCCATTCGGGGGCACAGAAGGCCGGCACATCCAGGCCAACTTTCCAGTGCAGGCCACAGCTACCGAGCTCCTATTCGTCCAGCACATCATGAAGAGGCTCAAGCCCCGGGACGGCGCCCGCTGCGGGATGGTCGTGCCCGAAGGGACGCTATTTCGCGGCGGGTCCTTTGCCGACGTCAAGCGTGACCTCCTGGAGCAGTTCAATCTGCATACCGTGGTGAGCCTCCCGCCCGGCACCTTTGCGCCCTATTCTGATGTCAAGACAGCGCTCCTCTTCTTCGAGCGACCCGGACCGACTACGGAGATATGGTATTACGAACTGCCTCTGCCGGGGGGCTTGAAAAAGTTTAGCAAGGGAAGCCCCATCCAGGACGAGCACTTTGAAGAGGCCCGCCGACTTTGGAAAGCATGGGATGCTTATCGCAAAGGCCAGGGCCCGTTTGAGGCCAGCCTTTCCGAGCGTTCCTGGATCGTTCCTGCCGATGAGGTCAAAGGGCGCGGCTACGACCTCACCGCCCGCAACCCGAACCGCAAGGAGGCCGAGGCGCTTCCCTCGCCGGTGGAGATCGTGGCGGGCCTCCTTGAGCGCGAGCGGGAGATCCTGAGTATCGTGGAGGAGCTAAGCGAACTCCTCGGCAACAACAACGGGGAGGTGGCTCCCCATGACTGAGGGACTCTACAAACTCCCCGAAGGCTGGCGGTGGGTGCGGTTGGGGGAGGTGTGCAATTTGTATCAGCCCAAAACAATTACAGTGCAGGAGATGAAGCGTAACCCAGGACCGTATCCTGTCTTTGGGGCTAATGGAATCATTGGTAATTACTACCAATTCAATCATGAAGAATCTGAAGTTCTTGTTACTTGTCGCGGTGCTACCTGTGGTACGGTCAACATGTCCTCACCCCGGTCGTGGATAACTGGCAATGCAATGGTTGTAACTCCAGTAATTGAGGGCTTACGTAAGGATTACCTCTATTGGGTAATTAAATCAACAGATCTCAGAGAAGCTATCGGCGGATCCGCTCAACCGCAAATAACCCGCTTAACATTATCTCCAATGATAATCCCCCTCCCACCTCTCGACGAACAACGCCGCATTGTGGCGCGGATCGAGGAGTTGATGGCGCAGGTGCGCGAGGCGCGGCGCCTGCGGCAGCAGGCCAAGGAGGACGCCGAGCGCCTGTGGCAATCCACCCTTGCCGAGACCTTCCCCCGCCCCGGTGCCGAACCGCCTCCCGGCTGGCGCTGGGTGCGGTTGGGGGAAGTGTGTGAGGTTTGGGACACGCTAAGAAAGCCAGTCAAGAAGAAAGTTCGCATCCCGGGTAATGTGCCCTATTGCGGCGCCAATGGTGTCATAGACTACGTTGATGGGCACACCCACGCTGGTGAATTTGTCCTACTTGCAGAAGACGGCGGATTTTATGGGCCCGGCGAACCTACCGCCTACATCATGAGCGGCCGGTTCTGGGCTAACAATCATGTGCATATTTTGCGTGGCAGGCCCGACCATCTGGTCAATCAATTGCTCTACTATTGCCTTGTCGCCTATGACCTGCGCCCATTTCTAACCGGTGCAACTCGGCCGAAGCTGACCCAAGGCGCAATGCGGTCAATTCCCATCCCCCTCCCGCCCCTCGATGAGCAGCGGCGGATCTTGGCGCACCTGGAGGCGGTGCAGGAGAAGATCAAGGCCCTGAAGGAAATCCAGGCGACCACCGACGCGGAATTTCAACTCCTGGAGCAGGCGATTCTGGACAGGGCATTTCGGGGGGAGTTGTGATGGAGGTTCGCTATCCGGACTTTTGGACTCCACTGCGCATGGACTTGCGCTTATGGTTCGAGAGCAACGCTCCGTCGCTCGGCGAGTTCTACGAAGGCGCACTACGTATGATCTTTTCGGAGGCTTTCCCCGGCCGGGTTCGCTTCGTTGCGCATGCTGTGCGAGAGATAAGAAACCGCTTGCCGGATATCATAGCAGGGCCTAAAGCTGGATGGCGGCTCGACTACAAGAGCTGCCTTGATGACATTGGCAACCTTTGGAAAAGGCATGGCCTTCCTTTTGATGGATCGACACCGACAAGAGTAAGCGAAGGGGATGCCTTACCTTCCAATGATGATATTCCACTTCCGTACCCTGTCTTCCAAAAAGTGGCCAACCTTGTAAGAGATCATGAACGGGCACGTGAGACAAGAAGCGAAGCAGCGAGGCGTCTATTTTTGGCAATCGACCAAAACAACTGCGTATCGGAGGCAACCCTTAGGCCGCGAATTGATAATTGGTTAAAAACAACCGAATGGTTTGTTGAACGTGCACATGAGCGGGGTCAGAAGGATGCCGAGATGGGCGGCGATGAACTGAAAGACCGCTTTGAGAGCTTTGAGTGGGCACTGTCAGCGATGGTAAGAGAATTCTTCAAGACTGTGGAGGCTTTAGATGAAATCTTGGAACAAACCAACTCCTGAGCAGGTCGACCAAGCATTAGCACTGCTTGTGTACGCCGAACAGTATCGCTATTTCTTTGACCGCCTCGAAAACCCGGAGTGGCTTGAGCCACTTCGACAAAAGGGTTTCTTCCGACATCCACCTCAGCCGATCCGAAACGATGAAGAAGGCACGATCCGTTTTCCCCCTTGGCCCGAGGCGCGGTACCTCGCCCGCATGGCTCAGCACAAGCCGGAGCGCGTAGCCGAAATCATCCGGGAAATGGACGATACCGAAAACACCAATGTACTGGGGGACCTTGTGGACGCGATGCTTGCAATACCGGCTGAGGTGTCGGCACCACTTGTGGAAAAGGCGGCGCAGTGGGCGGAGCGACCGGATTGGCTGCTGCCGGAGAAACTCGGGCAGCTCATCGAGCATTGGGCGAAAGGTGGCCGGACTGAGGAGGCGTTGCGTGTGGCCAGCGTGCTGCTGGATGTCCTTCCGGGCGAACGCCGCATGGAGGCCGCGTCGAAAGAGGACTGCCGGCTCCCGCCGGAGCCGCGGGCGCGCTTCGACACCTGGAATTACGAGGAGATCCTCAAGAAATACTATCCGGAACTGGTAAGGACGGCCGGTCTTCCTGCCCTGGAAGTGCTATGCGATCTCTTGGAGAAGACCATTCGGTTTTCGCGGACTCGGGAAGATGACCACGGGCCGGAGGACTATTCGTACGTCCGGCGCCCAGCGATTGAAGAACATACACAGAACCTCGGGCACACAATCAAGGACGCCCTTGTTTCTGGTGTCCGGGATGTTGCGGAACTTACCGTGCGTTCCCGTAAAGCAAATATGGAAGAAGTTGTTAACGCCCTCGAGCGCAGGCCCTGGAAGGTGTTTCGACGGATCGCCCTGCACGTTCTCCGGGTGTTTGCCGATCAGGCCTTACCGCTTATCGCAACACGGCTGACGAATCGTAACCTGTTTGATGACGTTGGGACACAGCACGAATACATCCTGCTGATGCAGGCGAGCTTCTCTCGCCTTACAGAGAAAGACCAAACCAAGATCCTCGGCTGGATCGAGGCGGGACCGGACATAGAGCGGCTCAGGGAACAGCGGCAAGGCGATAATGGTTCTGCACCATTCGATGAGGAGATTACCCACTACCGCGAGGTATGGCAACGGAACCAGCTGGCCTGGATTGGGTCTGAGAATCTGCCCCAGGATTGGCAGGAACGCTATCGAACGCTCGTCGAGCACTACGGCGAGCCAGAGCATCCGGAGTTTTTGATATACAGGGAAGGCGGATGGGTAGGGCCGGCGATCCCCAAGTCAGCCGACGAGCTCAAAGGAATGTCCGTCGCGGAAATTGTGGAATTCCTCAAGACATGGAGGCCTCCGGACAACGTTTTCTGCGAGCCTTCTCCGGAAGGGCTGGGCCACGTGCTGTCGTCCGTCGTCGCGCAAGATCCGGGACCTTTCGCAGTCGAGGCTAAATGCTTCCAAGGCCTGGACCCGACATACGTCCGCGCTGTCCTGTTCGGCCTCCGGGAAGGCTTTAAGCAGGCCAGGGCTTTCGATTGGGAGTCGGTACTCGATCTCTGCCAATGGGTTCTGGCGCAGCCACGCGAGATCGAGGGCCGGCGGGTGAAGCGAATGGAGGCCGATCCCGACTGGAGCTGGACACGCAAGGCGATCGCGCACTTACTCTCCGCCGGCTTTGACGATGGTGCGGGCAGTATCCCCATCCACCTTCGCGAAAAGGTGTGGCATATTCTGAAACCACTGACTAACGACCCCGATCCTACGCCGGAGTACGAAGAGCGTTACGGCGGCTCCGACATGGACCCGGCCACGCTCTCAATTAACACTACACGGGGCGAGGCTATGCACGCCGTCGTCCGCTATGCCCTTTGGGTGCGGCGGCACATGGATGGTCAAGCAGACGCCGAGGATCAGCCTCGCAGGGGCTTCGATGAGATGCCCGAGGTCCGGGAAGTGCTGGACGCCCATCTCGACGTGGCGCAAGAGCCATCGCCCGCCATCCGCGCAGTCTACGGCCAGTGGTTCCCATGGCTCGTCCTTTTGGATTCCAAGTGGGCACGTGACAATGCAAAGAGAATCTTCCCAATTGGCCAAGGGGAAGAGGCGCTTCTCGAGGCCGCGTGGAACACTTACGTAACATTCTGCAGGCCTTATGACAACGTTTTGGACATTCTCCGCGAGCAATACCGCCATGCAGTGGAGCGGATAGGTTGCCGTCGCGACGACACCCGGTGGCTCGCCAACCCGGACGAGAGGCTTGCGGAGCACCTCATGGTGTTCTACTGGCGTGGCAAGCTCTCACTTGGGGAGCCGTTGCTTACGGCCTTTTGGGAAAAGGCGCCAGACGGCCTTCGGGGTCACGCCATAGAGTTCGTAGGGCGGGCTTTGAAGCAAACGAAAGGGGATATTCCAGCAGAAATCCTGGATCGGCTCAAGAAGTTGTGGGAACTGCGTCTTGCCATCGCCAAGAAGGCACAACAGCCCTCCGATTTCGAGAAAGAAATGGCAGCCTTTGGCTGGTGGTTTGTATCGGACAAATTCGACGTGAGCTGGGCCATTGCGCAGCTTTTCGAATCGCTCCAACTCGTCCATCAGACAGACCCCGAACATATGGTGCTGGAGCATCTTGCAAGGACTGTGGAAAGCCATCCTGTGGAATCAGCTCAATGCCTGAGGATACTTGCCGAAGGGGACCGTGAAGGGTGGAAGCTCTACGCAAGCCGCGATCATATCCGAAGGATCCTCGCAGTGGCATTGCGGAATCCCACCGCGGGGAAGGAAGCGGAGCGGATCATCCACTACCTCGGCAGCCGTGGATTTCTGGAGTTCCGGGATCTACTCGAAGGTGAGCGCCGTGGATGAGAACGAAGTCAACGAGGCTTTTGAGATCCTCCTTGAGGAAATAGAGGCGGTCGCCGATGCGCGGCCACGGGCTGATGCAGGCCATCGCGCGAGTGAACTGCGTGTTCAAGGATAAGCCCGGCGGCCTGGTGGTGGACTATCTGGGCCTGGCCGACCAGCTAAAGCGGGCCTTGGCCAACTATACCGAGAGCGGGGGCAAGGGGCAGACAGCTATTAATCAGGAAGAGGCCGTGGCGGTCATGCTGGAGCGCTACGAGGTTTGTTGCGGAATATTCCACGGCTTCGACTGGTCGACATGGATTACGGGTGATCCGCAGGCGCGGCTATCGGTGCTGCCGGCGGCGCAGGAACACGTGCTGGCTCAGGATGACGGCAAGAATCGGCTTGTGAAGGCGGTGGGCGAATTGTCGAAGGCGTTTGCGCTCGCTGTCCCGCATGAGAAGGCGCTGGAAATTCGGCACGACGTGGCCTTCTTCCAGGCCGTGAAGTCCGTACTTACGAAGAGCACGGGCGAAGGCCGTCGTAGCTCGGAAGAGGTGGAGTTCGCCATTCGGCAGATCGTTTCGAAGGCGGTGTCTTCGGATGAGGTCATCGACATCTTCGCGGCCGCCGGGCTGAAGAAGCCGGACATCTCGATCCTGTCCGATGAGTTCCTAACGGAAGTGCGCGGCATGCCGCAAAGGAACTTGGCGGTCGAAATGCTGCGCAAGCTTCTCGAAGGCGAGATCAAGGCACGCGGGCGAAAGAACTTGGTGCAGGCCCGGTCGTTTGCCGAGCTTCTTGAGAATGCGATCAAGAAATACCAGAACCGGGCCATCGAGACGGCGCAGGTGATCGAAGAATTGATCGCCTTGGCGAAGGACCTACGTGAGGCGGGCCGACGCGGAGAGAAACTGGGGCTCACGGATGACGAGGTGGCCTTCTACGACGCGCTGGAGACGAACGATAGCGCGGTGCAGGTTCTGGGAAATGAAACCTTGCAGGCGATCGCTCGCGAGCTGGTGCGGGTGGTGCGCGCCAACGTGACCATCGACTGGACCCTCCGCGAGAACGTGCGGGCGCAACTGCGGGTGCTCGTGAAGCGCGTTCTGCGCAAGTACGGCTATCCGCCGGACAAGCAGGAGCAGGCCACGCGGACGGTCCTGGAGCAGGCCGAGGCCCTGTCAGCCGAGTGGGCGCTGGCCTGAGCGGCAGGGGCAACGTTGGATCCCGCACTCCTTTGGGAGCGGGGGCTTAGGCGCTCGAACAGGTGGTCCGGGGCAAGGCGCTCATTCCGCCGGCTCGGGCGGCGCGTCGCCGGCAGCGAACTGGAGCTGCCACAGCGCCCAGAACAGGCCCTTCTTCGCGAGGAGTTCGGCGAGCGTCCCCTGCTCGGCGAGCTTCCCCTCGTGGATGACCAAGACCCGATCCGCATTGCGGATCGTGGACAGGCGGTGGGCGATCGCGATCGAGGTGCGGCCGGCCAGCACCCGCTCCAATGCCTGCTGGACCTGGGCCTCGGTCTGGGAGTCGATGTTCGCCGTCGCCTCGTCGAGGACGATCAGCTTGGGCTCAGCCGCCACGGCGCGCGCCAGGGACAGAAGCTGCCGCTCCCCCACCGACAGCCGCACCCCACGCTCCTTGACCTGGGTCCCGTACCCGTCGGGGAGGCGGACGAGGTGGTCGTGGACCCCGACCGCCTTCGCCGCTTGCTCGGCAACCTCGGGGGGGACGACCCCGTCCCACATCCGGATGTTCTCCGCCACGTCGCCGGAGAAGAGGAACACCTCCTGGGGGACGAGGGCGAGCTTCCGCCGGTAGTCGTGGAGGTCGAGCTCGGCCAGGTTCACCCCGTCCACGAGGATCTGCCCCCTCTGGGGACGGTAGAACCCGAGGATCAGGCCCACGACCGTCGTCTTCCCGGCCCCGGTCGGACCGACGATCGCCACCCTCTCCCCGGGGGCGACCTTGAACGACACGTCCTTGAGAACCCAATCCTCGTCGCTGTACGCAAACCACACATTGCGGAACTCGATCTCCCCCTGGAGGACGGGAAGCGTGCGGGTGCCCGTTGGCTCCGTAGGCTCGTCGAGGATCCCGAAGATCCTCTCCGCAGCGACCATCGCCGCTTGGAGGATGTTGTACTGCTCGGAGAGGTTCACCATCGGCTGGAAGAGCATGCGGATGTAGCTCGTGAATGCGACGAGCGCCCCAAGGGTGAACGCCCCGGCCAGCACCTCGCGACCTCCGTACCAGATGAGGAGGGCGAGGGCCACGTTCTGCATCACCGAGATCACGGGCCCGAATACGCCGTACACGGTGATGGAGCGCATCTGGGCCCGGAAGAACCTCAGGTTGATGTCGGCGAACGCCTCCATGCTGCGCTTCTCCTGGCGGAAGAGCTGGATGATCGTCATCCCGGACAGGGACTCGGCGATGTAGGCGTTGATCCGGGCGAGGATCCGCCGCGCCGCGCTGTAGGCCTCGCGGGCCCGCTTCCGAAACCAGAACGCCAGGACGAGGATGAACGGGGTGAGCGCGAGGAGGAGGAGGGCAAGGCGGGGGTTGAGGTGGAACATGATCCCCAACACGCCGGCGATCATGAGAAGGTCCTGCAGGAGCCGGACGAGGACCTGGGTGAACACCTCGTTGATCGCCGCCACGTCGTTCGTGGCCCGCGTGACGAGCCGCCCCACCGGTTGCTGGTCGAGGTAGCTCATCGGGAGCCGTAGCAGATGCCCGAACACGGCCCGCCGCATGTCGTACAGGATCCTCTGCCCCGCGTACTGAATCGTGTACACCTGACCGTAGGTGAAGAGGAACCGTACGAGGAGGAACCCAATGTAGGCGAGGGTGAGGAACCCCAGGATCTGGATCGCCGACGCCCGCAACCGCAGAAGATCCCCGCTCGGGAGGCCCCGCAGCGTCTCTTCGGGGGCCGCGTATCCCGCGGAGGTGAGGCGGAACGCCGTTGGATAGCGGGCGACGAGCTCAGCCTCGGCCCCGTCGGGGGGGACGACGAGGAACCGGCGGAGGACCCGTCCCTCCTTCTCGAGCGCCGCGCGCACGGGTTCGGGGAGGGTCCGCCCGTCCACGAGGAACGTGCCCGGATCGTAGGGGATCGCCCCCTCGACGGGGGGAACATCGGCCCGCACCTCGAGCCACGGCAGGACGAGGACCGTGTCCACCGCCGTCTTCACGACGTAGGGCATCGCGAGCTCGATGACCGTGATCCCCCCCGCGAGGAGGAACGCCGAGACGAAGAGGAGCCAGTACGGACGGGCGAAGCGGATCATCCGCCCGAGGAGGCGGAAGTCGATCGCCTTGCCGAGCTGCTCGTCCTCGAAGCCGTGGTGGTGTCCGTTCATCGCACGAGGGCCTGCTGGAGTTCGTTCAGCCGCGCGTAGAGCCCCCCGAGGCGCACGAGGTGGCTGTGGTCCCCCTGCTCCACGATCCGCCCTCCGTCGAGGACGATGATGTGGTCCGCCTCACGGACGGCGGTGATGCGGTGGGCGACGACGATCGCCGTCCGCCGCTCCAGGACGCCCCGCAGGTGGCCGAGGATCTCCTCCTCGACCTGGGCGTCCACCGACGACAGAACGTCATCGAGGATCAGGATCGGCGCATTGAGGAGGAGCGCCCGGGCGATCCCCACCCGCTGCCGCTGGCCCCCGGACAGGGTCACCCCCCGCTCCCCGACG
This sequence comes from Candidatus Bipolaricaulis anaerobius, assembly GCF_900465355.1. Taxonomy (NCBI): domain Bacteria; phylum Candidatus Bipolaricaulota; class Bipolaricaulia (SeqCode); order Bipolaricaulales (SeqCode); family Candidatus Bipolaricaulaceae; genus Bipolaricaulis (SeqCode); species Bipolaricaulis sanaerobius (SeqCode). The sequence goes on along the minus strand of NZ_LS483254.1, from coordinate 369,786 downwards.
ATCGTGTCCAGGCCATCGGGAAACGACGCGACCTCCTCGGCGAGCCCGGCGAGGCGCGCTGCCTCCCACACCTCGTCCTCGCTCGCCTCCGGTCGGCCGTAGGCGATGTTCTCCCGCAACGTGGCCGAGAAGAGGAACACGTCCTGAGGGGCCATCGCGATCTGCCCTCGCAGCTCCCCAAGGTCGAGGAGGCGGATGTCGACTCCGCCGAGGAGCACCGTCCCCGGCGGGGGATCGTACAGGCGGGGGAGGAGACGGACGAGGGTGGACTTGCCCGACCCGGTGAGGCCGACGACGCCCAAGGTCGTTCCCTCTTCCACGATGAGGTTCACGTCCCGCAGGGCGGGGCGAGCTGTGCCGGGGTAGGTGAAGGTGAGATCGCGGAACTCGATCCGCCGGGAGGACGGCATCGGGAGCGGTTCAGCGGGGCTCGTGATGTCCGGCTCCTCGGCGAAGATCCTGTCCAGCCGCTTCATCGAGGCTGCTCCTTGCTGGAGGGTGTTCACGACCCACCCGATGGCCATCATCGGCCACACCATCATCCCGAGGTAGTTCATGAACGCCACCAGGTCCCCCAGGCTGAGCGTGCCGCCGAGGACGCCCCGTCCCCCGAACCAGAGGATGATCACCGTCCCGAGACCGGCGAGGAGCCCCACGGCAGGGTCGAACACGCCCGACACCCGGGTGAGGGCCATGTTCGCCTCCACGTTCTCCCGGTTCGTGACGGAGAACGCCCCCTCGATCCCCTCCTCTCGCGCGAACGCCCGCAGGAGGCGGACCCCAGACAGGGCTTCCCGTACCCGCTCCGTGAGCGCCGAGAACGCGGCTTGGGCCCGCTCGAACCGGCGGTGGATGAGCCGACCGAACCCGACCACGGCGAGGGTGATGAACGGCAGGGGGACGAACGCGTACAGGGTGAGGAGGGGGGAGATCCCGATCATCGCCGCGAGGGAGACGGAGATCATGATCACCGCGTCCGAGGCCATGAGGACCCCCTGGCTGCACGAGCGGCGCACGGCCTCGAGATCGTTCGTGGCATGGGCCATGAGGTCCCCGGTGGAGTGCTCGACGTAGTAGGCGGGGGAGAGCTTGAGGAGGTGCGCGTAGAGGCGGTTGCGCATGTCCCGCTCGATGAGGCGCCCCGCGCCGAAGAGGAGGATCCTCCACAGGAACCGGAACCCAAACACGACCGCCGCGATCACCACCAGGTAGAGGGCGTAGCGGACGAGGTGCTCCCCCGTCCCGGCAACGAGGTCGTTCACCGCGCTGCGCACGACGAGCGGGGCGATGAGCTGGAGGGTATCCACCACGAACAGAGCGAGGACGCCAGTGAGCAGGCGCCAGCGGTACCGCCACAGCTCTCGGAAGATGCCACGCATGGGGACCGGGGATTATACGGGATCCTCCCGGCAGGCCAAGCCGAACGCGTGGCGGGAAGTTGATCGCCTTCACCGCGACGGCTACGATGCCGTCGGAGGTGCCATGGCTACAGAACGGGAAATGCAGGTCGGCGCAGAAATGGATACGCGAAAAGGCGTGTACGCGAACCTGGCGGTGATCTCGCACCAGCCGGACGAGTTCTTCCTCGACTTCCTCCTCGTGGATCCCCAGGCCCAGACCCCGGAGCGGGGGCAGGCGATCCTCGTGTCGCGGGTCATCCTCTCCCCCCGCCACATGAAACGGCTCCACGAGGCGATCGGGGAGAACATCGAGAAGTACGAGAAGAACCTGGGGAAGATCGTCATCCCACCGAAGCTCGCCTGATCCTGTCCTCTCCAGGCCGCCTGGGGTCCCCGCTCCTGCCTCGCCTTGCGCCGGGAGAGGTCGACTGGTATTCTGAAGGTTGCAGTTATCCCACAGAACCGGGGAGGTGAGATGGGCACGAACTCCCCCTGATGCAACCGTCATCCTACACCTCACACAAGGAGGGAGAGATGAAGAGGAACCTAATTGTGCATCTTCTGCTGTTTGCAATCACACTCGCGGTCTCCGTACTCGGCTCAGGCCAGGCCATCAAGACGCTGGTCGTGGGGATCGAGGCCGACGCGATGACGATGGACCCCGGCAACTTCCGCCACCGGGAGACGGAGACGATCCTCCGCAACATGTTCGACGGTCTGGTGACACGGACGCCGGAGGGCCGGATCGTGCCAGAGCTCGCTGTGTCCTGGGAACGCCTCTCGGACCGGGAATGGGTGTTCCACCTGCGGGACGGGGTAACGTGGCACGACGGGACGCCGTTCACGGCCGAGGATGTGGTGTTCACGGTCGAGCGCACGGTCAAGGAGGGGAGGATCGGCGGGCTGACCTCACCCCGCAAGAGCCTCCTCGACCCCGTGACGGATGCCGTGGCCATCTCCCCGCTCACCGTCAAGCTCATCACCTCGGTCCCGTTCGCCGCGCTCCCGTCGTTCCTTCCCCACACCCTGATCGTCCCCAAGCACTACGTGCAGGCGGTCGGCGACGCCGAGTTCGGGGAACGGCCGATCGGCACTGGGCCGTTCCGGTTCGTGCGCTGGGATCGGGGACAGCAGGTGGTGATGGAGCGCCACGATGGGTACTACGGCGGCCCCCCCGACCTGCCACCGGTCGGACCGGCGAAGCTGGACCAGGTCATCTTCCGGGTCCTCCCTGAGACCTCGACCCGCATTGCCGCGCTCCGCGCCGGCGAAATCCACATCGCGACCCGGATCCCGGTTGACCTGATTGCAACGGTAGACGCCGATCCCAACCTCGCCGTGATGAGCGTACGCGGGACCCGCAGCACGTTCCTCGAGGTGAACGTCAACATGGCTCCGTTCGATGACGTCCGCGTGCGGCGGGCGATCAACTATGCGATTGACGTGGACACGATCATCGAGTTCATCCTCGATGGATTGGCCACGCCCATCCCCACGATCATGTCCCCCGACTCCCCGTTCTACGCCCCCATCCCCCCCTATGGGTACGACCCGGCGAAGGCAAAGGCCCTCCTCGCTCGCGCTGGCTACGAGAACGGGTTCAGCGTGACGATCGATACACAGGCCCATTTCCAGGATGTGGCCCTCGTCATCGCCGAGATGCTGCGCGACGTGGGGATCGACGCCAAGGTTCAGGTGTGGGAGTGGGGCGTCCTCCAGGCGGAGCTCCTCGCCGGGACGCGGATGATGCACCTCGGGGATTGGGGGAACTCAACCCTCGAGCCGAACGACATCATGATCCCCAAGCTCGTGACCGGGGAGCGCGGGAACTTCAGTGGGTACTCGAGCCGCGTGCTGGAAGCCTTGATCGACCTCGCGGAGCGGGTGACGGTGGACCCGGAGGTCCGTCGGGTGGCCTACCACATCGCGCAACAGGTGATCTACGACGATGCTCCGATGGCGTTCCTGTGGGTCGCGCAGGAGTCGTACGGGGTGAACGCGCGGGTGGTCGGGTGGAAGCCGAGTCCGGATAGCCGGATCAACCTCCACGACGTGGATCTGATCCTGTAGATGGGTTAGGGGAGGGGCGATCGGCGCCCCTCCCCACTCTTTCTGTGTCCGGCTATATCCTGCGACGGCTGGGGCAAGCGGTCCCCGTGCTCCTCGGGGTGACGTTCGTGGTGTTCCTCCTCATGTACCTCACCCCGGGAGATCCGGTGCAGCTATTCATGGGTCAGGCGGGGATCGTGTCCCAGGAGGAGATCGAGCGTGTCCGCCACGAGTTCGGCCTGGATCGCCCGTTTGTTGAGCAGTACGGGCTGTTCCTCGGGGGAATCCTGCGCGGGAACCTCGGTCAGTCCATCATCTACCGCCGCCCGGTGGCGACCCTGATCGGGGAACGGCTCCCGGCCACGATCGAGTTGACGCTGTTCGCATCGCTCATCGCCCTCCTCGTGGCGATCCCGGCGGGGGTGGTCGCCGCCGTGCGGCGCAACACGTGGCTCGATGCGATCGGGACGACGGTCTCCCTCCTCGGGGTGTCCCTGCCCGGCTTCTGGCTGGGCCTCATCCTCATCTTCGTGTTCTCGGTGATGCTCAAGGTGCTCCCCGTGGCGGGGCGGGCATCCTATGGCACCGGCCTCCACTGGCAGACAGGTTTCCTTCTCCTGGACGCGATGTTGCAGGGCAACTGGCCCGCGTTCGTGGACATCCTGCGGCACCTGGTGATGCCCGCCCTCGCCCTATCGGCGGGGATGATGGCGATGACGATGCGCCTCACCCGGTCGAGCTTGCTTGAAACGATCCATCAGGACTATGTACGCACGGCGCAGGCCAAGGGCCTGCCCCAACGATGGGTCATCCTCCGCCACGCCCTCCGCAACGCCCTGCTCCCGGTGGTGACCGCGATCACCCTCAACGTGGGGGCACTGCTGGGCGGGAACATGGTGGTGGAAACCGTGTTCAGTTGGCCAGGCCTGGGGCGGCTGGTGGTGGAAGCGGTGGAGAGCCGCGACTATCCCCTCATCCGCGGTTGTGTCCTCGTGTACGCGGTGACCTACGTCTTCCTCAATCTCATCGCCGACCTTTCCTACGCCCGGCTCGATCCGCGCGTCGCGGCGGGAGGAGGGAAGAGGTGAGGGGCCGGGCGTGGCGCGCGTTCCGGCGTAACCGCCTCGCCCTCGGAGGGGCGGGGCTGGTGGGGGCGTTCACCCTCATCGCCCTCCTCTCCCCGTGGATCGTCCCCCACGATCCGACCCGCGGGGACCTCTCCCGGCGCCTCCAGCCGCCCGCCGTGTCCGCCGAGGGGGACTGGATCTACCCGCTGGGGACGGACAACTTGGGGCGAGACCTCCTGAGCCGGATCATCGCGGGGTCGCGCGTCTCGATCTCCCTTGGGCTGCTCGTGATCGTCGTCTGCACCGTGGTCGGGGTCAGCCTCGGCCTCATCTCCGGCTACGTGGGGGGATGGGTGGACACGGTGATCCAGCGCACGGTGGATGTCCTGCTGGCATTCCCGTACCTGATCCTGGCGATCGCGCTCATGGCCCTGTTCGGCCCAGGTTTTCTGAACATGGTGATCGCGCTGGCGTTCAAGGAATGGACCACCTCGTGCCGGATCGTGCGCAGCGAGGTCCTGACCATGAAGGAGGCGGCGTTCGTCGAGGCGGCCCGCGCCATCGGCGCTACGCCGACCCGGATCCTGTTCCGCCATCTCCTCCCCAACGTGATCCCGTCCGCGATCGTCATCGGAACCCTCCGCGTGGGGTGGGTGGTGCTCATGGAGGCCGCGCTGTCCTTCCTCGGATTGGGGATTCAGCCCCCCCAGGCGAGCTGGGGGACGATCATCGCCGACGGCCGGCAGTACCTGTACGCGGCACGGGGATGGTGGATCTCCACCTTCCCCGGGATCGCGATCTTCCTGTTCGTGCTGGGGATGAACCTGTTCGGGGAGGGGCTGCGGGACGCCCTCGATCCACGCCTCGCCGGGGTCCCCCTTCCCGAATGACGCTAGCAGGGGGAGGCGATGATCCCCCCGCCCAACACCTCCTCCCCGCGGTAGAACACGGCCGCCTGGCCCGGGGTGATCGCCCGCACCGGATGCGCGAACCGGACGCGGGCCTCCTCCCCCCCGATCGCGACCTCGGCCGGGGTAGCCGGGCTGCGGTACCGGATCTGGACTTCCGCTCTGAACTGCGCTCCCGGCGGTGCCCCCGCGATCCAGGAGAGATCCGTGGCCACAAGCTCATCGGCGTACAGGGCGCTTTCCGGTCCCACGATCACCGCGTTCGTCCTCCCGTCGAGGGCCACCACGTACCGGGGCTCCGGGGAGGACAGGCCAAGGCCGCGCCGCTGGCCCACGGTGTAGTGGGGGAGCCCCCGGTGCTCCCCCACCACCCGCCCGGAGAGGTCGAGGATCGGGCCGGGCGGGGAATCCGCGATGAGGGACGGGATGCCCCCCGGGGCGAAGCACAGGTCCTGACTCTCCCGGAGCCGGGCCGCCGTCAGGCCGAGGGCTTCCGCCAGGGCCTTGACCTCGGACTTCGTCCGCTCGCCCACCGGGAACAGAGCGCGCGCGAGCTCGGAGCGGCGGACGCGGTAGAGGAAATAGGACTGGTCCTTGGCGGGGTCGGCACCGCGCCAGAGGTGGGCCCCGTCCGCGGCGTGGCGGATCCGGGCGTGGTGCCCGGTGGCGACGAACGCGATCCCGCGCGCCTCCGCCTCCCGAACGAGGAGGGAGAACCGCACCTCGCGGTTGCAGACCGCACACGGGTTGGGGGTGAGGCCGCTCTGGTAGGCTGCGAGCGCGGGCTCCACGACGAGCCGGCGGAATTCCGCCCCGACCTCGACCACCTCATGGGGGATCCCCAGCTCACGGGCGGCGAGGGAAGCCGTATCCACCGAACAGCAGGGGTTCTCCCGTCGACCGGCGGGATCCCAGAGCCACAGGGTCAGGCCGTGGACCTCGTAGCCCGCCTCACGGAGGAGGTGGGCAGCGATCGTGGAGTCCACTCCCCCCGATAGCCCCACCAACACCCGCTGCGCCATCCACGGTCACGTCTCGTGCTCGACGGGGATGACGCACAGGAACTCTAGCGATCCGGGGCCGGTATTCCGGAACTGGTGGTGCTCCCCGGGGGGGACGAACACCACGCTCCCCTCCCCGATCTCGACCGGGCCGGTGGGGGTGAGGACGGTCCCCGTCCCGCGGAGGACGATCACCCCGTGCTCAAACGGATGGCTGTGGGCCGCGGTGTGGCCGCCGGGGCCAAGGGTGAACTGGCGCACCGCGAACGTCGGCGCCCGATCGGCCGGACCGATCAGGACCCGCTTCTGGACGCCCACGATCTCCGCCCCATTCGACATATCCCGCACCTTGATGTCGGCGATCCTCTTCACGCTCGCCACTCTCGCCTCCTTCACACCACTTTGGCCAGGAGCGGCACGTACAGCTCGCCCGGGGTGAGGGCCCCGTGGAGCCCCCTCAGCTTGAACTCCTCCGTCGGCCAGAGGAGGAACTTGCGCTTCTGCGACAGGACGAGGAGGTCGCCGAGGAGGGCCCGCACAGACGGGGTGGGTTCGTCGAGCCCCCACAGCTGGCGGGCCAACGCCTCCTCGACCGCGAGGACGGCGAACTCGTCGGGGAACGAGTGAGAGAAGAACGCCTGCACCTCCTCCTCGTGCCCGCGCCGTACAAATAGGTACGAGGCGCGGGGATCCCCGACCGGGGGGAGGAGGAGCCCATCCCGCAGCGCGGGATGAGCGGGGCAGGAGACCATGTCGGCAGCGGGATCCGCCTCGTGGAACCCGTGATCGGCGGTAACGAGGACGGTCGTCCCCCGGGGCAGCATCGCGCACGCCTGGCCCAGGATGCGGAACACGTGGGCCACCTCCAGCTCGAAGGCCTGGGTGGTGGGACCGTACACGTGGCCAAGGCTGTCCGTGGATGGCCAGTACACGCTGAGGAGAGCCGGCTTCGGGCCCCGCCCCGCGTGGGCGATGTGCATGAGGAGGTCGGACGAGGTGAGGTAGGGCACCGTGTGCTCCACCCCCTGGTACAGGGCGCGGGACAGGCCCGAATCCACGAGGTACTTGGGGAGGAAGAGGGTCGTCGCCACCCCCGCCGCGGCCAGTCGCTGGTACACGGTGCTCGCCTGCAGCACGCGCTCGGGAGGAATGCCCAGCTTCTCCAGCGCGTTGTCGCGGCCGCCGGGGGTGGTGAGGCGGATCATATCCACCACCGACCCCACCTCGGACCGGAACAGCTTGTACCCCAGCACCCCGTGGCCGATCGGGCTCAAGCCCGTGGAGAGGGAGGAGAGGGCTGCGGTGGTCGTGGAGGGGAACACCGACGTGAGGGGGAGGTAGTGACCACCGGCGAGGGTCGGGCCGAGATCCACCACCCCCTTCTCGCGCAGTGCCTCCAGACTGTGGTAGCCGAGCCCATCCACAATCACGCTCATCACCACCTCGGACGGGGGGAGGCCCAGCTCGGCCTTGAGGGAGGGCCCCGTGGTGGGGAGTCCGAACAGGGCCTCGATCGTCGCCGGGACGGCGAGGAGGGAGTACCGTTCGTAGTGGGGGCGGTGGCCGCCTGTATCGTCCAGGATGCGTTTCAGTATCTGTTGCCGGTTGCTCATGGTCTGGGGCATTATAGCCGTCAGCCCCCATGACCCGGTGGGGAGACGCGATGTCGACCTGTCCGAAGCTCGACGATAACCTGGCCCGCTGCCCGTGCACCTGGCCCACGTGCCCACGCAAGGGGAACTGCTGCGCCTGCCTCGCCTACCACCTCAGCCAGGGCGAGCTCCCGGCATGCTGTTTCCCCCCGGAGGTGGAGCGGACCTACGACCGTTCGTTCCGCCGCTTCACGGAGCTCCACCAATGAAGAACGCGCTCGTGGCGAAGATCCTGTACGAGGTGGCGGACCTCCTCGAGCTGGAGGGCGTCCCGTTCAAGCCCCGGGCCTACCGAAGGGCGGCGCGGGCGATCGAGGACTGTCCGACGCCGATCGAGGACCTCGCGGCGGAGGGGCGGCTCACCGAGATCGCCGGGGTCGGGGAGGCGATCGCGCAGAAGGTGGCGGAGATCGTGGCCACGGGGAAGCTCGCCTACCACGAGGAGCTGAAGGCGAAGCTCCCCGTGGAGCTGCGCGCGTTGACCCAGGTCGAGGGGATCGGGCCGAAGACGGCCCGCCTCCTCTATGAGGAGCTCGGGATCCGGAACCTGGCCGACCTCGAACGGGCCGCCGCGGAGGGGCGGATCCGCAGCGTGAAGGGCCTCGGGGAGAAGACGGAACAGAAGATCAGGCGAGGGCTGGCCGAGACGCGGGGGGCGGAGAAGCGGCTCCTCCTCGGCCGGGCGTGGCCCCTCGCCCGCCACCTCGTGGAGCAGCTCATGGCGACCGGGCTCTACCGGCACGTGGAGCCCGCGGGCTCGCTGCGGCGGGGAAAGGAAACGGTGGGCGACCTCGACCTCCTCGCCGTGTCCGACCGCCCGGACGAGGCGATGCGCGCGTTCTGCTCCCTCCCCGACGTGGCGGAGGTCCTCGCCCAGGGGCCAAAGAGGTCCTCGATCCGCCTCAGCGACGGGTTCCAGGTGGACCTGCGCCTCGTCCCCGCGAATGCGTTCGGCGCAGCGCTCCAGTACTTCACCGGCTCGAAAGAGCACAACATCCGCCTCCGCGAGCGGGCGGCGGCTCGGGGGTGGAAGCTCTCCGAGTACGGGCTCACCTCCGCGGACGGGGAGGTCCTCGCCGGAGAGGACGAGGCGGGGATCTACCGGGCGCTCGGCCTCGCCTACATCCCGCCCGAGCTGCGCGAGGACCGGGGCGAGATCGCTGCTTCCGAGGCGGGCACCCTCCCCGAGCTCGTGGACGCGCGCCGGGTCCGGTGCGACCTCCACGTGCACACCGATTCCTCGGACGGGGAGGCGACCCTCCTGGCAATGGCCCGCGCCGCCGCGGAGCGCGGGCTCCGGGCGATCGCGATCACGGACCACCTCCGGTTCGCCCAGGCCATCCCCGGGCTATCCGCCGACGACCTCCGCCGCCAGATCGAGGAGGTGCGCCGCCGGAACGAGACAGCTGGCCTGACGCTCCTCACGGGCGTCGAGGCGAACATCGCCCGCGACGGGACGGTGGATGTCCCCCGCGACCTCCTGAAGGACCTCGACCTCGTCATCGCCTCCGTGCACACCCACCTCCGGCTGGGGAGGAAGGAGATGACGGACCGCCTCCTGCGGGCGGTGGAGGACGAGGGGGTGGACATCCTCGGCCATCCCACCGGCCGCCTGATCGGGGAGCGCCCCCCCTGCGAGGCGGACTGGGACGAGGTGTTCCGCCGGGCAGCGAAGACGGGGACCGCGCTCGAGGTGAACGCCCATCCCCAGCGGCTCGACCTCGGGGCGGAGCTCATCCGGCGGGCAATCGGGTTCGGGGCCCGGCTCGCGATCGGGACCGATGCCCACGATGTTGGCCACCTCGACTTCCTCGAGTTCGGGGTCATCACCGCCCGTCGCGGCTGGGCGACGGCGGAACATATCTTGAACACGCTTCCCGTGGAGGACCTCCTCGCCGCCCGCAAGCGCGGACGGTGAAGGGGCGGTTTGCACCCGCCGCGCCCGGGACGGTACGCTCGGCCCCGGAGGTGGCGCAATGAAGGTGCTCGGCATCGTCGGCTCGATGCGCAACGAGGGGAACACGGGCCAGCTGGTGGAGGCGGTCCTGAGCGCCGTCAAGGAAGCGAAGCCCCGGATGCGGACGCAGACCGTGCACCTGTCCGAGCTCGAGATCGGGCCCTGCCAGGGCTGCTACGAGGTCTGCGCCAAGACGCCCTACAAGTGCGTGGTCAAGGATGACTTCCCGGGCCTCATCCAGAAGATGGAGGAGGCAGACGGCCTCGTGATCGGGTCCCCGCTCTACTTCCCCGTCCCATCGCGGCTGGTGGCGGTGTGCGAGCGGTTGGTGTGCCTGGCCTACTTTCACGACCTGCGCCACCACAAGGGAGCCCACCTGCTCGAGGACAAGCCGTGCGCCCTCGTGGCCGCGACCGGGGGCACGGATCCGTGGGACGTCTTCCAGTACCTGTTCCAGTTCGCCGTGTCCCTGCGCATGACCCCGCTCACCGTGAAGCGCTACCCGTACTACGGCGTGGCGGGTCGGGGGGACCTCGCCCAGGACGAGGAGAGGCCCCTCGAGGGGGCGCAGGAGCTGGGCCGGCTCCTCGCCGAAGAGGTCGAGGGGTAGTCGGACGATGTGCCGGCTCGTCGGGGCCCTCGCCGGAACACCGTTCCCCCTCCGCCGGTACCTCCTGGAGGATCATGGGCTCCTCGCGCTCAGCCTCCGCGGGGCGAAGGCCCCCCACCGCGATGGCGTGGGGTGGGCCTACCGCGACGCACGGGGTCGGATGAGGCTCCACCGCTGGGGCGGGGGGGCTCTCGCTGGGAACGACGGGCTCCCCGGGGATCCGTCCCCGGAGACGACGCTCCTCATCGCCCACGCCCGCAAGGCCTCGCCCGAGTACCGGGCGATGCGGGGGGCGATCCACGCCCACCCCCTCGTTCGGGACGGGGTGTTCCTCGCCCACAACGGGACCGTGCGGGACACATCATCCCTCGGGGACGGGAGCGGGACGGACTCCCAGCGAATCCTGGACTGGCTCGCAGGGGCGTGGCACCCGCGGACCCCGGACCGGCTGGTCGAGGCACTGCGGGAGCTCCTCGGGTTCATCCACGACTACACCGCCCTCAACCTCCTCCTCACCGACGGCTCCTCCCTCTACGCGTTCTGTTGCCACACCCGGGATCCAGACTACTACACCCTCCATCGGCGCGGGGGGGACGGGGCCGTGGTCGTGGCGTCCGAACCCGTGGACGGCCGGGCGGGATGGGAACCCATGCCGAACGGGACCCTCCTCGCTGTGGGCCCTGATGGGGAAGCGAGGGCGTACGATGTGGGTCGCGGAGGTGCTCCGGGGCTGGGCTAGCGACCGCGGCCGTCGCCACGCGGGGCGGTGAGCCCCCTCACGGCTGGGCGGGGGCCTGCGGGTCGGGGAGCCACGCCCGGCCACGGGCCTCGGGCCTGTCCCGGCTCCCCCACCCTTCGCGGGTAGGATTCGCCCATGGAGCACGCACGGGAGCTTGCGCAGAGGTACGTAGGGCGGCCGGGGGTGATCGGGGTGTACCTCGTCGGCTCGGCGAGCCGACCGTTCCGGGACCGGATCTCCGATTACGACCTCGAGGTCGCGGTGGAGGATGAGGCCTATGAGCGAACCGGGCTGGAGGAGCGGCACGTGTTCGCAATCGAAGATGGGCCACCGCGGCGGGTGGACCACGAGTTCTACCTCCGGCCGTGGAGCGAGCTCGCGGCGATGGAGCGCTCGCCCCTCGACCTCGACCACTACCCGTTCCAGCACGCGGTGATCCTCCACGATCCCCAGCGCTTGCTTGGTGAGCTGTTCCCCCGTCTGGCAGCGCTGCCGGCGGAGGTGCAAGCGACGCGGGTGCGGGTCCATTACCTGGAGACGGTGTTCGCCCTCGGCCGGGCGGCGAAGTGCCTCGACCGGGGGAGCGACCTCGCCACGCGGCTCGTCCTCGGGGAAGGCTTAGTGGCTCTGACGAAGCTCCTCGCCGTGGTCTGCGGTTCGTGGGCCCCGACCCGCCATTGGGCGGCGGAGGAGCTGCGGCTCCTCGGCGTTCCGGAGGAGATCCCTGCCCGGATGGCGGCCCTCCTCTCCGCCCCCACACCGCAGGGAATCAAGGAACTCCTGGGAGCCGTCCACGCCTGGCTCGATCACGGGGGGATCTCGCTTGACCGCGATCGGACGAGCCTCATCCGCTGGGCGTTCCTCACCGCGGAGGGCAAGGCAGCGTTCCGCACCTGGGGTGCCCGCTAGGGAAAAATGGGCGACCCGCGATGGGGGGTGAGGCGGAAGGCCTGGTCGAGCGAGGCGCCTAGAACTGTGAAAGGAACCGGATGTCGTTCTGGTAGAAGAGGCGGATGTCCTCGATCCCCCAGCGGAGCATCGCCATCCGCTCCACCCCGAGCCCGAACGCGAACCCGCTGACCTCCTCCGGATCGTAGCCGACCTCGACCAAGACCGCCGGGTCCACCATCCCCGCCCCCATGATCTCCAGCCAATCCCCGGGGGGTCGGCGGATGTGGATCTGGGCCGACGGCTCGGTGAACGGGAAAAAGTCCGCAGAGAAGCGCATTTCGTACCCGGGGCCGAAGAACGCGCTCACGAACTCCCCGATGATCCACTTCAGATGGGCCATCGTGAGCCCCTTCTCCACCCACAAAAGCTCGATCTGGTGGAACACCGGGGAGTGGGTGGCATCGGGGTCGTCCCGCCGGTAGCAGCGGCCCGGGCACACGATCCGCACCGGAGGGGGCTGGGACTTCATGACCCGGATCTGCACCGGCGAGGTGTGCGTGCGGAGGAGGAGGCGATCCTCAATATAGAACGAGTCCCAATCGTCCCGCGCGGGGTGATCGGCCCCGATCGCGAGGGCCTCGAAGTTGTAGTAGTCCGTCTCCACCTCGGGCCCACTCGCCACATCGAACCCGAGCTTCTGAAAGATGTCCTCGATCTCGAGGCGGACCTGGGTCAGGGGATGGAGCCGCCCCAGCGGCCGCCACGTCCCGGGGAGGGAGAGGTCGCATCGCTCAGCCTGGAGCCGGGCTCCGATCGCCTCCCGCTCGAGCGCCCCCCGACGGTCGTCGAGCGCGGCGGTGATCTCCCCCTTGAGGGCATTGAGGAGCTTCCCGGCGGTGGCCCGCGCATCGGGGGGAAGGGCACGAAGCGCGTCGAAGAGCGACGTGACCGAACCCTTGCGGCCGAGGAACCGGACCCGCAGCGCCTCTAGCGCTTCTGGGTCGTGGGCGGCGGCGCTCGCCTGCGCCCACTCCATCCGCACTTCCTCGCACCGCGCCTCCAGCTCGTCGAGGGTCATGGGGCCCGATTATACGCGCCCAGGTGTGTGGCGCGGGCGAGCGGCCAGCTGAACCCACTCCGGTTCCCAAGCTGCTCGGGCTTGGGGAAACGCATTCTGCGCTGCCCGCTTCCTCCCCTTGAGCGGAACCACGGGTTCCCGCCCGGCGGCGGTGGCTCCCTCCACCCGACCGGCCGAAGACACCCCCGCTGGTCTGGTGCCCCGTGAGGCCACGGAAGTTGCACCTACAGGGGTTCCCGATGGTGCAGGCCGATGACATCGATCACCGGCATGGTGAAGAGGATGCCGGTCCCTGGATCGTTGAGCCTCCCAGCCTCGACCGCGGCCTTGACGATCGGTCTGCTCTTCTCTTCTTCGGTCAGTATGAAGATGACCTCTTTGGATGATTCAATGTGCAGATCGAAGAATTTCCTGAACTCCTTCTCCCCTGTCCCCCGTCCGAACAGGATGGTAGCCCCCAATGCCCCCGCCTTCTTCGCTTCTTCCACGACGTGGTCAGCTTGCCCGCGGGCCACGACGATGATCACAACGATGAAGTGCATAACTGGACCCCCCTCATTCTCTGCTAACCAGCTAGATCCCACTGAACATCCCCATCACCAGAACGGAAATGGCGCTGCCAAGTGAAGTAAGGCCCACCAAGCCAAACCCGTTCAGCAACGGGTCGCTACCGACAATGACTTTGGAAAGGCCGATGCCGATCGCCATGCTGATGGGAATGTTGATCGGACCGGTTGTGGCGCTGGCAGAATCAAAGGCGATGCCCACGATGCCCGCCGGGGCGAAATACGTGAGCACAAGGCTGACCAATAGGAGAGGGATGATGATCTTCGCTGAGGAGATCCGGAAGAGGATCTTGGCGATGCCTAGCGACATCCCGACGCCGAAGCCGACGGCCACCGCATGGACCAGCGTGCTCTTCGGCAAAGCGCCGATAGAAACCTCCTCAACCTCCATGGCCAAGGCTTGAAGCGCCGGTTCAGCCAGGGTGGACAGGTACCCCAACAGGAACCCCACGCCGATGATCAGCACTCGGCTGCCCAACGCCGGCAGGTTGGAGCCAACGGATTCCCCGATGGGGATCAGGCAGAGGGAGATCCCCTTCAAGAACATAAACAGGCCGACAAGGGTCAGGAGATAACCTCCCAACAGGGTATAGGGTTTCTGAAGGGGGCTTCTCAGGATCAGGATTTGAAACAATGCGAGACCGAAGACAATGGGGCTTAGGATCCTAAAGGCATAGAGCAAGTCCTTGAGCACTCTGGTCCCTCCTCAACAAGGATGCAGGTGGAAGTTGCCCCGGTTGGGTGGCCACCTTGGCTCCAGCGCTGTCGCCGTGATCGTAGTCCCACACCGGGACACACCACATCCCCGACCGGCAGCTGCCGCGATACCCACCAGCTCAACGTTATCCGGCTCGAACGTCCCCTTCCTCACGCACCTCCTTCGCCTACGGGCAAGCCCTGCCCCCCCGCTCGCGAGAGGGCCGTAAGCACAACCCCAGGGCGCGGGCTCCCCGATCACCGGGGGCATCGGGAGTATAGAGGAGCGGCTCGCTATCCGCCGCTTCGGGGAGACCCAGCAGACGGGGGACGCGTCCCTCACCGCCGGTGACCCCCTGGCGCCACCACGGCCCCAAACATCGAACCGACCGGGAGAGGTCTCGCTTGCCCCGGCTCACCTCGCGAGAATCATCATCCGGTGGGAACTTGCTCCTCCCGGGCACGGGCCCGGGTAGAATGTCCTCTAGGACATGAGGATCGAAGACATCGACTGGGCGAGGTGGGAACCCGAGCAGGAGGCAACGCTCCTCTTCGTCATCCGCGATGGGCAGATCCTCCTCATCCACAAGAAGCGGGGCCTGGGGGCGGGCAAGGTCAACGGCCCGGGCGGCCACGTCGAGCATGGGGAAACGCCGGCGGCGTGCGCGGTGCGCGAGGTGGAAGAGGAGCTGGGGATCACCCCGCTGGGCGTCGAACCGTGCGGTGAGCTCCGGTTCCAGTTCACCGACGGCCTTTCCCTCCTCGTCCACGTGTTTCGGGCGGGCGACTGCCGCGGCGAGCCACGGGAATCGGACGAGGCGATCCCGTTCTGGGTCCCCGTGGATGAGATCCCGTTCGACCGGATGTGGGCCGATGACCGCATCTGGTTCCCGTGGATGCTCCGCGGCGAGCGGTTCGCCGGACGGTTCACGTTCGACGGCGATGCCCTCCTCAATTTCGAGCTACACAGGGCCCCGTCCGGCTTGCCGTGACCGAATCGCCCGCGACCACAGTCCAGGGGGGAAGGGACTGAGGTCCGGGCCATCCTCTTTGTTTATCCGACAATCACCTTCAGTATGACCTGGCAATGGACACCCCTGGCGATCGTGCTCCTTACCACGAGTGCCCTCGCGGTTGGGGTGGCGATTGGCCTCATGCGCTACCGCCGGATCCGGGGCATCCCTGCTCTCGCCGCCACCATGTTCGCCGTAGCGTGGTGGGCGCTCGCGGTGGGGCTGGAATCTGCCGCCGTCCCGCTCCGTCTGAAGATCCTCCTGTCCACCCTCGAATACGCGGGCTCAGGAAGCTCTGCGGCTCTGTTCCTCTTCTTCGCCCTCCGTTACACCGGGCGGACCGCGGGGAGGTCGCGGCGCACGTTGGCGCTCCTATGGGCCCTCCCCATCGCCCAGGTCGCCCTCGTGGCGACGAACGACCTTCACCACTGGATCTGGACCGGCTTCACCTCCGGGCCGCCGAGGTCCAACATCCTCGTCTACCACCACGGCCCGGCCTTCTTCATCGTGGTCGTTGGGCTCTACATCTACCTCGCCCTGGCCATGTCCCTGCTCGTCTCCTCTGCCCTCCGCGCGCCCATTCCCCAGCGGCGGCAGACGGCGGCCATCTTGGTTGCTGCGGTGTTCCCCATCCTCGGTGGCCTCCTGTACACGATAGGCCTCACCCCCGTCCCGGGGCTGGACCTCGCGCCGATCAGCTTCCTCCTGAGCGGGCTCACCCTCTCCGTCGCCATCGTCCCCCTCCACCTGTTCAAGCTGGTGCCGGCGGCCCGCGAGGCGCTCATCGAACGGATGAGCGACGGGATCATCGTGGTGGACGCCGCGGGGCGGATCGTGGACTCCAACCCAGCGGCGCGAGCTCTCCTCTCGCTGGCGGCGGAGGCCCTCGGAACGGAAGCAGCTCACGCGCTTGCGATCTGGCCGGAGATCGCACCCCATCTCCTCCCGCATGAGGAGTCCCACCTCGAGCTCACCGCGTCCCAGGATCCCCTCCTCCGCCTCGACGTGCGGGTGACACCCCTGAAGGGGGGCATCGCGGGGCCCACTGGCCATCTCCTCGTTGTCCGCGACGTGACCGGGCAGTATCGATCGGAGACGATGCTCCAGGAGGCCAACGAGGAATTGCACGCACAGGTTCAGGAGGTCCAGCGCCTCCAGAAGGAGCTTCGGGAGCAGGCGCTCCGCGACCCGTTGACCAAGGTGTTCAACCGCCGGTACTTCGACGAGGCCTTCCCCCGCCTCCTCGAGCGGGCCACGCACGACGGCCGCCCTCTGGCGGTGGTGCTGTTCGACATCGACCTCTTCAAGAAGACGAACGATACCTACGGTCACCGCGTGGGGGACGAGCTGCTCGTTGTGCTCGGACGGCTGTTGACCCGCCTCACCCGCCCGGGGGACATCGCCTGTCGGCTGGGGGGGGAGGAGTTCGTGCTCGTCCTGCCGGAGACGGACCTCTCCACGGCCGTAGGGCGGGCGGACGAAATTCGCCGCGCGTTCGCCGCGGCCATGGTCCCTGGCCTCGGTCTCGGGACGGGTCCGACCCTGTCCGCCGGGGCCGCGGCCTTCCCCGACCACGGCGTGACCCCGGACGAGCTCGTGCACGCGGCCGATGGGGCCCTGTACCGCGCAAAAGGGATGGGACGAAACCGGGTCTGCACAGCACGGGGAGATGTCCGGAGCTAGGCCCCCCGTGCGGTCCTGGAGAAGGGCCGTAGAGCTTCGTGAGGTTGCGGAGTTCGATGGCAGGCGTCATCGAGAGGCTCGGTCGCGGTCTTGCTGCGAGTCGGGCCGGTCACCGAGAGGGGGCACGTGATCTCCTGCCCATCCGGCGAGTGCAGCCCCTCACCCCGCTGCCCTCCGTTGCGGGTATCATCGGTCCACTCCTCAACCGAATCAGGAGGCACGATGGACCAGCGGAAGGTAGCAAAGCTCATGGAGAAACACGGGATCCCGGGCCGGGATGCGTACGATCTCCCGACGAGCCCTCACCGTTTCCCCGACGGGGCCCAGTACCGGATGGAGATCTCCGGGGTCGAGCGGCCGGAGGTCCTGGAGGCGGTCATCGACGAAGCGCGCAAGCGAAAGATCGCCGTGCACCGGATGATCTCGGTGGTCATGGGGGCAACGCTCCTCACCCGGAGCGAGCTCAAGGCCTTCGCCCAGATCGCGGCGGAGGCGAAGGTGGAGGTGATCCTCACCCCCGGCCCCCGCTCGGGGTGGGACACCGGCCGCCAGCTCGTGACGCCGGAGGGGAGCATGTCCGGCCTCCGGTTTCGGGGCTCAGATCAGCTGCGCTACGTGATCGCCGACATCGTGCGCGCGGTGGAGGTTGGGTTCCGTGGGTTCCTCGTCCTCGACGAGGGGCTCCTGTGGCTCCTTGCCCAGATGAGGGCCACGGGGGATCTCCCCCCGGACGTCGTGTTCAAGGTCTCGGTGTTCGCCGGGCACGGGAACGCCGCGGGGGCCAAGGTCCTCGAGAGCTTGGGGGCGAACACGTTCAATCCGGTGGGGGACCTCGACCTGCCGGAGCTGGCCGCGATCCGCCAGGCCGTGCGCCTGCCGATGGACCTCCACATCTTCCTCACCGACAGCTTCGGCGGGTTCAACCGGTTCTACGATGCCCCGGAGATGGTGCGGACCTGCGCCCCGTGCTACTTCAAGCTCGAACCGGGCCCCGCGTGCGTCGCCGGCCCAGGGGCGTTGTACAAGCCGTGGGTGTCGGGGCAGATGCTCGCCGACTGGGG
Organism: Candidatus Bipolaricaulis anaerobius; assembly: GCF_900465355.1. Lineage (NCBI taxonomy): Bacteria > Candidatus Bipolaricaulota > Bipolaricaulia (SeqCode) > Bipolaricaulales (SeqCode) > Candidatus Bipolaricaulaceae > Bipolaricaulis (SeqCode) > Bipolaricaulis sanaerobius (SeqCode). The sequence goes on along the minus strand of NZ_LS483254.1, from coordinate 351,415 downwards.
CCGCGAGAAGGTGAAGCACGCGGAGATCATCCACGAGCTCATCCAGACCTCGCTCCCCGGGGCGGTACTCTCGCAGTGGGGGCCCTCCGACCTCGCGTTCCCCCAACCGTAGGAGGGAGGATGACGTTCAGCGAGCTCGTTGCCCTCATCCAGGCCGAGGACATCCGCTGGGTGGACCTCCGCGCAGCCGACCTGCTGGGCCGACTGCGCTGCCTGACCCTGCCCGCCGGCGAACTCACCCCGGCCACCTTCGCCAACGGCGTGGGAGCAGCGGCCTCCCACTATGGGCTCCCGGGAGGGGATCTCGTCCTCATCCCCGACCTCTCCACCGCCCGCGTGGACGCGACCCGCGACCCGCCATCGGTCGTCCTCCTGTGCGACCTCGCCCAGCCCGACGAGGGGCCTCATCCCCTCGCCCCGCGGACGGTGGCCAAGGCGGCGGAGGCGTTCCTCGCGAGCGCGGGGATCGCCGACGAGGCGCGGTTCGGGGTAGAGCTCGAGTTCTACCTGTTCGACGCGATCTGGATCGAGGATGCGCCCCTCGCCCAATGGGTCGAGGTGAGCCCGCTCGGGGCAGCCGGGCCGCGGGCGGTGCCGGGCCCCCGCTCCGGCTACCACGCGGGCGGGCCGGAGGACCAGGGACGGCTCCTCCGACAGCGGGTGGTGGAGACCCTCGGCCAGTGGGGGATCCCCGTCCGCTACCACCACCACGAGGGGGGGGCGTTGGGACAGATGGAGATCGAACTTGGGTTGGGAAGGCTCCTCGACGCGGCGGACTGGACGGCCCTGGCCATGGACGCGATCTCCCGCCTCGCCGCCGCGGAAGGGCTCGTGGCCTGCTTCCTCCCAAAGCCGCTCCACAACCAGGCCGGCAGCGGCCTCCACTTCCATCAATACCTCGCTGCAAAGGGCGTGAACCTGTTTTCAGGCGAGGAAGGCCTCTCCGAGACCGCGTTCCACTACGTGGGAGGCCTCCTCGCTCATGGCCGGGCCCTCTCCGCCCTCGTCTCCCCGTCCACGAACTCCTACCGCCGCCTGGGGCCGGGGTTCGAAGCCCCGGTCCACCTCTCGTTCGGCCGGGCGAACCGCACCGCCGCGGTCCGCATCCCCGGCTACCTCACCGACCCCGCCCACGCCCGGATCGAGTACCGGCCGCCGGATCCCACCTCCAATCCCTACCTCGCGCTCGCGGCGTGCCTCATGGCCGGCGTGGACGGGATCCGAGAGGGGGTAGATCCGGTGGCGAAGGGGTGGGGGCCGGTGGAAGGTGGCCTCGCTGCACGGGGGGGGAAACGGCGCATCGCATCCCTCCCGGGGAGCCTCGGCGAGGCCCTTACGGCCCTGGAGCGGGACCACGACTTCCTCACCCTGGGTGGAGTATTTCCTGAGGAACTCCTTGACCGCTGGATCTCGGTCAAGGAGGACGAGATCCGGGAGCTCGCTGGTCGGCCGCACCCGTACGAATTCCTCCTCTACGCGTGAACGCGTTTCGTGACGCTCGTCTGTCGCTGGGGCAGCTCCCGCCCGGAGCGGGGGGAACGCTCGCCGATGTCCCCGGGGTGCGGGTCGGGCACCACACGATCGCCCACGGCGAAGGCGCAAACGCTATCCGCACCGGGGTCACGGCGATCCTCCCCCCCGGGGATCCCTACGCGGAGCCCCTTCCGGCCGGGGTGTTCGTCCTCCACGGCCACGGGAAGGCGTTGGGGCTCTGGCAGATCCTCCACCTCGGGGAACTGGAGACCCCGATCCTCCTCACGAACACCCTCGCCGTACCCCGGTGCGCCGATGCGCTTCTCACCTGGACCCTCGCCCGACATCCCTCAGCGCGGTCCGTGAACCCCGTCGTCTTGGAGTGTAACGATGGCCGACTGTCGGCGATCGAGGCCCGTCCTGTGACGGAGGGCGACGCCCTGGCCGCCCTGGGGGCAGGGGCGGAGCATGTCGAGGAAGGGTGTGTGGGAGCCGGGACGGGGATGGTCGCGTTCGGCCTCAAGTCTGGGATCGGAACGGCGTCCCGCGCCGTGGGTTCGTTCACGGTGGGCGCCCTCGCCCTCCCCAACATGGGCCGCCGGGAAGACCTCCGTCCCCCCCCTGGCCTCCCGGCACCGGCGAGGGCCAGCCCGCCTGATCAACAAGGGGCGACGGGTTCGCTCATCGTGGTCCTGGCCACAAATGCCCCGCTTTCCCCCGAACAACTGTCGCGGCTCGCCCGCCGGGCCTCCCTCGGCGCTGCCCGCACCGGGGCCCCGGCCACCACGGAGAGCGGGGACTTCACCGTTGCCTTCTCCATCGGGTGGCGGATCCCGCGGGGGGTGGAACGTATCCCGATGGAGCTCATCGCCGATCGCTCCCCGACGATGGGGGGCCTGTACCGGGCCGCGGCCGAGGCCACGGAAGAGGCGATCTACTCCGCCCTCGTTGCCGCCACCCCCCTCGCCGGCCGCGATGGCCAGGTCGTTCCCACCGTGGTTCGTCCCTGAACGTCGAATCTGGGCCGCAAACCCGTCAGGCCTTGGGGACCTTCTGCCAGTCCTTGAGGAACCGGGCAATCCCCGCCTCGGTGAGGGGGTGCCCGAACAGCTTCTTCAGGACCTCGTAGGGCACGGTGGCGATGGGCGCGCCGAGGAGGGCCGCCTGGAGGACGTGGCCGGGATGGCGCACGCTCGCCACAATGACCTCGGTCGGGAACCCGTAGTGGCGGTAGATCGGGAGGATCTCCGCCACGACGCCCATCCCGTCCCCACCAGCGTCGTCAATCCTCCCCACGAACGGGGAGACGTAGGTCGCCCCGCACTTGGCGGCGAGCAGGGCCTGGTTCGCGGAGAAGACGAGGGTCACGTTCGTGTGCACCTCTTCCCGCGCCAGGGCCTGCACGGCCTGCATCCCGGCCTCGGTCATGGGGATCTTCACGACCACGTTCGGGGCAACGCGCGCCAGTTCCCGCGCCTCGCGGATCATCCCGTCGCGATCGAGGGCCACGACTTCTGCCGACACCGGACCGCGCACGATCCCACAGATCTCCCCTAGCACCTCGGAGAACGGCCGCTTCTCCCGCGCCACGAGGGACGGGTTCGTCGTCACCCCGTCCACGAGCCAGGAGAGCTCGCGGATCTCCGCCACGTTCGCCGTGTCCAGGTAGAGCTTCATCGCCTCCGAGTCTAGCCGGTCCCGCCGCGCCCGGCCACGGTTCGCCGTCCGGAGAGAGTTCGCTTAGAATGCCTCGAGGTGGTGTTATGGACTTCGGATCGCTGATCGGGTGGATCGTCCTAGGCGTGTTCGTCCTCCTCTTCCTGTGGGTGACCGTGGTGTACAACAAGCTCGTCCGGCTCGGGGTGCGGGCGGAGGAGGCATGGCGGGGGATCGACACCCTGCTGCGCAAGCGGTTCGACCTCATCCCGAACCTCGTGGAAACGGTCAAGGGCTACGCAACCCACGAACGGGAGGTGTTCGAGCGGGTGACCGAAGCCCGCTCGGCGTCGATGAAGGCGCAGACGCCCAAGGAGCAGGCCGAGGCGGACAACGTCCTCGCCGGGACCCTCAAGTCGCTGTTCGCCGTGGCGGAGAACTACCCCGAGCTGAAGGCGAACGTGAACTTCACCGCGCTTCAGAAGTCGCTCGAGGAGCTGGAGGAGGAGATCGCCCGTTCGCGCCGCTACTACAACGCGGTGGTCCGCGATCTAAATACGGCGATCAAGGTGTTCCCCCAGAACATGATCGCAAACCTGTTCCGAATCAAGGAGCGGGAGTTCTACATGCTCCCCTCGGAGACGATGGCGGAGCCGCCGAAGGTGGACTTCAGCCGATGACGCGCTTCGCCCTCGTCCTCGCCCTCCTGTTCCCCATCCTCGGCTGCGGGGAGGAGATCCAGAGCTACTCCGTCCGGGCGGAGATCGGGGAGGACGGATCCGTCGCCGTGCGCGAGGAGATCGTGGTGTACTTCGACGTCGCCCGCCACGGGGTCTACCGCGAGATCCCCATCTCCTACCGCCTCCCCACGGGGGAGACCTACCGGCTGCGGGTCACGGTGGACGAGGTCCTGGCGGAGGGCGAGCCGGTTCCGTACCGGAAGTACACGGAAGGGAAGAACCTCGTCCTCCAGATCGGCGACCCGGACCGCACCGTGCGCGGCCCGATTGCGTATACAATCCGTTACCAACTCCGGCGAGCCCTGCGCCGCTACGACGAGGAGATCGAGCTCTACTGGAACGCGATCGGAACCGACTGGGCGATGCCCATCGCCCGGGCTCGGGTCGAGATCGCGTTCCCCCCTGAGGTCGCCCCCACCGACGTGAGAACAGTAGGGTACCGCGGTGCGTACGGGACCATGGGCCCGTGGGAGTTGGGGTGGGCTGACGGCTCTCTCGTGGGCGAGGCAGCCGGGCTGCGGGCGGGGGAGGGGCTCACGGTCGCGGTGCGGTTCCCGGAGGGAACGGTGGCCCTCCCCGGGGCGTGGCAGGGATTCCTGTGGTTCCTCCAAGATAACCTGTACGCGGGGATCCCGATCCTCATCCTGGTCGGGATGTTCACCCTGTGGTGGAAGCGAGGGCGCGATCCCAAGGTGGGGTCGGTGGCCCCGGAGTACACGCCGATCGCTGGCCTGGGCCCGGCCGAGGCGGGGGTGCTCCTCGATAACCGCGTCGATCCGCGCGACTTCGCGGCGGGGATCCTCTCGTTAGCCACGAAGGGGCACATCAAGATCCGCGAGATCTGGACAGACGAAAGCGCTCGCGAGCCCGACGACTTCGAGCTCGTGGCCACGGAGAGCGATGCCCCGCTCACCCCGTACGAGCAGGCCCTGCGCGACGCCCTGCTCGGCGGGGCGGGGAGTCGGAAGCTCTCCGACCTCAAGTACAAGCTGTACGACAAGATGCCAGGCCTCAAGACCCGGCTGTACATGGACCTGAGCGAAGACGGGTATTACCTCGGGAACCCCAACCATGTGCGCAGCGCCTATTACGGGATCGGCATCGGGACGATCGTCCTCGCCGCCTTCCTCGGGTCCCTCACCCAGTCCCTCTACCTCGGCCTCGCCCTCGGCGTCTCCGGTCTCATCATCCTCCTCTTCGCCCCGTTCATGCCCAAGCGGACGGGGAAGGGGACCGAGGCGTTGCGGAGCGTGCTGGGGTTGGTGGAGTACATCCGCCGCGCTGAGGTGGACCGGATCGAGTTCGCGGCCCGGGAGAAGCACTTCGACGAGCTCCTCCCCTACGCGATGGCCCTCGGGCTGACCGAGCTGTGGACGAAGAAGTTCGACGGGCTCCTCGCCCAGCCTCCCCAGTGGTACGAGGGGCGGTTCCCCACGTTCGCCCCGTACTGGTTTGGGAGGAGGCTCGTCGCCCTCCAGCATAGCGCCTACAGCGCCGCCACCTCGGCCCCGCGCTCGGCCCATAGCGGCGGGTGGAGCGGCGGGTCGGGGTTCGGGGGGCGCGGGTTCTCCGGGGGGGGGATGGGCGGCGGGGGAGGGCGGAGCTGGTGACGGGATGAACCCCATCTCCTGGCTCGTCCTCGCCCTCCTCGTCGTGGGGACGGCTCTCATCTTGTGGTGGCGATGGACGCGGCGGGTCACGCGCGGCCTGGCGCGGGTCACCGCGGCGTGGGGGGAGCTAGAGAAGGCGCTCGCGGAGAGAGCGACCGCCCTCGAGGCGATGCATGCGGAGCTCGAGCAGGCGGGGTACGTCCCGGAAGGGAGGCCTCGGCTACGGGAGGCCGTGGCCAAGCTGCGCCAGGCCACCGGTCCCCGCGACCTCGCCGCCGCGGATCGGGCGGTGGAGGACGTCCTCCTCCAGATCTACCGCGGCCTCCCCCGGGAGCGGATCGAGGCCATCCGCCAGGCCCAGGACCGCCTGGCCCAGGCCGACGAGGAGCGGGACCTCGCCCGCCGGTCCTACAACGACCTCGCCCTGAGCTGGGCCTTCCTCGTCCACCGCTTCCCCTACCGCCAGATCGCGCGCCACCGCCGGCTCGTCCCCCCCGAGCCGTTCCTCCTGCCGGGAGAGGAAGCGGACTGGGCCCGCCGCCACCTCGATCGCCCCTAGCCCCTGTTGACGGCCCCACCTCCTCCCGCGTATAGTACAACTGAATCATCCATCCTTTCGGAGGTGGTCAAGGTGAGGCGAGGCGCGGTTCTTGTTCTGGCGGCGGTTCTGTCCGTGGGGGCCCTGGCCATGGGCCAGCCGAAGTACGTCGTCCTCTGCGACATCGCGTGGGCTCCGTTCGAGTGGGTGTCCGCCAAGGGGGCCTACCTCGGGTTCGACCTCGACGTGATGCGAGCGATCGCGATCGTGGAGGGCTACGAGATCGAGATCCGGGATACCCCGTTCGACTCGATCATCCCGGCCGTGATCGCCGGCAAGGGGGACATCGGGGCATCGGGGTTCACCATCAACGAGGAGCGGGCCCAGGTGGTGGACTTCTCCGAGCCGTACTGGACCTCGGATCAGGCGGTCGTCACGCGCGCCGGGGCGGGCCTCGACGTGGGTGGGGCGCTGGCGGCGGGGCGCAAGGTCGGAGCCCAGCGGGGCACGACCGGGGCGGGATGGGTAGAGGAGCAGTACCCGGATGTGACCCTCGTCCTTTACGAGACCTATCCGGAGGCGGTCCTCGACCTCCTCGCCGGGCGTCTGGACGCCGTGGTGCAGGACGTGGATCCGTCGCGGCAGGCGGTGGCCCAGTACCCGGGGCTGCTGGAGATCGCGGGGATCATCGAGACGGGGGAGCAATTCGGTTTCCTCGTCGCGAAGGGCGATCCGAAGGGGATCCTTCCCCTCCTGAGCTCCGGCATGGGGAAGCTCAAGGAATCCGGAGCGTGGGACCTCCTCGTTTCCGCCTACTTTGGGCCGGGCCTGGAGGAGATCGAGGCCGCGTGGGAGGCATCCATCGACATCCTCCTCGTAGAGAAGGACGTCCTCAAGTTCGCCCAGACGTTCGCGGCGTTGGTGACCGAGTGAACCCAAGCGGGGGAGGGGCCGCAGACCCCTCCCCCGTATGACTTGACCCATTGACGCTCGAATCCTGGTCTCAGCTTTGGCCCAAGGTTCCGGTCCTCCTTCAGGGCCTGGCGGTGAACCTCGAGCTCCTCGCCGGGCTGCTCAGTTTAGGGCTCGTCATCGGCGTGGTCGTGGCCCTGGTCGAGGTGTATGCCCCGCGCCCGTTCCGGGCGCTCGCCCTCGCCTATGAATGGTTCTTCCGGGGGGTCCCGGAGCTCGTGCTCTTGTTCCTATTCTACTTCGGACCCTCCCAGTTCGGGGTCGAGATCTCGGCGTTCCTCGCCGCGGTGCTCGCGTTGGGGTTCCGTTCGTCAGCCTACCAGTCCCAGATCTTCCGTGGGGCGATCCAGACGATCTCACCGGGGCAGTCCCTCGCCGCGCGCAGCCTGGGGATGAGCCGGCTCGGCGTCATCCGCCACGTGATCCTCCCCCAGGCCCTGCGCCTGTCGCTGGCCGGCTGGTCGAACGAGTTCTCGTCCGTGCTCAAGGACACCACGCTCGCCTACGGGATCGGCGTGGTGGAGGTGATGCGCCAGGCCCGCTACCTCACTGCCCGTAACTTCCCCCTCGCCCTGCCCGCATTCATCGTCGTGGCTTTGATGTTCCTCATCCTCACCTACGCTGGGAACTGGGGGATCGGCCTTCTGGAGAGGCGGCTGCGCGTGCCGGGGCTGGAGGTGAGGGGCTGATGCCGCTTCTAAGGGTGGAGGACCTGCACAAACGGTACGGGACGGAGGAGGTGCTCCGCGGCGTCTCGCTCACGGTGGTGAAGGGGGAGACGAAGGTCGTCATCGGCCCGTCGGGCACGGGCAAGTCCACGCTCCTACGCTGCATCAACCGCCTCACCGAGCCCGATCGGGGGCGGGTGTGGTTGGGGGACAGCGAGGTCACGGGGAAGGGGACCAACCTCAACCGGATCCGATCTCAGATCGGGTTCGTGTTCCAGGACTTCAACCTGTTCACCCACCTCACGGCGCTGGACAACGTGCGGCTCGGCCCCCTCCGCGTGAAGGGGATGGGGAAGAAGGAGGCCACGGAGCGGGCGATGGCGGAGCTGACGCGGGTCGGGCTCGCCGACAAGGCGAGCGCCTACCCCGCCGAACTGTCGGGGGGCCAGCAGCAGCGGGTGTCGATCGCCCGCGCCCTGGCGATGGACCCGCAACTCATCCTGTTCGATGAGCCCACCAGCGCCCTCGACCCTGAGCTGATCGGCGAAGTGCTGGGGGTGATGGTGAAGCTCGCCGAGGAGGGGATGACGATGATCGTCGTCACCCACGAGATGGGGTTCGCCCGCAGCGTAGCGGACGAGATCGTGTTCATGGAGCACGGGGTGATCGTGGAACAGGGGCCGCCGGAGAAGATGTTCCGCTCCCCCGAAGTGGCGCGGACGGGGGACTTCCTGCGCAAGATCAGCGAGCTCTACGGGGACGCGGCATGAACCTCGTCTTCGACTGGGCGTGGCTGCCCCAGCTCGGTCGGGGCCTCGTCCTCACCGTTGAGCTCACCGCGGCCTGCATGGCCCTCGGGGCGCTCGTGGGGATCGTGCTCGCCCTCCTCCGCGTCTACGCGCGGGGATGGCTCTCCCCCCTCTACGCGCTGGCAAGCGCCTACGTGCACCTGTTCCGGGGGACCCCCCTTCTCGTCCAGCTCATGATCGTCCACTTCGGCCTCCCCAACGTGGGAATCGTCTTCACCCCGTTCGTATCCGGCTTAGTAGCGATGGCCCTCAACACCGCGGCCTACCAGGCGGAGTACTTCCGCGGCGCGATCCAATCCGTCAAAGCGGGGCAGATGATGGCCGCGCGGTCGATCGGGCTCACTCGCCTCCAGGCGATCCGCCACGTCATCATCCCCCAGGCATTGCGGCTCGTGATCCCGCCATGGTCGAATGAGCTCATCTACATGCTCAAGTACTCATCCATCGTGTACATGGTGGGGGCGGCGGATCTGATGGGGGTCGGGCGCACGATCGCCGCGAAGAACTTCCGGTTCCTCGAGCTGTTCCTCGTGGTGGCGGCCATCTACCTCGCGGTGGTGCTCCTCCTCACCCTGACCATGCGCTGGGTCGAGAAGAGGCTCCGTGTCCCCGGCCTCGGGACGTCCGGCCGCGGCGCCTAGAGCCCGAGCCAATCCGCGATGAGGTCGGCGAGCGGGTAAGGACTCTCTGCGGCGAGGGCCGCGAGGAGGTCCGCCCCGGAGGCGATCCGCCCCCGAAACTCCTCCCGGTAGCGGCGGAGGGCGCGGAAGAACGCGTCATCCCCCATCCTCTCCCGCACCGCATGGAAGAAGAGCGCGCCACCGGAGTACACGATCCCCCCGTACCCGTCCCCGTTCGGGAACTCCCACACTGGGCTTGTGATCCCAGCGGTCCTGTTCCGCGCCCGACCTTGGGCGTAGCCAGATTCCCAGTAGCGGAGGATCTCGGCGGACCTCCCCTCGGACTCGAAGTAGAGGCCGGATGTGTAGGTGGCGAGCGCCTCGTCCGCCCATGGCTCGGCCACCTGGTCGCTCCCCACCTCGGCGTACCACCACTGATGGGCGGCCTCGTGGGCGAAGATCATCGGAAAGAACAGAGGATCGGACGGATAGCGGCTGTAGTAGCCCTCCCCGGCGAGGATGAGGCCCGGGTACTCGATCCCTGCCGCCCCCCGCAGGGGCACCGCGACCACATCGAGCTCGGAAAGGGAGAGGGGGCCAAAGTGGCGCGCGAACACGTCGAGCGCGGCCACCGTGATCTCGAGCGCGGCCCGGCTCGCCTCCGCGTGCTCGGGCCGAGAGTAGCTGTGCACTTCAACCCCGTTCGCCGACGCCGTTTGGAGTTCGTACCCATGGAGGAGGACGACCGCCATCTCCCGCAGGCTTTCCCCTTCAGCCCTGTACCGGCCCGGGGCGATCTCGACCTCGGTCCCGCCCGCGACGACGGTCCACCCGTCGGGCACAGCCAGGTCGAGCGTGTAGTCCGCGGCCTCCGCGACCAGCGGATCGCCCCACGGGAAGACGGGGTAGGCGATCCACCCTCCGTCCCACGGGGCGAGGATTGGGTAGGCTTGGGAGAGGACGATCGCGTGCGCGGAGCGGGCATAGGCCCCATATCCGTCCGTGGATGAGAACTCCGGCACCGTCCCGGCGAAGGCGAGGGCCACCGTGAACTCCTCCCCGGCTCCGGTGGAGATGGCCACGGTCGCCGTCGTCGGCTCGATGCATTCCCAACTGACTTCCTGGCCCTCAACCCACGCCCCACGGAGGGCGAGACGGTCGCCCCTGGGGGCCGCCGGGTACAGGCGGAACACGGCCTCTGGCCAATCGGCAGGGGCGACCCCGCGGACGGTGGCCTCCCCCCAGATCTCCCCCCCTGCCCCGACCGAGATCGCTAGCTCATACCGGACCGATGCGGCGAGGGAGGTTCCGGAAAGGGCGGTGGCGAGGACGACCGCCCATAACACCGAGAGGACGTGCGGCCCACGGCGGGACGAACCACGCGGGCCTGCGGCCGGAGGGGCCATCGTCAGCCTTCCGAACGCCGAAGGAACGTTGGGATGTCGAGGTCCTCGCCGGGGGTCCGGCGGGGGATGACGGGCCGCGGCCGCTCCTTCTCCTCCTCCTCAACTGCGACCTCGCGGAAGTCGGCCGCGATCACGGTCACCTCGACCTTCCCGCTCTGCTGGGGCTGGATCACTGCCCCGAACGTGATATCGGCCTCGGCGGCAGCGGATCGGCGGATGAACTCCGCCACCTGGGTCACCTCGGTCAGCGTGAGATCCTCCCCGCCGGTGATGTTGAGGAGGACGCGCCGCGCCCCCTTGATCGTCCCCCCCTCGAGGAGGGGGTTCGTCACCGCTGCCTTCGCCGCGCGCAGGGCCCTGTTCTCGCCCCGGTCCTCCCCCATGCCCATCATCGCCGTCCCCGCCCCCCGCAGCACGGAGGCGACATCCGCGAAGTCGAGGTTGACCAAGCCGGGCACGGTGATGAGGTCGGAGATGCCCCGCACCCCACGCAGGAGCACGTCATCGGCGAGCCGAAACGCCTCGGTCACCGAGACGTTGGGGACGATCTCCAGGAGGCGATCGTTGCGGACCACGATCAGGACATCGCTCTTCTCCGCCAACCGCGCCAGGCTCGCCTGGGCCCGCTGGGCCCGTAGTTCCCCCTCGAACGAAAACGGGAGGGTGACCACCCCCACCGTGAGCGCGCCACGGGAGCGGGCAATCTGGGCCACCACCGGCGCGCTGCCCGCGCCCGTCCCCTTCCCGAGCCCGCAGGTGAGGAACACGAGGTGGGCGTCAGCGATGAGATCCTCAATCTCCGCCACAGCCTCCTCCGCCGCCCGGCGCGCCTTGTCCGGATCCCCACCGGTGCTCCGGCCATGGGTCACCCGCTGGCCGAGGAGAAGACCCTCCCCGCCATGGAACGAGGACAGCACCTGACGATCCGTGTCGAGGGCCGCCAGGCGAACCCCCGCCAGCTTGGCGTCGCGCATCCGGCTGAGGGCGTTGATCCCCCCACCCCCGATCCCCAGGACGAGGATCCGCGCCGGCATGGGATGGGCGGGGGCCTCCGCGGGCACGGGTATCGTGGCCTCCTCTTCAAACGGGAGCGTGCGTTGCTCCCCTGGCTCGGTCAGATGCACCTCGACCTCCCCGAACACGGCCCGCACCGCCTCGGTGAGCTTCCCCAGCTTGCGTTGGACGTAGTCTCTCTTGAACGGTGAGTCGATCTCGATCAGGAGGACACCGCGGTCCCGTCGGACCTTATCTGGGGAGGTAGGAAGGCACGCGCGGAGCAGCTGATCCTGGACTCCCCCGAGAAGCTCCCGCCATTTCTGGGCGACCTCCTCTCTCCCCCGTTCGCGGTCCATGGCCTACCGGCCATTGTGGCGATCCCCGCATGGGCCGTCAACTCGCGGCCCGCACCAGTTCGGGAATCGAGCGGAAGTGGTCAACGACCGCGTGCGCAGCCCGCGCCACCTCCGGCTCCTTCGGCGCGTAGGCGATCGCGTACCCCACGGCTGCGAACACCGGGATATCGTTCAGGTGATCCCCCACGAACGCGACCTCCCCGAGGGACAGGCCCCGCTGGCGTGCCACCTGTTCCACCACGGCGCGCTTCTCGCCCAGGCCCACCCGCACCACCGCCTCCCCCGTGAACCGACCGTCCGCGACGAGGAGCTCGTTCGCGATCGCGAAAGCGAGGCCGAGCTCCTCCCGAACCCGGTCCGCGACGAGGCTCACCCCCGAGGACACGATCCCCAGGACGTATCCGGCCTCCTTTAGCTCGGCAACCGCCTCGCGGACGCCGGGGGCGTAGGGGGGAGGGAACAGGGCCTCTTCTACACGGGCGAGAGGCACCCCGCGGAGCAGGGAAGCGTTCTCCCTCACCCAGTCTGGATATTCATCCAGCCGCCCCCGGTAGCGGGCGAGGAGATCGTCCCACAGCTCCCCGACCCCTGCGGCCACGCCGAGCGCGCCCCAACTCGACTCGAAGGCGACCCCGTGGTAGCGAACGAGGGTCCCGTCGAGGTCGAAGAGTACAGTCCGGATCACGGGACCCGGGTGAGCGTGACCTCCCGCCCCAGCCCGAGTGCGGCGAGCCTTCCCGCTGGCACCTCGAGCGCAAATGTGAACGGATCAGCTGCCCCGTAGAGGTCCTTCGAATCGGCCTCCATCGTCGTCCGGCCGAGGAACGCCCCGTCGGCGGCGAAGAACACGAGGTCGAGCGGGAGGAACACGTTCTGCATGTGGAACTGGCTCACCGTGGGGGCCTCGAACACGAACAGGATCGCGAGGTCCTTTCCCGTCTCGCTCGGGATCCCCTGGAACCCGATGAACCTCTCGTGCGGGAGCGCGGCGACGCGGGCTACGAGGTTCGCCTGGTTCCCGGCCGCGTCCGCCAGGATCAGGGCCTGTTCGCGCATCGTCCCCACCACCCCGGGCAGGCCAGGGTAGAAGCCACGGTCCAGGAGCGGAGCAGCGTCCTCGCCCCCGCCCCCGAACAGGACCGGGAGATCGCCGATCCCATCCTTGTTCTCGTCCGGCGCTGTGTAGTCGGAGTACCAGTTCCCCCGCCCGTCGGGGGCCCACAGGTTCTTCCCGAGGTCCCGCGCCGCGCGGCTGCAATCCCAGATCAGGTTCTCGTAGACCCGAGTCCCGCTCGTCTCCGTGCCGAGGTACAGCGCGTCCGTAGAGCGGTAGAGCACGTTGTGGCGGACGGTGTTGCCGGTGGGGGTGGCCTGCCCATAGGCCTCCTCGAAGATGAGCCCGATATTCGCCCGCGCGATGAGGTTCCGTTCGTAGACCCCATACGAACCGAGGGTTGAGATCCCATAACCCACCTGGGCCATCGTCGAGTACGCCACCCGCGGGTTCTGGGCCCCGCCCTCGATGAACACGGCAACATCGGATTCGGTGAACGCACACGCCTCCACCACCGCGCCCTGCGACGTCTCGATCTCCACCCCATGGTTGTTCTGGTAGAATAGCCCCTGCTGGATCACCGTCTCCTGCGCCCCGCCCGTCACAAGGACGCCGATCGAATTCGCGGCGAACGCATTGTTCCGCACCATCACCCCGTCGGAGCCGTTCACGAGCAACCCCACCTGGTTCGCGTACAGCCCAACCTTCTCCACCCACACCCGATCCGAGAGGAGGACCGAGATCCCCGCCTGGGCACAGTTCGCAATCCGTGGGGAATCCACGACCACCGTGCCCGGGGAGGAGACGATGAACACCCCGTTCCCCATCGCGCGCGAGATGTCCGCGTTCTCGATCCGCACGCCCTCGGAGAAGGCAACCGTGATCCCATCCCCCTTGTCGATCTTCGCCCCCCGGAGGGTCACGTTGCGACACGCGGCGAGCGTGATGTTCCCCGCGGCGATCCCCTCCAGGACTTGCCCAGAGGCCCCGTAGTAGTAGCGGACCTCTTGGCCGTTCACGGTGGTGGTCGGCTCGACCGCGTGCCGAAAGTGCTCCGCCTCGAGCCCCAACACCTGGAACCCGACCCCGTACACGCCGAGGAAGGTGTCGCGCACCGCGATATCCCGCGACGTCTGGATGCGGATCCCATTGATGCTATCGCTAACTGAGCAATCCTCGATCGTCCCTCCCGTCACATCGGCGAGGTAGATCGCGGCCCCGCGGGAGTCCATCGCTCCGCTCACCAGGCACCCCCGGATGACGAACGCGGCCGTGGTATCCTCGACCCGGATCCCGTAGAGCTCCCCATCAGGGACGCGGATCTGCCCCCCCACGATCAGGTAGGGATCAGCGGGGGTTCCCGCGCCGCCGATCACCCCGTTGTCGGCTGTGAAATCGGCATCGGAAAGGATGACAATGGGCCCGCGCTCAGCCGCCGCGCCCACGACAAGAGCCACCCCACTCAGTAAGATCGCGATTGCTCTGTGCATCGTACCTCCTTAGACTTGGCAAAGGATAGCGATGGTGCACAGGCTAAGCAACCAATGTGGATCTTCAAAGGAGGCGGGATGGAACTCTCTCGGATGAGCTGGGCTGAAGCGAGGAACAGACTGGGTAAGGCGCGGGTCGCTCTCCTTCCGGTGGGGTCCACCGAGCAACACGGACCGCACCTCCCGCTCGGGACCGACCACCTCACCGCAGCCGAGGTGGCGCGGCGGACGAGCGCTCGTGGGGGGTGGCTCGTCCTCCCCACCGTGCCGGTGGGGGTGTCCGAGCACCACCGTCAGTTCTGGGGTACGCTGTGGGTCGAGCCCTCTCTCCTCCGGGACTACGTCCTCGGGATCGCCCGGTCGCTTGGGACGCACGGCGTGCGCCGGATGGTGTTCGTGAACGGGCACGGCGGCAACACCGCTGCCCTCGACGAGGCGGCGCGGACCCTCCGCGGGGAAGGGATCTTCTGCTTTGTCTTCTCGTGGTGGAGGGCGATCCCGGAGACGATCGCGGCCGTAATCGAGACGGGAGGGTCCCATGCCGGGGAGATGGAGACCTCCGCCGTGCTCGCGTTCGCCCCCGAGCTCGTGGACACGAACCGGTATGCGGACGCCATCGCCGGGGCGGCCCCGGAGTGGGGGAAGCGCCTCCACGGGATCGAGGTCGGGTTCGACACGCGCGACTTCTCCGCAAGCGGCGCGACGGGGAACCCCTCCCGCGCCACAGCGGAAAAGGGGGAGGCACTCCTCACCGCGGCCGCGGAGAGGTTGAACGCATTCTGCCAGTGGCTCGCCGCAGAGCCCGAGGAGAGGCTCCGCCCCCACGGCCACCTCCCTTGAGGATGCCGGCGCTCTCAGACGGGCCGCTAGAAGGAGACCTTCCCTCCCACGTTGAACCATTCCAACGGTTCGGCTTTGACGAAGTTCCACTGCCCTTTCGCGGATACGGTCGCATTCGCGGCGAGGGGGATCTCGAGCGTGAGCCGCACCCGCTGCAGGCCGCCGACCGTCCCCTTCGCCCCGAACCACAGTTCTGTGGTCGAGGTGATCGACCCTCCGCAGCAGCCACCCCCGGTGGACGAGATCTCAACGTACTCGAACTCGTCGGCGTAGAACGTGACGTCGGTCATGTCCTCCACCGCATCGGGATCGAGCGCGGTGACGAGCCCCAGCTTCACCGGGCCGAACGAGCAGGAAACCCGCCAGCCGTAGAAGGAGATCCCCGTGAAGCTTGACCCATTCCAATCTACGTCTCCGTACACGGTGAGGCAGCCGGAGAGCCGCGGCCAGATGCGCGTGAACGTCACGGTTTTCTTCCCCGGCGTGAGGGAGATCCCGACCTCGGCGGCGAGGTCGCAGCAGCCCACCGAGAGCCCCTCAAGCGTGAGGGTAACGGCGTCCAGCCCGCGACACTTGGAGAAGGTGAGCCCAAGGTCGAGCCGGAGGCCGTCCGCGAGGGGATAGCCCTCAAGCGCGGCCGTGGCCTGGAGGAGGCCCAGGCCGACTCCGCAATCGGAAAGGTCCACGGTGAACGACCAGCGGTCCCACGCGAAGTGAGTCCGCGCCACGAACAGGCCTCCCGTGTGAAGATCCGCCCCGCAGCACGGCCCGATCGAGAGATCGCCGGGATCGGTGAGGACCACGCGGGCGACGTTCTCCGCCGCCGGGGGGCCCGTGCCGATCATCCCCCGGACGCAGATCGTCTTATTCATCAGGCTGCTGGGGAAAGAACCCCCAAACACGTCCTGGAAGGCCGGCAGGGCAGTCTCAGGGATGTACACCTCCAGCCGGTTGGGGACCGTTTCCCCTCCCCCGAGGCGGAGGCGACGGTACCCCGCGGGCGAGGTCACGCTCGCCACCGGTCCCTGGATGAACACGGCCTCCCCCACATGCTCAAGGACCTCGGACCAGAGGATGAGGGGGTGGGGGCAGGTCGTATCCGGCCGCAGCCCGCAACAGGAGCCCACCGTGAGGTCAGAGGTGCTGGACACGGTCACCTGGGGGGCAGAATGGGCGGGGGGGGTCGTGTAGCGGACGTCCTTGATCGTCCCCCGCACGCACACGACCTTCCCCACAAGGCCCTGCCAGAACTGCGGGCCCAAGGCCTCCTCGAACTTGGCGACATTCGCGGCGGAGATGGAGACCTCGAGCCGCTCCGGATCGGGAGGCAGGCGGCCGAGGTACAGCTTGAGGGGGCCCGACCCGTCGTACCCCACGACCGGTCCCTCCACGTAGAGCGTGCGCCCGATGTGCTGCCACGCCTCATCCCACGGGATCGCGTTCACACACGGCCAGGGCCCGAACCTGTCCTTGTCGGAGGAGGTGTACTCCCCCGCTGAGCCAAAGTGGTAGGCGCTGAGGAGGAGGGTTCCATCGCCGATCGCCATCTCCAGGTGGGCCCATGCCCGCCGGTAGCGCACCTCCTGGGCGTGGAAGTAGATCTTCCCCTCGAGATCGAACGGGCCCGCTGGTCCGGACAAAGAGAAGCTCTGGTAGCGGAGGCCATCGTGGTAGAACGTGGACTCGCTTTCTACTCCGAGCCCGGCGACGGTGGCCTTGAGGGTGAGCGAGCACCCCTGAAGCTCGAACGCGGGAAGGAGCCCCAGGGTCAGGTCCAATGCCCCCGAGATTGGGGGCTGGGCCTGCGCCCCCAGGGCGAAGGCAAGGACGAGGGATGCTGCGCCCACCACCCGCACGACGTCCTCCTGGTCTCGCGCTTAGGTTGACGTGATTGTACGCGCCCCCCTGTCCCCAACAAAGGACGGGCCCCGGAAACCCGGGGCCCGACTCAAACAGGAATCCTCTCTCAAAAGGTGAGGACCCACCCGACGGCCAGGGTGGTGGGCCCACCCGTGGCCGTGACCCCAAACGAGAGGGTCAACCGGAAGTTGGCGAGGAGGGGGACTCCGAGGTCCGCGCCGATCCTCGTGAACCCAAACAGGGTCCCCTCAGGCTGGAAATAGACGGCCAGGGCGAGCGTGTACATTCCACCGCAACACCCGGGCCCGCAGAATCCAAGCTTCATGTACTCGAACTCGAGATCCTGGAAGAGGTCTTCATCGTCGAGGATCTCCTCGACCTCGGCGACATCGAGGGCGGTCATGAACTCGGCGTAGGAGCAGGAGCTGAAGTCACAGCGAAGCTTGTACCCGTAGATCGCAAGCCCGGTGATGGTCATCGGCTCCTCGTCCCAGTCCCACAGGACATCACCGTAGACCTCGAAGCACGCTTGCCCCTGCCCATTCCACTTCGGCTTTACGGAGAGCTCCTTCTGGGTGACGGTGTACGTGATCGAGGCCTCGATGGAGATCCCACAACAGATCGGGAGGTCAATCGTGAACAGGAGGTGCCCGAACCCGGCCTTCGTGAAGTAGACCTCAATATCGTGGGTGATCCCGCAGCAGAGGGAGGCGTCCGACAGGGTCAGGGTCACATCGGTGAACGCGATCCCCGTGCAGCAGTCAGAGAAGCGGGCGGTCAGGGTCGCGGGGGGGGCGCTCACGATGAGGGCGAGGAGGGTGTAGCTCTGCGTTTGGGGTGGGCAGCACGGCCAGAGGTAATCTTCGACGTCATCGGGATCCGTGGGATCCAAGGTGTAGGGATAGGCCCAATGATTGAGTTGGAAGGCCACCCCGGCGCCAAGGAAGCTCAGTTCGGTCTTGAACCAGGCCAACTTGTAGGCGGGAGAGACAAGGCTCACGGATTCCGTCTGCGGTGTACACCCTGCGGGGTAGGTCACCGTCACCATGGTCCCAGCTTGCGGGTTGAACTCGATCCCGCCGGTGATGGAGAGGGGCCCGAACGCGCCGAGGACCCCGAACGCCTGAGCGGTGAGGCCGAGGGTGCCGAACGTCGAGGTGCTTGTCACTTGCCACCCCGCCGCCACGCCGTACCCCAGGGTGAGAACGCACGTCTCCAGAGTCACCCCTGGTGGGGAAGGGAGGATGAGGAGGCTTGCCTCCCAGCTTCCGCTCAGTTGGGCCATCGAGGGCACGGTTACAGCAGCGGCACACACCAGCGCGATCCCCAGTCGTCTCATCGGCAGGACCTCCTTCATCTGTTGCCGTCCCTGTGTATCCCGGCGCACGCCGCCGGGAGAGGGAGGGGGTCCGCGGGGGAGCGGAACCTGGTGCGTGATGGGGATTACAGGGTGGAGGAGGGGGGCGGGTCGCCCAGGATCCCGAAGCGGTGGGTGTAGTCCCGCACCGCCTGTTCGAGGTCCACGTCCGGCCCGTACATCTCCCGCAGGTAATGGAGGTGCTCCGATACCCACACGTAGAGGTCGGCCTCGGTCCGGCCAGGGAAGTGGGCGAGGGCCCCCGTGCGGCGGAACGTGTCCACGAGCGGCCGGTACACCCGGTCGTACCACGAGGCAACCGCCTCCTCGTACGGCACCTCCCTCTGCTGCTCGATCCCGAGGAAGTAGCGATGGACAGCGATGTGTTCGAGGAGGATCTTGTACTTCCCGAGCTCGGAGAACAGGATCTCCTGGTCGGGGCGGAGGCGGTCAAGGTGCGTCTGGGCGAGGAATGCCGCGTACTCGGCCTTGACGAGGATGTCGCGCGGGGTATCGGTCGCGGAGATGGGCACGAGGGGGACGAACTCCACGACCTCAGCGTCGATGGACCGTGCCCCGGCCCGCCGCGCCGCCGCCACGCGGTGGTGGCCGTCTTCGACAAAGTAGGCGTCCCCGATCTGGTACAACTTGACCGGGGGCAGGATCTCCCCGCTGCGCCAGGCATCCTCGATCTGCCGCAGGCGGGGGGAAGCCCCGTGGATAGGGAAAAACGCGCGGTCGAAGTCCTGGTAGCGGTTCACGCTCCCCACGATCTTCTCGACCTCCACCTCCTGGAGGCCCTTGTAGCGCCAGGCCTTCGTCCCCACGTTCTTCCTCACCCAGTCGAACGGAAGGAGCAGGGTCGGCTCCCGGCGGACGTGGTTGAAGATCCCGTCCAGCAGGCGTTGCCACGGGGTGCGGGGATCAGGCATCGGGCACCTCAAGGAGGGCATGGCCCCGGACATGGATGACCCCGGTCGCCCCACTCTGAGTCCGGGTGGGGTGGCCGGGCCGGGGCGGGGAGTGGCCGTGGATGAGGTAGCGGGGCCGGTGGCGCTCCACCAAGGGGAGGAGGGACTGGAACCCTTGGTGGGCGGGATCCGTGTGGTCGTGGATCCCCCGCGGGGGAGCGTGGGTGAGGAGGATGTCCAGCCTCCGGCCCCTCAGCTCGGCCCACCGCAGCCGCCCGGCGAGCCTCTGCACCCGCCTCCGCATCTCCCCCTCCGTGTACTGGTACGTACCGCCCGGCGCGTAGCGCGGGCTCCCCCCGAGGCCGGCGATGAGGAGCCCCGCCGCCTCCACCACGCGGCCCTCCACGTTCGTCCCCCCTTGCGGGGCAGTGATGAGGCGGCCCTCGGTTTCCACAGGATGATCGTGGTTCCCGTGGACGTAGAGGAGGGGGGCATCGAACGCATCCACGAGGTACTCGAGGTAATCGTAGGGGAGGTCGCCACAGGACAGGATGAGGTCGAGTTCGCCGAACCCCTGTCCGGGGAGGGATCGCTCCAGGGCAGGGCTGACCTCATCGCTCACGACGAGGATCCGTGTCACGTCCCGGCGAGGTCCTCCAGCCCCAGCGACCTCAGCTTCGCCGCGGACAGGCCGTCCTTCGTCCACCCCCGCCGGCGATAGTACGCCGCGACCTCAGCCCGGAACGTCGCCGGGTCCATCGGCCGCCCCGCGGAGGCGCCCCGGGGGAGGGGCTCGTGGAACCGCGGAGGGAGCCGGTCCTCCTCCGGCCCGTGCCCGGCCCGGCCCGCGTAGAGGCGCAGGAGGGCGAAGTTGCGCTCCCCCACGGTGAGCATCTCCTCCGGGCCGAGCTCGATCCCGGTGGCGTGCCTGAGGAGCTCCCGGATGAGGGGGTAGTTGTAGCGGGGGCCGGCGTC